>MNEA01000040.1 GCA_001917435.1 Acidobacteria bacterium 13_2_20CM_2_57_6
CTTCCACGCCATTGGCGGAGCGCTGGTCCATGGCTTCTATGACGAGGCTCGGCAACTCCTTTTCGCAACGAATCCCGGTCTCAACGAACTGGATGTCATTTCCGGTGCGGATTTCTCCGTCAAGGCCCGAGTTCCAGTCCCTCAACCATGGGGCATTATCAGATGGCGGACGGCAAGACGCTTGTGATCGGCACTGCAGCACAGGAGGTCCTGACTGTTGACGAAGACACTCTATCTGTAGCGCAGCATCCCTTTGGAGCCGTTGGAAACTCCTTTTTTACCCTGTTTTTTCCTAATGTCGTTGTAATGGCAAACGGGAAGGTTTTGGTCATTGGTCAGGAAGAGGGAATCGACTCAAGTGACATTCTGGAGGCTGGTCAATATCTGTACGAATGGGATCCCAATGCCAACGCGTTCACGCAACTCGGGCCGCCCGCACAGAATCAGACCGCCGGGATCTTCGAAGTCGATAGCCTTGCCCGCAGTGGGGACCACAAATGGGCAGTATTCGCCGCTGATCGGTTCTATCTCTACAGTTCCGACTCGGACAGCCTGACAACTGTTCCCCTGACCACAGTCAATCCTCCGCAGGATGAATTCGGAGTCCGGGGCTACGCAATCAATGCGGATGGAACTAAAATAGCTGTGGCCTCCGCCACTCAGGTGACATTCCTGGATCGCTCCCTAACGGCGATTGCGACGACGCCGATTCCTGGTGCATTCCAGACTTCTAGAACTGCCGTCCAATTCAGCCCCGACGGACGGAAGTTGTTCCTCCAATATAGTTTCCCCGTCTCCATCGAGGAAATCGACGCAACCACGTACAGCGCCCTAGGTTACGTCTCAGGATCGGCCCCGGATGACAATTTAGAAAGGCTTCTCACGATCGATGCGAAGGGGCAGGCCTATGTTGGTATAGACGGTGGTCTGCGTCTGGTGGACCTGACCCAACGCGCTGTGGCAGCTACGGCAAATGGCGATATGCCTAGCCCCAATTGCCCAGTCCTGAACGTGACCTTGCCGTTGAACACCCCTAAGCAAGTGCAGTTATTCGATCCGATCACGGGCGTGAGTGTATATGTCGCGGGACAACCTGCGCCGTTGCTTAATGGAGGAGCGGCGATTAATATTCCGGCCTCCTCTATAGCCGGACCGGCAGATGTCGAATGTATTGATATCTCCGGAAATACAACTGTCGGTCTCAACGTGGTTTCTTACGGGGTTGATCCTGTCGGGTTCAGCGCGAATCTGTTACCCCCGGCAGGAAATCCCGGGGCTTACCTGTTCGGCTTTGGTTTTTCTGCGAGCCAAGGGGAAACACCGTCGGTAACTCTCGGAGGTCAGCCCGCATTAAAAGTGATTTCGCTGGGCAACGCTGGACTTGGAACCCTTCAGGCTGACGGGATCCAAGTTCCGAATGGAGCTCCAGGCGAATCTGCGGATATCGTGGTGTCCAGTTCCATCGGTTCTGGAACATTGGCTTCGGCTGCAACTTACTACCCTTCTTTCAGCATCCTTCCGGCCTCTGGCCTCCTTCAACTTCTCTATGACAACCATCGCAACCTGCTCTATGCGTTGAAGGCTACCGAAGTGGATGTACTGAATCCCAAAATCATGCAATGGCAATCTCCCCTGGTCTTTCCTTCGGCGGCTATGGGCGCCTACAATACAATGGCATTGACTCCGGATGGCTCGAAGCTGGTCGTTGCAGGGTTGGCTGGGTCGGCTCCACAGCTTATCGTGCTGGATCCGAGCAACGTTTCAGCACCGTCCGTCCTTACCTATTCGGGTAATTCAAGTGTGTCTGGCTCCATCGCCATCACAAAGTTCAACACGGTCGTTATGCCTGGTAACCCCGGGCTCGTGCTCGACCTTCAACGTCGACCTTCACTCAGTTGCCCTACTTCGGCGGGGAAGTCATAAGAGCCTCTGCAGATGGATCTCGGCTGTATAGCGCCCAGCTGAACACATCGAGCGGTGAAGTCTCTTCCATCGACCCATCGACTTACGCGGTTCAATCGGAAGGTTTTGGTTTCCTCTTTTGGACCGACCTGGCTGTGTCGCCGGACGGCAGCCAGTTTGCCGCCGTCGACGCACCACCGTTTGCGACGGGCGATATCGTCGGGTTTTTTGACGCCGGCCTGCATTTGCTGAATACCAACGCATATCCGGCCTTTAGCCCACCCGATGACACAGGTGTGCTGGGCGCCACGTTTAGCCCGGGAAGTAAAGTGTTGGTAGTGCCTCTTGGTGACTCCATTGAGTTCTGGGATGCTGCTCAGGGGACACTTCGCGCCCGTTTGATGACTCCAGAGGAACTACATGTCCTCGTCTATCCGGAGGGACCCGTGGCACCGGTGCTTGCGGTCGATCAAACGGGTCCGGGTTAACCGTACTGAGGCTGCCCGCGCCACTCGACCAAATGCCGACAATGCAATGGCCATTAACTGTCCGTTCCGGCAACGAGCGGGCTGAGCTACATGGATCGATTACGTCGCGCATCGCCGTGATGCACAGCAAATCTCAAAACTGACTCTTCAATGCAAATCAGATCGCCGCGGCAGTTGCGTATCCCTGGTATCCTCTAACTGCCTCTAGCCTCTAGCCGCGTGTTTCAGGTGCCGATCTTGCACCTGCGGCTCTTGATTTTCTTCCGCGGGTCCCACAACTGCTCTTGCGCGTTCCCTAGCTTATCGTTTCAGGGTCCCCAGTCTCGTGTTTGCGAATCTGATACCGCAGGAAGTCGTGAATGGCATCAAGGGCGGACGGGTCCTCTGTCTTGATCACGACGCATGCTCCCGTCGGCGTTTCTCTATATCCGTACTGGATTTTCCCCGGAATCGCTTCATAGTGCTTGTGCCAGGCGGGATCGTATCGTGCACCATCCTGGGAATCCGGAAGTCGCCCGCGGAAAAGGCGGCGGCGATGTGTTGGAGGTGCTTGCGAATTTGACTGAGGTTGCCAGTATCGTGCGGGTCGTTGGCCTGAACCTGGATGATGCCTCCGTCGGGCCTGAGCAGGAAATGGTGGGTGGTCTTCGATTGTTCAAAACCCATGGCGGAGTTCCCGCGGCTTTCTAGAGTCGCGTTAGATCCGGATTGGTCCGAGCCTCCGGACGCAGCGGATTTATTTGCCGCCATGTGCTGCTCGTGCAGCGGACAATCCTTCATTGTGTCTTCTTTAGGTTTCTCTTTCGGGGAGTCCTGCCGCGGCCGGGAAAAGGCCGGAGCAGTGAACAGGACGGCACCCACGAAGGCAGCCAGCATTAACTTTACTTTTCGCATTTGCGTTCCTCTCGTAACACTTTCGACTTCCGCAGGTTCGGAGTCAGCAGGGGAGAGCCTCGCTCCGCACTCTTCGGGTGAGCAACGACGAATGCATCAAGCAGGCCGGCCCGTTTCCCTCGGGGAGTATTTCTAAGGCGGTGATCCCAATCGGCAAGCGCGGCCCGCAATTCGCGTCGCCAGAGGCGCAGAGTGCGCAACTGGAGTTCTACGGCGGCGAGCTTGTCGGCTGCCAGTGAGCGAACGCGACGGCAGGGAGCGCCGCCGCGGTCGTGGTCCGCCAGGATAGTGCCAAGCTCTTTCACCGTAAACCCGATGGAAAGCGCGCCACGAATAAGCCGGACACGTGCAAACGCTTCGGGCGAATAAAGACGATAGCCCGCAGCAGACCTCTGTGGGCGCGGCAACAGCCCCCGCCGCTCGTAATGACGGAGCGTGTCGGGACTGACGCCGGCTCGGCGAGCAAGCTCACCGGAGCGAAGAGGTCGGTTGTTTGATGCAGTCGGTGCCACGTTGAAACTGTCAGGGCTGGAACGCATTCCAGGGTCAAGCACTATTCTTGATCATTATCCACCCTATTTGAGCAAGCGCCCGTTTCCAGTCCATGCGATGTAAAGGATCCAATTCTTGCATCTGCATCTCGGCAGCCTGCATCCATTCAACACTTTCCGTAATCATTCGAATTATACATTAAATAAACATTGACAGCCAGTACCTTTCGTGATATACTGTTTTCGTAGTCATCGTCGCGGAGAAAGGAGCGCCTTCCTTTGGCCGCTACGTCTCCATTTCCACTCCCCGCCATTCGGCTATCACTGTCCCTTCCCCTCCGCTTCGACGTTCGGATGTCCAGATCGAAGCTCAATTGGGATTGCGGGGCGGAGATCCCGACCTGGTCGGGACATGGAGACGTTCAAATCGCCGCTCTGCTATTCTCCTCGTCATGGGCAAGACTCGACCACTGCCTCGACCGTGCCAGCAACCCCAAGGAGCCACATGCAGTCGCTGCGCCTGAACCCCATCCTCAACACGGACTCCTACAAGCTCACCCACTGGTGGCAATACCCTCCGGACACGCGCCACATCTATTCCTACCTCGAATCGCGCGGCGGCATGTTTGAAGAGACCATGCTCGCCATGCTCCAGTACATCATCAAATCCAACTTCGCCGGCCAGGTCTTCACGCTCGACGACATCGAAGAAGCTCGCCGCATCGCTCACGCGCACTTCTCCGGCCACCCGAAAACTTTCAATTACGAGGGCTTCAAATCTCTCTATGCCAAGCACGGCGGCCGCCTCCCGCTGCGCATTCGCGCCGTCAAGGAAGGCACCGTCGTCAGAACTCACAACGCCCTTATCACTATCGAAAACACCGACCCCGAATTTTATTGGCTCACCAACTGGGCGGAAACGCTTCTTGTTCAAGTCTGGTATCCCATCACCGTCGCCACTCTGTCCCGCGCCATCAAGCAGGTCATCGGCAAAGCGCTTGTTCGTACCGGCGATCCTTCGCTTCTTCCCTTCAAGCTGCACGACTTCGGATTCCGCGGTGTCTCCTCCAAGGAGTCCGCGGCCATCGGCGGCGCTGCGCATCTCTTGAATTTTTTCGGCACAGACACGCTTGCCGCGATTCAGCTCCTGAATCAGTTTTATTCCGCCGATCTCACCGCGCAGAATCCTCTCGACTGCGCGGCCTACAGCATTCCCGCTTCCGAGCATTCCACCATCACCGCGTGGGGCGAAGCGCACGAACTGGACGCCTACGCCAACATCCTCGCCAACTGTCCTGAAGGAATCGTCGCGTGCGTCAGTGATTCCTACGACGTCTACAACGCCGTCCGCAATCTCTGGGGCGGCGCGCTGCACGACAAAGTCCTCCAGCGCAAAGGCGTGCTCGTAATTCGTCCGGATTCCGGAGACGCCGTCAGCGTCCTCGAAGAACTCTTCAAAATTGTCAGCGAGAAATTCGGCTACGAAGTGAACCGCAAAGGCTGGAAGACCACTGTTCCCTGTGTGCGCTTCATCCAGGGCGACGGCGTCAACTTCTACACCATCCAGAACATCACCGCGCAGCTCACGCGTAAAGGCTGGTCCCAGGATATCTGGAGCTACGGCATGGGCGGCGCGCTATTGCAGCAAATCAATCGTGACACCCTGAAATTCGCGTTGAAGTGTTCCGCCATCGACCGCAACGGCAAATGGCACAACGTTTACAAAAATCCGAAAACTGATCCGTCGAAAGCCAGCAAAGGCGGCCGCTTCAACCTCATTCAAAACGGCAAGGAATTCGCGACCGTCGAAGTCGTGGAAGGAGCCCCCAGCCCATCCAACAATGCTCTCGAAACAATTCTCGAAGACGGCAAAGTGCTCCGCGACCAAACCCTCGCCGACGTCCGCTCCATCGCGTCTTCCTATGACACCTATCTCAATTCAGCTTGACAAAGAAAAATGCGCCAACAACCGCCGTTGACAACTTATCTATGTAAGTCTATTCTCGCGCCTCTTCCTGAAGAATCCAGGAAGAACGCAAGGCGGTATAGCATGCGAGCTTATCTTTTTCTGTGTTCGCTCCTGTGCTTCGTATTCCCTGCTAACGCGCAGGAAACTCTGCCCTCAGTCCCGGCCCAAGAAAATACACCCGCACCTTCTCCACAGGACGCGCAAGCGCCGCCGCACATCCGAACAGGGGGAAACGTGCACGCAGCCAAAATCATTAAACGGATCCAGCCTGTCTACCCTCCGCTCGCAAGACAGACTCGCATCCAAGGTACAGTCAGGCTCCACGTCATTATCGCAAAGGACGGCACGATCAAGCAGCTTGAGATCATGTCCGGCCATCCTCTCCTACAGCAAGCCGCGCTCGATGCTGTCAGGCAATGGCGCTATCAACCGACCCTTTTGAATGGGGACCCCGTTGAAGTGGACACCACTATTGACGTCATTTTCGCCCTCAACGAAGGCCCGAGAACTTCTACGGAGTCTGCTTCTCCCTCAACGCCGCAGCCCCCCATTGATCCGCAATTGAAGGCAGAAATATTGCGCCTCTTTGACGTAATGCACCTGAAAGAGCAGACCGCTAAAACCTCGGATGCGATGGTCGACTCATTGCGCCCTATGATGCAAGCAGTTCTTCCGGTCACTCCGAATCGTGAAAAGATTGCAGACGCCTACGTCAAGGATCTGATGGCACTGCTGGATACGCAGGAATTCACGGACCGTACTCTAGGCGCGTACGCGAAATATTTCTCCGGGGACGACATCAAAGGACTGATCCAGTTTTACCAGACGCCTGCCGGACAACATTTCGCTGAGGCTATGGCTCCGCTCTTTAACGAATTAAATCAGGTCGGGCAGCAGATGGCCATGGAACATCTCCCGGAAATCTTCAGGCAATTATGCAAAGGCTATCCGGAATTGCAGGGCAAGGCCAAGTTCCACCCCATTTCCGAAGAAGACAAGAAGAGTTTCCTGTTAATTCCAAATCTCCCTCTGATGGAAGGCCTGCGTTCGGCACGGGATTCTAAATGACCACGACCTTAGTTGCCGCGCAGCTTGAAGCGTTGGATTTTCCCTGTCACCGTCTTCGGCAACTCGCTGCAGAATCGCACTTCCCGCGGAACTTTGTACGATACGAGCCGCGCTTTGACGTGCTCGCAAATTTCCGCCGCCAATTTCTCCGAGCCTTGCGCATTCCCGCGCAATACCACATGCGCGACGGAATACGAAAGTCCGCGCTCGTCGGTCGTGCCGACCACCGCGGCTTCCGCGACATGCGGATGCCCGAGCAGTGCGTTCTCCACTTCCATCGGAGAAACCCACATGCCCGCGACCTTCAGCATATCGTCCGCGCGCCCGCAGTAGTGGTAGTAGCCGTCGGAGTCAGAGAAGAATTTGTCGCCGGTCACCACCCAATCCTCGCGCTTGGTGCGCGCCGTCAATTCGGGAATCCGCCAATATTCCGCAAACGCGCTCGCGCCACGCACCCAGAGATTTCCAATGTCGCCGTCGCGCACCGGTTCTCCGCTGTCGTCCACGATTTTGACTTCGTAGCCCGGCACGGGAAAACCGCAACTGCCCGGCTTGCATTTTCCAGGAACGCTTGAAATGAAAATGTGCAACATTTCAGTAGAACCGATTCCGTCGAGGATTTCGATACCAAATTGCCGCTTCCACGCGTTGAAAATTTCAGCCGGCAATGTTTCCCCGGCAGAAACGCATTTTCGTACCGAAGAGAAATCCACGCCGCGGCCTGATCGTTCGGCTTCCCGCAACACCGCGGAATAAAAAGTCGGCACGGCGAAAAAAAATGTCGGCCGGTGCCGCGCCACCAAATCAATCACATGCGGCACGCTGGTGCGCTCCGGATTCAGCATCATCCGGGCGCCGGCGGAAAGCGGGAAATACATTCCGTTTCCCAGGCCGTACGCAAAAAATAATTTGGAAACGGAAAATGTCAAATCGTCCGCGGTCAGACCAAGAACGTTTTGCGCGTAATTTCTGCTGGCGACCAGCGAGTCCGCGTGGCGATGCACCGCGGCTTTGGGCGTGCCTCCGCTGCCGGAAGTATAAAGCATAAACGCCGGATCGCTCGGCGAAGTGTCCGCTGCAGAGAGTTGCTCGCTGGCCGCGACCGTCCAAGCACTCCACTTCGCGAAAGACACGCCATGCGAATCGATTTTTTGCTCGCCCACGACGACAATGGGAATTTGCGGGCGCACGCTCGAAGCCGGCAAAAATTCCGCAAGCGATTCGGAATGCACGATCGCGGCACGCGGCTCGCTGTTTTCCAGGTAATGAATGTAATCGGAGGAGCGCGCGAAAGGATTCACCGGCACGGCGATTGCGCCGATTTTCGCGGCGCCAAAAAAAGCGGCCACAAACTCGGCTGAATCCGGCAGCGCGAGCAAAACGCGGTCGCCACGGGAAACGCCCTGCGAAAGCAGTGCATTCCCAGCACGATTCGCGAGCGCCGCAAGCTCGCCGTAAGTTACTTCGCGCGGATCGCCAACGATGGCGGTTCTTTCGGCGTGCAGCGCCGCCGGCGCATCCAAAAAGTGAGACGCCAGGTTGAAATGTTCAGCCAATTCAACGCCCATAAATTTTTTCTGATGGCTCGGACTGCATTTTTCAGTCAACGCCGATATCTTCGTTCCAAATTTCGGGGTGATCCGCAATGTACTTCGCCAGCATTTGTACGCATTCGTTCGAATGGGCGTCGAAGACTTCGGTTCCGTTTTCGCGGAGCCAGTCGATGCCGCCGCGAAAATTCACGGATTCGCCGACGACCACCGTGCCGATGCCAAACTGACGGATCAAGCCGCTGCAATACCAGCAGGGGGCAAGCGTGGTTATCATGATTTTGTCGCCATAACTTCGCTGTCGCCCTGCTTTGCGAAAAGCATCCGTCTCACCATGCGCGGAAGGATCGCCTTCTTGCACTCTGCGGTTGTGGCCACGACCCAAGAGTTTTCCGCTGCGTTCGAATAGCGCGGCGCCGATGGGAATTCCTCCTTCCTTGAGCCCGAGACGCGCTTCTTCGACAGCAGTCTTCAGCATGGCGAGATATTTTTCTCGATTGTTGTCGGCGCTCATTTTCTCCCGCTCCAGGCTCACCTGCTCCTTCCCATTACCTGGCAATGCTAGCGACGGGAAATAGCCAGCCTAAGACAAGGTGTGTCGGCCAGTACAGCAGCGCAACTGCTCCAACAAAAATCACCACGAGATGCGCGGGAGCCGGTCCCCAGGAGCGATGAAAGAGAGGATCGTCATAGACATAGTTCATATTGAAGCCCGCGGGCAGAAACCGCGAGGCGATGAAAAGTGCAGCGGCGATGGCGGCCTGCAATGCGAGAGCGCGACGGTCGTATCCAATTTTGCGCATGGCCCAGAGAAGCGCCAGGGGAAGAGCAAGGTGAAAGCTGGAAAGCAGGCGGACCCAGACTGGCACGCGCGTGTCCCACATGTATTCGGTACCGCCGACGAGAAAACGTCCGGTAATGAGGCGCCACCCAACGTCAATGGACCACAGGAGTCCCGCTGCCAGCGAACTGACGGCCTGGCTGGAAATCAACAAGGAACTTCCCCACCACAAACCCGCGCAACTAAGAATTACGGCGACGTCGCACAAATGCAGCAGATTGGCCCAGCCCCAGAATCGAATATAGGCGGGCAGCCAGACAATCGTCCAAAGCAGCGCGACCCAGCGAAGTACCGGGAAGGCGTTTGTGCCGATGATCACGCGCCATCTCCGCTTGAGAGTTGCATTGCGGCACAGCCTACCACAGCCGTTGAACGCTAATGCAATCGATTGCTCCCTAGGGGAAGAGTCGCATAGAAATTCCTCTCCAGGCCGCCGGCACCAAAATGGAGCTTGGCGTCAGACGCTTGGATTCCTAGCATGCTGGGCATGAACAAACGAGTGCGCGAAGCTGAGGCAAAAGGCAGCCTCCCGATGGAATGGCTCCGGCAGCGGGAGGAGGAAATGACTGCGTTGTTGGCCGAGTTGGTCGCGATACCCACGGAGAACCCACTGGCTAGAAATTATCGTGTGTGCGCCGATTTTCTTGAAAAACGATTGCGCCAATATGGCCTCGAATGCGAGCGGCTGGAGGCTGACGGGGCAAAAGAGGGCACGGACGATGGCCCTGTCTGTTTGATTGCAAGCCATGGGCAGGGTGAACGCGTTCTCTACTTTCATGGGCATTACGATGTAGTTCCTGCGCAATCAAGGGAACAATTCCAGCCTTCGCGGAAAGACCATTTTTTGTTTGGCCGTGGGTCGTGCGATATGAAGGGCGGGATTGTGGCCATGCTCTACGCGATTCTCGCGCTGAAAGAATGCGGCGCCGAGCTGAACGGGCAAATTGCTTTGACGCTGGTTCCCAATGAAGAGACGGGAGGCGAAGGCGGCTCCGCGTGGCTGGCGGCACGAGGACGATTGGGCCGCGGGGGGATCGGGATGCTTTTGGCGGAGCCGACCAGCGGCGTGGTGTGGAACGCGAATCGCGGGGCGATCTCGCTACGCGTCCGCGTGCTAGGGAAGTCCGCGCATGTTGGTTTGCAGCATCAAGGCGAGAATGCATTCGAGCGTATGGTTCAAGTTGTTGAACGGGTACAGGAGCTGAAGCGAGAAGTGGAGCAGAAAACCACCGGATACAACATCGGGGCAGATCAGGCACGGCGTTCCATCCTGATGCTGGGAGGAGAAAGCGGCGGGGGGACAAACTTCAACGTCGTGCCGGAGGAGTGCTGGTTCACCATCGACCGGCGAATCAATCCAGAGGAAAACATGGAAGAGGAAAAGTCGAGGATAATCGCCACGCTGGAAAGTTGTAAGCGCGAAGGTCTTCGACTCGAATGGCAGATATTGCAAGAAGGACGATCCTCGGCGTGCTCTGAGGAAGAGGCGCTCGGGAGTGCGCTGGCACGCAGCGTCCGAACAGTTACCGGCGTAGCGCCGCGGTTTGAGATGTGCCCCGGGCTGCTCGAGACTCGCTTCTACGCGGCGGAAAGCGTTCCGGCTTATGCTTATGGCCCCGGGATGCTCTCAGTTGCACACGGACCAAACGAATACGTGGATCTGCGAAAGATAATCGATTGCGCCGCGATCTATGCACTGGCGGCCTCGGAAATGCTGCATCTTTGAGGACATGATGGAACATAACCTGCAGGACACAATATCGCTTCTCACTCGCACGCCCGCTACTCTCAATGCGCTGCTCCGAGATCTACCGGAAACATGGACGTCCCGAAATGAAGGTGAAAACACGTGGAGCGCGTTCGATGTCGTCGGCCACTTGATTCATTGCGAACGCGCCGACTGGATGCCACGAGTGCGGATGGTGCTGAAATTTGGTGAAACGAAAACGTTTGAGCCTTTTGATCGCTGGGGACAAGAACGAGAGAGTCAAGGTAAGTCGCTAGGACAGTTACTGGATGAATTTTCCGATTTGCGGTCAGAAAACCTGGGCGAACTGCGCGCATTGAATCTGCGGCAAGAGGACCTCGAGCGCCGCGGGCGGCATCCTTCCCTAGGGGAAGTCACTCTGTCAGCGTTGCTGGCGACCTGGGCAGCACATGACTTAACTCATCTGCACCAAATCTCAAGGGTGATGGCTCACCAATACCGGAAAACCGTGGGTCCCTGGAGCGCATACCTTGGGGTTCTGCAGTGCGCGGGCCACAGCTCTCCTTGAAGAAAGTCTCCAAAAGCGACAAACACTTCGTTTAACACGGCAAAAACGTACTATTCACAATTTCCGTTTGACATAAGCGCAGTTACAGCATAAATAGTGCGAGGAAGGACGGGTTTACTGCGTGTGTGCTTGATGTTGAGGAATGCCACCATCCCCTGCGCGGTGCATGGCTCGCATGAGTCCACTCAGTTCGTTGTGAACTTCGTCGTGAAAGGCGATTAGTCGTCGCGGGTTCGCGTCTTAGATTTGGTTTCGTTGGGTCCAAATCTTCTTTCTGCGGCTCAAGTGTCTCGTTTAGGCTTGATCCCGCTTCGGGGAGGAAATCTTGAGGGCCTGCACAATCCTCTTAACTCATTTACCGGGAGGGCCATGCGCTAAGTCTCTCTTTCGCCTTGCCGGCATTCTGGCCGTAACTCTTTGCGTGGGTTCGTGCTTCCCTCCTGCCGTTCGGTGTGCCAAGCCCTCGGATTCTTTGCCATCGGAGGACGCCAAGGCGGATCTCACGATTCCAGGTCCGTTGCGCTCCTTCTTACGGATGGCGGGGATCAGCCAGAAGGTCTCCCCTGAAGAAGTTATGCCTTTGCTGGCTCGCAACGTATACATACTGGGCTATCAGGGGCAGTTTCCCAAGGGCCGGCCCTCGGAATTTCTTATTCTCTTGACCCGCTATGTGCAGCAGGCGCGAGAATTGACGGTTATAGCAGGTCCCGATGGCGTCATTCATGTCTCTACTTGCGAAGAGGCGAAACCTCTGCTGAAAATCCTGGGTTATCGAACGCGGGCCGATTGCGGGCAGCGCAGCACTTTTTTGGAGACCGCCGACCCACAAAGAGCATTTCTCACTATCGACTCTGGATTCCCCTTACCGGACCTTGAAAAGAGTCTCCAAGAGGGCCGGGCTTTCGCGTACCCCTACTCGATGTCGCACGTACCTGCGCCGCCGGTGGAGATCGACTGGACCAAGGAAGGAAAAAAGGTTGATGCAGTGGACCTGCTCCTAGCCGATCCGGAGTTGGCGCGCTTCTACTGGGCGATGGCGCGAATGGATGCCGAGACTTTATCTGCCTTGCGGCAATCGCGCGTGCTAAAAAAAATGGTTCCGCAAGCTGCAGCCCTGGATTTCTTCGGCAGCCACATCTGCGTTCGATCTGGACGAGTGGTTGTGCCTGGAGGATCAGCCGCGGGGCTCGCCTGGAAGGAATTGGTCGGAGCGAGTCCTGACTCGCCGGGAGATTTCATCCCTAAATTGTTCGCGAAAGACAGCGGCTGGCTTGCCGCATATTTTGACGACCTGTCGAGTGCACCTCCGTCACAGCAAACTCGTTTCACCGAGGCTGGCCGGCTGCGTCATTTCTATGAGGCGTTCCGCGGAAAAGACTCTTCCAATGCCGGGAGCGGTGTGTTTCGGCGGGACGCAGGCCTGTTTCTTCTAGTGACCCGGCTTCGGTGGGGGCCGAACGGCGATCTATACGTTCCAGGAAACCTCGAAGTATGGAAGAAAGTCTTTCGACAAAAGACGGATTCGAAAACTATTCGCGACTGGGGCCGCAGGGCCGCACACTGGGAGCACCCAGGTCAATTGCTGGATGCCCTGCTCGCGATTTCTCGCGAGCCCACAGAAACGGGTCCGTTGCAAAGCTATTTGATGCTTAGCGAACTCGACGGCAGACGCTCTCCGGAGCATCGCCTTAAACCTGAAACGGTAGCCTTGCTAGCCGACAAGTTCCCTGAGTTCAGCGACCAGTATGTGGTCTTTTCAGAATTCCCAGAGTTGGACGATGCTTCCATCGTCGCTTTTCTCCAGGTTGTAACTAACCTTAACGGTATTCCCAAGAACACCCTACGGGGCAATGCCCTCGGGACCTTTCAGGCCAGCGTCGGACTCTGGCAGATATTGGCGCGTCAAGGTGAAATACCTAGCGCCGCTCTGAACGATTCCTGGCAAAGGTCGATCAGGCCGTTTGGCAAGATCGGCTCTTCAACGCAGCTTTTCGATGCAGGCCGCACTGCCCTCAAAGAGCTGCTGCTCGCCGCAACCCGCAAAGCCGACGTTTCTCAAGACAAAATCGTCAATTTGCTTGCGGGTCCCCAGCAGTCAGCTGCGGAAGCCCAGCGCATGCATGAACTGATCGCCAACAGAATCCGATCCGTTTTGGATGGGCAGCGCCTGGTTTCCCTCGACACGCTCATGACCCTGGGTGAGGGCCTGGGTGAAGTCGCGCAAGGAACCGTCTCAGGCAATAACCTGCTTCCTTTGGCCGGGGAACTTAGAGAATTCGAGATGCCCCAACCGATCTTTCGAAATAGCGAAAGAGATGAGTGGGCCGCGGGGATTTACAACAACCGTCATACGGAATTGCAGATGCGCACGAACCTGGCGAAGATCATTAAGTCGCCAAGTTCTTCCCAACAATTGGCGGAGGCCCGTGGCCAGCTCGCCCCCTTTTTGCGAGACACGCTCGTAGGGCTCAATTACGCCTACTATGAGCCTCCCGGCGCCCAAATTCTGCACCATAATCCCCTTTTCGTTCGATCGCATGATTTTGCGGGAGAGAGTGTCATCGGCCTGGAACGACTTTGGCAAGCGCCTCAGTTGTTCGGCGCGGGCTCCCCGGCGGGCGGCGGCGCACACCTGGTCGGATCGCTTGCCGATTTACCTTACATCCTTGCCACTGCGGAGCAGGATTTCATCGCGCCGCAAAACGTGCAGGCCCTGATCTGGCGAGAGTTGGTGCCTGGCCTTCTGACCAACGCCGTCGTGCCCCGATGGTGGAACGTAAACCAGAATGAGCTTCACGCTGTCCGCCTGTACCAACAGTGCGGCGAGGAGCTTTTGGCCGCTGCCGCTGAGAATGACGAAGTGCGGAATAAGGTCATGAATATCCTGACCGATCGTATGATTCCGCAGCGCGCCGAAAGAGTGGAGCAGGCCCTGCGTACAAGGCACTTACCCGAAGTGCTTTTGCAGCTGACGCCTGCGGACACTTTTTATCTGACGGCTGAATATCAACAAAGATTTCCGCAAGAGCCCAATGCCTTCGGACCAGCCGGTGAGGAGCTTGCAACTCTCTTTAAGAGCTATCCCGACGAAGTCAACTGGGAACGGTTGTCGCGAGACTTCGGAGTGCCGCATCGGGTGTTGGCGCAGAGTTACGCGCGTGAGCTGCTGAATGTGCCGCCATCCCCGGTTTTCATGGGCTATTCCAGCCGCATGCTGGCCGAGACCTGGGATTCCAATAACCTATACTGGGCCCGCCTGGCCGACGAAAAGGGCTATTCACCGGTGATGCTAAACCGGCTGGTTCCCGAACTCACGCGCCGCATGGTCGAGAAGATTTTTGCCACTGATTTCGCGGATTGGCCGGCGCTGCTGCGCGCCGCTCGAGAAACCGGTGAAGAGTTCCGGCAGGGCAAGATCGTTGCGTTGTCAAGGGATGCCAGTTTTTCCCAGCCCTAGAGCAGTTCTGCTGGCTCAATTTTCACCGGACCGTTACTGCCGGGAAAAACAACACGGTGCAATATGGAATACAAACCGATGGAAAAACGATATCTGTTGATCTTGACACTTCTCTTAGGACTGGTGCCTCTCGGCACGTTTCGGAGCGGTGCGCAGCAAGACGAGACGCGCCTTCGCGTTGTGGTCAATCTGGTGCAGTTGAATGTGGCCGTGACCAACAATAAGGGCAACTATGTAACCGGTCTTCACCCTCAGGATTTCGCGATCACCGAAGATGGCATTCCGCAGAACATTGCCACGTTTGAAGAAGGGAATGGCCCTACAACCAGATTACTGGACATTACTACAGCCAGTAGCAAGAACGGCGCGGATGAGTCTGCCTCCGCGCTAGGGCGTGCTCGCGCGCAAGAGTCGGCGTCAGGCTCTTCACTTGAAGACCCTCCCGAAACGCTCAGTTCGGCCGTTACCGGCGCTAATGTCTTCATTTTGTTCGATACCAGCAATTACATGTACCGGGGCTTCGTCTTCGC
>MNEA01000065.1 GCA_001917435.1 Acidobacteria bacterium 13_2_20CM_2_57_6
CGCGCAAGTGGTCCAGCAGGAATTGTCGCGGGTAGCGGCGTCGTACACGCGGGAGAAAATGCCGCGGACTGCGATTGTGCGGGCGACGGCGAGGATCGTGCGGTAGCACTCAGCGATCAGGAATCAGTAATCAACCATCAGCAGAGAGATTGAGTAGTTCCTTCCACAGTTTTCCCTACGTAGCTGCCTTGCCCTGTTCGATTGACGCTCGTATGCTGTGGATGTTCGAACTTACAAGCGCCGGCCTGAAAAGCGGTGCCCTCATTGACGAATCCGCTATGGCTCTGGAAAATTGTACGCTTTGCAGAGGAACGGGATGGAAGCTGTTGCCGCGCGCGGATGGGGCCGCTGGCAAAGTCGCGGTGGCGTGTGATTGCGGGATGGAGGCGCGCGCATCCTTGGTGATAGAACGCGCACGCATTCCGAAGCGGTACGAACATTGCGATTTTGAGAGTTACGTCACCGACCTGACCGATGGGAAAACCTGGACGGCGCAGCACGCGCAGTCATTGAAGCAGGCCAAACTATTCACCCAAGGATTTGTGCGCGAATATCCCGGTTCCTCCGAAAAGGGACTGCTGTTCACGGGGCCGTCAGGCGTGGGAAAGACGCATCTGGCGGTTGCGGCGTTGAAAGAGCTCATTCATCGCGGACACGCCGGATTATTTTGCGATTACCGCGAACTCTTGAAGGAAATTCAAGCGAGCTACAACCCGGCAAGTGAATCGACGGAGATGAAGATTCTCGAGCCCATTCGCACCGTGGAAATCCTGGTGCTCGATGATCTGGGCGCGAGCAAACCGTCTGATTGGGTCCGCGACATCGTCGGAATTGTCTTGAACGCGCGGTACAACGAGAACCGCACGACCATCATCACGACAAACTATCTCGACAATCCTTCTTCGGAAGGAGAAGCCGCACGGCTCCCGGGGGGGAAGCTGATCCCGCCCACACGCGAAGATTCGCTGGAACAACGCATCGGATCCCGCATGCGCTCGCGATTGTACGAAATGTGCCGCACCGTGGAAGTGTCCGCTCCTGATTTTCGCCGCGAAAAAACGCAAGCCGGCCACGCGCGGGCGTAACGGAAAGATCTGACGACCAATCTCCACAAACGAGAAATGTGCCGCCAAAGTTTAGATGACATGCTCCGAGGAGGAGACCGGCGATCGATTGGAAAGTCCAACAAATCGTGAAACTCGTTCTTTCGGACCCGAAAAGATTCCCTGAACTCTTCGGATGTCTTTGGGACGAAGATCCCATTGTCCGGATGCGGGCCGCGGATGCGGCAGAAAAAATCACTGTCACGCGACCAGAGTTGCTGAAGCCTCACAAACTGGAATTACTCGGCCTGCTGGATGAAGCCGAACAGATCGAGTTGCGGTGGCACCTGGCGCTCATGGCGCCGCGACTTGCCCTGACCGTGCGGCGAACCCTCGAACAGGGTTTGCGAACGGGCACGGCAGCCATGAAGGTGCGCACACGGAAATTGCTGAAAGAGATGCAAAATTGAAGGCCTTTTCGAGAACCGCAGAGAACCGCAGATTGATTGACACAAGGTTCGCGCGGCGAGTATCCTTTTGAGGTTGCAGCGTTTTCGACGCCCGCAGCATCTGTGTCCCAAGTAAACGCTTTGCGGTTAACCTCCTTGCACTAAACCCAGACAGGGAATCAGCAAGGAATTCATTCGACTGAACGCGGGGCCGCTTTGCGGCTGCCCAGGCGAAGTAAACTTCCGGAGGCCAACAACCATGTTCACCGACCACGATAACCAGACCAACGCGGCGGCTGCCGCGACTGCACCCGAAGCCGAAACCACTCCAAACAGCACGCACGCGGAAACAAATTCACCGGTGGAAAACACGGCAGAGCAAATTACTCCTGCTGCTGCTGCAAAATCTTCCGAAACGGCAAGCGCCGGGCAGGAGACGCCTTCGGCGGGAGCGCCGGAGCGGACGGGCGCGTCCACAGATGTTGCCGCTGCTGATGCCGAATCCGCTGCTGCCGAGGAAGAAGCGGCCGGCTCGGAAGAGATGAGCAAGCTGCTGCAGGAGTACGACGAAAAGCAGGAAGCGGCTGCGTCGCATGAGGTGATCGAGGTCAAGGTTGTCGCATATACGGAACACGGTGTGGTGGTGGACCTGGGCGGGAAGACGGAAGGGCTGATTCCGGCTGCCGAATTCGCGGACACGGAGATTCCACGGCCCGAGCCGAACAGCACCATCGAGGTGCAGCGCACGGGAGAGCACAAGGACGGCTTCACGATCCTGTCCTACCTGAAAGTGCTGCGCCGCCGGACTTGGGAAAAAATCGAAGCAGCGTTCAAAGCCAGGGAAACCATTACCGGAAAAGTGGTGGACCGCATCAAGGGCGGTGTCGTGGTGGATATCGGCGTGCGCGCCTTCCTGCCGGGCTCGCAGTACGATTTGCGGCCGGCGCAGAACCTGGACAACCTGACCGGCACGGAAATCCAGGTGCGTATCACCAAGCTCAACCGCCGTCGCGGCAACGTGGTGGTCAGCCGCCGCGCGCTGTTGGAGGAAGAACTGCACGCCAAGCGCGCCGCGTTGATGGAGACGCTGAGCGAAGGCCAGGTCGTGCACGGGCACGTGAAAAACGTGACCGAGTACGGCGCATTCGTGGACCTTGGCGGAATCGATGGCTTGCTGCACTTGACGGACTTGAGCTGGGGCCGCGTGAAGCATCCTTCCGACATGGTCAAGCCGGAACAGGAACTCGACGTCATCATTTTGAAATTTGACAAGGAGAAGCAGCGCGTTTCGCTCGGGCTGAAGCAACTAATGGCCGATCCTTGGGTGGGAGCGGCGGAGAAATATCCTGCCGGCGGAAAGGTCCGGGGCAAAATCGTTGGGATCGTGGACTATGGCGTGTTTGTCGAGCTGGAACAGGGCATCGAAGGCCTCGTGCACGTTTCCGAAATGAGCTGGAACAAGAAGATCCAGCACCCCTCGAAGATTGCCAAAGTTGGCGATGAAGTGGACGTCGTAGTGCTGGACATCAAGCCAAGCGATCGGCGCGTTTCGCTCGGAATCAAGCAGGCGCAACCCGACCCCTGGCTGCTCATCGCGGAGAAGTATCCAGTGGGCACGGTCGTGACCGGCAAGGTGCGCAATATCGCCGAGTTCGGCGCGTTCGTCGAAATCGAAGAGGGTTTCGATGGGCTGGTGCACGTCAGCGATGTGAGCTGGACGGAGCGCATCAAGAATCCGCACGAGGTGTTTAAGAAGGGCGAAGACGTCACCGCCAAAGTGTTGAAGATCGATCCGGAAAACCGCCGCGTATCGCTGGGCATCAAGCAGGTGAACGACATCTGGGGCGACTGGTTCAAGCAGCACAAAGTGGGACAAATCGTGAAGGGCAAAGTTTCGCGCATCGCTACCTTCGGCGCATTCGTCGAATTGGGGGACAACATCGAAGCGCTTTGCCATAACACGGAGATTGAGGAGCGCAAGCGGCGCGACGAAGGTATGTCCAGTTTCCGTCCAACAACCGGACCGCTAAAGAACGCTGGGCCCCTCGAGCCGGGCAAGGAGTACGACTTCAAGATCATTAAGATCAGCCCGGAGACCCGGCGCATCGGTCTGAGCTATCGCGCCGCCGTCAAGCAGATCGAACGCAAAGAGATTGAACAGTATCGTTCGACGTCGAAGTCCTCGTCGACGGCAACGATTGGGGACGCGCTGAAGTCCAAACTGTCGGCGCGTTAGCTGGTTCAATACCGGTCCGGAGGGGGGCCGGCCCTCATAATTTCATTTACCTTCGGGTCATTTTAGTGATAGGAAGGGGGCACTCCGGCGCGGGGCCAGCCCCTCGTAAGCCGTTTGGTTCCACTGTTTAGGGAAAACGCAAAGCGGCGGATGCTCCTGACGACCCGGGGACGGCCGGCGCTCCCGGCGACCGTAAGAGGGTGGACGAAGCAAGGCGGTTCTTAAACCAGAGTTGCGCGACGAGGCATAGCGACGATGACCAAGCAACCCACACTTACGAAGGCCGATCTCATCGAAGAGGTCTTACGTATCACCGAGCTTCCGCGGAAGGAGTCCGAAACCATCGTCGAAACTATTTTCGATAGCATTATCCAATCCCTGCAGCAGGGACAGAAGATCGAAATCCGGGGATTCGGCAGCTTCCGCACCCGCGAGCGCCGTGGACGAGTTGGGCGCAATCCGAAAACTGGAGCAAAGGTCGAAGTCCCCGCCAAGAAAATTCCCTTCTTCAAGCCCAGCAAGGAGCTGAAAGACTTCGTGAACAACGCCGAGGCCCAGGCGGCACCTGCCGTCGGCGAGTAGACGCGCGCCCACTGGCCGAAGATTTTCTGCTCGAGCCGTTTCCATTCCTGACAGAAGCATCATACGGACATTCAAGCACGATCAGGCTGAATACAAGTTGGTGTGCAACTCGCATGTCGTTTCTGAGTTATGCTGTGCGCGCGGCTTTTGAGAAAAAGGATGCGACGCGATGGACTATATCTGGACTCCCTGGCGCTATCAGTATATGAAAGAGGCGGCAAGTGGAAACCAGCCGGAGTGCATTTTTTGCGAAGCAGTGGCCCGCAATAATGACGCGGAAACGCTCATCGTCCATCGCGGTAAAAAAACATTTGTCATTCTGAATCGCTTCCCTTACACCTCCGGCCACGTGATGATCGTTCCGTACGCGCATGTCGCGGAATTGAATTTATGCGAGGCGGGCACGCTGGACGAAATGATGCGGCTGGCGCAGCGCGTGGAAACGGCTTTGCGAGCGAATTACAAACCTGACGGAATGAATCTGGGAATGAATCTGGGCCGTGCCGCGGGCGCTGGCGTGGTTGGGCATTTGCATCTGCACGCATTGCCGCGTTGGATCGGCGATTCAAATTTCATGACCGTCACCGGTGAAACTCGCGTGCACCCGGAAGATTTGAAGACCACCTACGAGCGCCTCTCCAAAGCTTTTGCGTGACGCGAGAAAGGTTTTTGTAGGGCCCGCTTTCCGAGGCGAACCTTTGCGTCCAATTCGCCAGGCCAGCGGGGCCGCGATAGAATACTCAATTCAAAAAAGCTTTGGCCGAACGGGAGTGACCAACGGTGGACCTGGAACTGACAGAAGAGCAGAAGCTGCTGCAGAAGAGTGTGCGCGAGTTCGCGGAATCGGAAGTCCGGCCGCTGGCGAAGGAACTCGATGAAACAGGGCGCTTCCCGCGTGACCTTTTTAAGAAGGCTGCGGAGCTCGGCCTTACGGGCGTTCCGTTTCCAGAATCCGAAGGTGGCGCGGGCTTCGACCACATTGCCTACACCATCGTCATTGAAGAAATTTCGCGCTGCTGTGCCTCGACGGGCGTGATTCTCTCCGTGCAGAACTCCCTCTACTGCGATCCCATTCACCGCTACGGAACGGACGAACAAAAGAAAAAATTTCTTCTGCCCTACGCTCACGGCGAAAAGATCGGCTGCTACGCACTCACCGAGCCGCAAGCCGGCTCGAACGCCGCCGCCTTGCAAACGAAAGCCGTCAAGAAGGGCGACGCTTACGTTCTAAACGGCACAAAGGCCTGGATCACCAATGGCGGCGCGGCGGACGCGGCAATCGTGTACGCAAACACCGACGCGGCGAAAGGTGAAAAAGGAATCACCGCGCTGGTCGTCGAAAAAGGCACGCCGGGATTCAAGGTTGGCAAGGAAGAAAAAAAACTCGGAATCAACGCGACAGCCTGCAGCGAACTGGCTTTCACCGATTGCGCCGTGCCCGTTGCCAATCGCATCGGCAACGAGGGCGAAGGCTACAAAGTCGCGCTCTCGACGCTCGACGGAGGCCGCATCGGGATCGCCGCGCAGGCCACCGGCATCGCGCAAGGCGCGTTTGAAGCGGCGCTGAAATATTCCCAGGAGCGCATGGCGTTTGGCCACCCGATTTCGCAATTCCAGGCCATTCAGTTCATGCTCGCGGACATGTCCACGGAAATTGACGCCGCGCGTTTGCTCATTCGAAAGGCCGCCTGGAAGCAGGATACCGGCGCTCGTTTCACCATGGATGCCGCCATCGCAAAGCTCTTCGCCAGCGAAATGTCCACGCGCGTGACACACAAAGCCATCCAGATTCACGGCGGCAACGGCTACAGCCGCGAGTATCCCGTCGAGCGCAACTACCGCGACGCCCGCATCACCGAAATCTACGAAGGCACCAGCGAAATCCAGCGCCTCGTCATCTCCTCCTGGGTTCTGAAGTCCTAGCCGCCCCGTAGTATCCTGACCAAGTGTTGGAGTTCAATTGCGGACTTGAATTTGACGCTGCTCGCGCGGAAGAAGACTTCTTCCCTGCTCTGCTGCCGCAGGCAGCGGTTTGCCTGATCGAACCGCGCGAAGAAAAAGCCGAGCCGTTCCTGATTCGCACGCAAAACTTACAGCGGCGCTTGCGGCGGCTGCTAGGGCCAATCGATCTCTCCAGCAAGCGCCTGAATCTCAGCGATTTCGCGCGCGGCATCCGTTACCGGCTGACGGCCTCGCCGTTCGAACAAACTCTCACGTATTACCACCACGCAAAGCAGCTCTTTCCCAAGCGCTATCGCGAACTGATGCGCCTGCGCCCCGCAGCCGTCCTCAAAGTGAACTTGCGCCATGCTTATCCGCGTTGCTATGTGACTCGCCGCATTCCTGTCGACGAGAGCGGCATTCCCACGGGAGGCGCGTATTACGGCCCATTCGCCTCGCGTCGTTCCGCGCAAGCATTCGCCGAACGCATCCTCGATCTTTTCAAAGTGCGGCGTTGCCAAATTAAAATTCGCCGCGATCCCACATTTCCCGGCTGCCTCTACTCCGAAATGAAAATGTGCCTGGCACCCTGCTTTGCGGGCTGCACCAAAGAGGAATACGACGTCGAAGTGCAGCGGCTAGTACATTTTCTGGAGACAAGCGGGGGCTCGCTCCGATCCACTATCGAGGAGGAGCGCGAGAAAGCCAGCGAGCAATTGGATTTCGAGCGCGCCGCAGCCTTGCACAAAAAAGTCGAGAAGCTCGACGAAGTCTTGCGCGGAAGGCCGGAACTCACGCGGCGTATTCAGGATCTCGATGCCGTGATTTTGCAGCGCGCCGCGGAAGAGCAAACGATTGGCGTTTTTCGAGTCCAAGCGGGAAGACTCGCCGAGCCCTTCTCTTTGCGCTTCGGGGAGATTGCCAGCCAGCCGCGTTCAGCGGAACATATCTTCCGCGAGCAATTCGAATCCAGCTCCGCGCCAACCAACGGAGATCTCGGCGAGCACCTCTGGCTGGTCGCGCGCTGGTATTACAGCAGTCCGCGCGAAGGCGAGATTTTCTTCCGCGAAAAGGACTGGCCCTATCGTAGGATTCTTCGAGCGTGCTCGCGCATACTTGCGCCGAAGCCGAGCGAAGCGGAAGCAAATCCCGCACCCGAACCACCAGCGCAATCGCCTGAAGGAGCGTCATGAGCAAAGCCGCCACCAAAGAAGGAACCACGCGTTACGCGCAGAAGTTTGCCGGCCGCGCCGCCGAGAGCCATTTTCGGGAAGCGCACAGGCTCGTACTTTCCTCTCTCGGAATCGGCACCTACCTCGGGCAGCCGGACGAAAAAACGGATGCGGGTTATACCGCGGCAGCCGTCGCGGCCGTCGAGAACGGCATCAACGTGATCGACGCTGCTATCAATTACCGGTTTCAACGCAGCGAGCGAAGTATCGGCACAGCTATCCGGCAGCTAGCAGCAAAGGGCTTCGAACGCGACGAAATCGTGGTGTGCACCAAGGGCGGCTACCTGACGCCCGACGGTTCGATGCCCGCCGACCCCAATGAATATTTTTTCCGCGAATACATTCAGCCGGGAGTCTTCAGCGCGAAGGATATTGCGGCGGGAAGTCATTGCATGACGCCGAAATTTCTGAAAAACCAGCTCGGCCGCAGCTTGAAAAATCTGAGCGTCGAGTGCGTAGACGTTTATTACCTGCACAATCCGGAGACACAGCTTTCCGAAGTTTCCAAGGCAGAATTCCTGGGACGTGTCCGCGAAGCATTTACGTTTCTCGAATCGGCCGTGGAGGCCGGCGAGATTCAGTATTACGGCATGGCTACCTGGAACGGCTTCCGTCAGGATGCCCGCGCGCGCGATTCTATGCAGCTTGCGGAAATCGCGCAGATCGCCCAGGAAATTGCCGGTGGCAGGCATCATTTTCGTTTCGTTCAGCTGCCGTTCAATCTGGGGATGACGGAAGCCCTGACGCTCGGCAATCAATCGGTGCGCGGTCATCATCGTACCGTGATGGAAGCGGCGAGCGACCTCGACATCACACTGATCGCCAGCGCTTCCCTGTTGCAAGGTCAAGTGGCGAAGAATCTTCCACAGTTTGTTGCCCAAGCTCTGGGATTGGAGAACGACGCGGAGCGGGCGCTGCAATTCGTGCGGTCGTCACCGGGAATCACGACGGCGCTGGTGGGAATGTCCCGCTTGGAGCACGCCAAGGCCAACGCGCGGCTGGCGGGCGTGGCTCCCGCGACCGTGGACGAATTCAGCAAACTTTTTTCACGCGGCGAAGGCGCTTAATGGCGAAGCTGAAACACGCTGTCGTTTAGCCAGTTGGTGATCGCGGCATGAAGTTCATGAAGTTTCCCGGCAAAGAAATGATCAACGCCTGCGACAATCAGCAGATGGTTTTCGCCGGGAAGCGTAGCGACGAGCGCTTCCACTTTTCCGATGGCGCCGTGCTCGTCGTTGCTTCCATGCACAAACAACTTGGGCTTGTTGCACTGACGCAGGAATGAAAAATCCGTGCTGTTGATAGGAATACCCAAGCCGATCAGGTGAGAGACGCGCCGGTGTTCGCACCCGACGCGCAAACCAACCCATGCTCCAAAACTGAATCCCGCCACCAGGATTGGAACGCCGGGAAACTCTCCGGCAAGAAAATCGAGCGCGGCGCGAACGTCTCCCTTCTCTCCCTGGCCGCGATCGTGTACGCCGGCGCTAAGTCCTGCGCCGCGAAAATTAAACCGCAAAACAGGAATGCCCCTGGCGTCCAGCGATTTCGCTGCCTGGTAAACCACCTTGTTGTGCATCGTACCACCGAATAACGGATGCGGATGGCAAACAACGGCGGCTAAAGGCGGGCGCGCAGAAGTAGACGGCGACCAAAGAATTGCTTCGAGGCATCCGGCAGGTCCTTCCAGGAAGAAATTGCGTGAGTCGTGGGTCGTGGTCATCGGTACGCCAGGCGCAAATTTGCAGTTTAGCGCATCGAGGAGAAAAGACCGAATGCAACCGGCAATACGCGAATCGCTTATTCCGCGCGGCAAACGCTGACGTCGAGGGCAATACTGCCGGGTACGGGAGCGATGCGCACCACTTTGGAGAGGAATTCGCCGGCGCCGTACCAGGGCGCGGAAGCAGCGTTTTGAAATGAAATTTTCAAGTGATCCCCGGGGGCGTACTCGCGGTGAGTGCGAAAGCGCATTCCCTTGGCCGAAACGTCGATGGCCATGGCCTCTTCAAACCAGGGAATCCGTTCGGGGTGCACGCGCACGGGAATAGCCAGCGTCCTGCGGGCGCTGCCGCGGCGCTCGGGTTCGTGCCGACCGGCATTTCCGTTGGAGGAAGTGTGCGTCTGCTCTTCGAATTGAAAAGCGACCGCAAAGGTTGCCGGCGGCTCGAAGATTCCGATGGTGCGCGCAATGTGATCCAACTTCGCGGACAGTTCCTGTTCCAGCGCCCTTGTCGTTTGAACTTTCTCGCGCGCGTTGGCGGCGCGAATCACATCAAGTGATTCCGCACACCTGACCACGCGCGCCAGGATCTCCGGCTGGCCGTCGGAAAGCGAGGCGTCATAGGGAAACGTGAGCCACACCATTACGCCCTTGCTGTGAGGCTCCTTGGTGGAAACGAGAACTCCGCTGCGCGAGACGTCGAACGTATTTGCTAATTCGATTTTCTGGCCGAAGGGTGTGGTCCAGCGCAGGCGTACCGGAAGGTGCATGTGTACCCGGCGGTGCTGGCGGCTGTCCATAAAAGTAACAGTACTGCCCGCGGGGATGGGATCCCTGAGAGTATATTGTGGCAGTACTGAAACGAGCAAGACCTCGTACTAGGACAAAAATCCCTCAATTTCGCGTTGCAGTTTGCACGGGCCGATGTTAGCTTTGCGCGAAGTCCCACACCCACAGTCCCAGGGGGTATCGATGGCTGATGGAGCGGAACGCCGCGAGGCGCGGCGGTTCACGATGAGCTTACCCATGCGGGTTTTGCCGCGGGAGGCCAAAGGATGCGAACTGGACGCGCATACGCGGGATCTCAGTTACCGCGGGCTCTACTTCCTTACCGATGCTAAATTCGAAATTGGCAACGAGATTGAATTTGTCATCACACTTCCCCAGCAAGTTACACAGGCCGGCGATGTAAATATCCGCTGCCTGGGTGAGGTCGTGCGTATCGAGCCCACCGAGAATGGCAAAGTAGGCATCGCTGCGAAAATCGCGCGCTACGAGTTCGTGCCTGTTGCGGCAACCGCCGCGTAGGACTTCTTCTTTCACTCTTTGCGCAAATCCCCCCTCGAAGCGGCAACTGAGTACAATACTGTACAGTCGCTTTTCTGCTGGGGGGAAGCCATGTATCACTACGATGCCAAGATTGCGCTCGAGGAATTGCAGGAAGATGCCCTTCTTCCTCATCCTGTAAAACTGCGTGACATGATTCTCCGGACGAAGCTGGGCCCTCAGGACGCGCAACTCCTGAATCACGATTTTCAGGACTACCTGACGCGGTTCGGCGAACTGCAAAAAATCGGGCGCGGCATCTTGGAAAAAATCGCCGCCGGTCAGCGCAAGACATCCTAATGCCGCTGGCATTCGCAGGAATCCCTGGAAAATGAAAGCGAAGCCCCGTGTATTGTTGCTCTCCGCAACATCCGGCGCAGGGCACGTTCGCGCTGCGCAAGCGCTCGAAAAGGCTTTTCTGGCGTGCGGCGATTGTGTTGTCGAGCACATCGACGCGCTGCAATATGTCAGCAGACTTTTCCGGCGCGTTTACGACAAAGCGTACATTTCCATGGTGCGCCGCGCGCCGGAATTGATGGGCTTACTTTATGAACGCACGGACCAGCCATGGCGGCACCCACGGCGGCGTCTGGCGCTGGACCGGCTGAACACCGGCCCTATGATCCGTCTGCTGAAGCGCATCCAGCCGGACCTGTGCGTGGCGACTCATTTTCTGCCCGCGGAAATCATCGCGTGGCTGATCGCCAAGCGGAAGCTGCGCGCGCACAATGCCATCGTCGTCACCGACTACGACGTTCACGCGATGTGGCTCTGCCGCACGGTGGACCGCTATTATGTGGCCATCGAGGAAGCCGCGGAATATTTGGCGCGCATCGGCGTGCCGCGGGAAAAACTGCGCGTGACCGGCATTCCGATTGATCCGCTGTTTGCGGCGCCCGTGAATCGAGCCGATGCGCGGAAGCAATTGGGGCTCGACGCGGATGCGACAGTGATTCTTATTTCCGCGGGCG
Organism: Acidobacteria bacterium 13_2_20CM_2_57_6; assembly: GCA_001917435.1. GTDB lineage: Bacteria > Acidobacteriota > Terriglobia > Acidiferrales > UBA7541 > Acidiferrum. The sequence continues at coordinate 11,504 of MNEA01000065.1, forward strand.
GTTACGGCGTTGGGCCCGTTGAGCAATTGGCGAAAGATTTGCTGGCGCTGCAGCGGCCCTGGCAAATCGCCGCGATTGCCGGAAAGTCCGAAAAGACATGGAAGCGCCTGGAAGAATTATCGAAACAGGCAGGAAATCTGCCTTCAGGCTCGCCGCGGCTTTGCCCCGTCGGGTTTACGAAGGAAATGGACAAGTACATGGCCGCGGCAGACTTGATGGTGGGCAAAGCCGGCGGGCTGACGACTTCGGAAGCAATGGCGCGGGCGCTGCCGATGGCGCTGATCGACCCGATCCCCGGCCAGGAAGAACGCAACGCCGATCACTTGCTGGAAGCAGGAGCGGCGATTCGCTGCAACAATTTACCCGCGGCCGCGTGGAAAATTGCGGCTTTGCTGGATGATCCGGCAAGATTGGGGAGAATGCGGGATGCGGCGAAAAACCTTGGACGGCCGCGAGCCGCGGAAGCCATCGCCGAAGATGCGCTGCGGCTGGTAGACTGAGAGTGCAGGGGAAAGAGGCTGGGGGAAGCGGTTCGGGGCGCTGTCGCCGCCGATTCGCCAAGTTCCATGCGACGCCATACACTGCTGATTGACGCAGACGACACGCTCTGGGAAAACAACGTATTTTTCGAGAAGCTGATCGAGGATTTCATCAGCATCGTCGAACCGTACGGCTACACCCGCGCGTACATTCGCCACATCCTCAATGAAACGGAACGCAAGAACATCCGCCAGTTCGGTTACGGAGTGCGCAGCTTTGGGCGCTCGCTAGAAGAAACCTACATCAAGCTTGCGGATCAGATGGCGAAACGGGAGACGCTGGCGCTGATTCACAGCCGTGTCATTGATTTGGAGCGGACGCCGCCGAAAATTCTGGACGGCGTTCCGGAAACGCTTGCGTACCTCACGGAACGGCACCGGCTGATCTTGTTTACGAAGGGCGAACCCGCGGAGCAGGCCGCCAAAGTGGAAAGATCCGGTTTGCAAGGATTTTTCGAGTTTATTGAAATCGTTTCGGAAAAAGATCCCGAAACCTATGGCGGACTGGTTCACAAACACAAAATCGTGAAGACCCACGGCTGGATGATCGGCAACAGCCCGCGCAGCGACATCAATCCCGCCATGAAGATTGGTCTCAACGCCGTGTACATCCCGCACCAGCACACCTGGACTCTGGAGCACGAGCCGGTGGTGGCAGGGTCGGGAAAATTGGTGATCCTGCCGGCTTTCCGCGAACTTCGCGGCCACTTCTAGACTGGTTTGGGTTAGTTTAGCCCGGACTCACTGCCCAAATTGGACGTTGTACCCGCGCTGGTCTGCGCGAGTCTAAACTCTTGTAATTTCGTAAAGGAGTGACCCGTGGCCACCACAATAGCTTCAACGCAAACCGACTGGCGCCAAGAGTGGTTCGAGATTGAAGACGCAACGTATTTGAATTTGGCGAGCGAGTCGCCGATGCCGAAGGTTTCCATTCGCGCCGTGCAGGCGGCGCTCGAAGCGAAAAAAAATCCTCATCACAAGACGGATGCCACTTTTTTTGAAGTGCCAAACCGCCTCCGCGCATCCATCGCAAAGCTGATAGGCGGGAAGCCGGAAGAGGTTGCGCTGACCAGCGGAGCCAGTGCGGGCGTTGCGGCGGTGGCATACGCGCTGACCTGGAAGCCCGGCGACGAGGTAATCACCGCGCAAGGTGAATTTCCTCTGCACTATACGGCGTGGAAACCGATGGAAGAGCGCGAGGGGCTGAAGCTGACAATTGTTTCACCGCGCGAGCGGTTCATCACCGCGGATGATCTGATCGCCGCGATCACTCCGCGCACGCGGCTTGTGTCCGTGAGCATGGTGAGATTCGACGACGGGTCGCTGCTCGATGTGGCGCGCGTTGCGGAGGCGTGTCACAAGCAAGGCGCGCTACTTCTGCTTGACGCCAGCCAGGCCTGCGGCGGGATGCCCATAGATGTGAATCAGCTCGGGGCCGACTTCATCGTGTCCGCCGGATACAAGTGGCTGCTCGGGCCGTTCGGCACGGGATTTTTCTGGGTGAAGAGCGAGCATCTTGCAATGGTGCGGCCGGGGCCGTTCTATTGGATGGCGGTGAAAGGCTCGGACAATTTCTCCGCATTAAACTTCGACGATCCGAAACCCGGGGCGAACGCGAAGCGCTGGGATTCGCCGGAGTCGGCCAGCTATTTCAATTTCAACTTGGTGGCGATGGATGTTTCCGTGGATTTTGTGCTGCGCATGGGACCGGAGCTGGTCAGCGCGCACAACCGGAAACTGATCGAACTGATGTTCGAGCGGCTGCCAAAGGATCGCTTCGTGCCGGCGAGTCCGCTGGATCCCGCGCGGCGCGGCCCTTACGGATGTTTCGCGGCGCGAAGCCCGGAGAAAACAGCGGAATTCTATCATCGTCTGCGGAAAGAGAATGTCATCGTCAGCCTGCGCGAAGGCAACATTCGCGTCTCTCCGTATTTGTATAACACCGAGCGAGACATCGACCGGCTCATCAGCGTGGTTACTCCGTGACCGCGCAAGAAAACTGGCCAAAGATTGCCGTCGTTGGTGCAGGCGCCGTAGGCGGATACTTCGGCGGACTGCTGGCGCGCGCGGGTGCGCCGGTGGTGATGATTGGGCGTCCAGCGTTTGTCGAAGCGCTGAAGAACAGCGGCCTTTTCCTAGATACCTTGCAATTTCAAGAAAGTGTAAGAGTCGAAGCGTCCGCAGAAATCAGCGCGGTGCACGGCGCGGAAATTGTTTTGTTTTGTGTAAAGACCACGGACAACGCGACGATGGCGCGCGAGATGGCTCCGCTGCTTGCTCCCGGCGCGCTCGTTCTCAGCATGCAAAACGGCGTTGACAACGTGGAACAGATTCGCGCCGCAGCTTCGATTGATGCGCTTCCCGCCGTGGTGTACGTTGCGGCTTCAGTGCCCGAACCCGGGCGCGTAAAGCACGTTGGCCGCGGCGATTTGGTCGTCGGGCCGGAAAACGAGAAGACCAAGCGAATTGCGGCACTTTTTTCGCGCGCCAGTGTGCCATGCCGGATATCGGAAAATATCGAAGGAGAACTCTGGACCAAGCTGGTGTGGAATTGCGCGCTGAACGCGGTCTCCGCGCTGGGCCGCGCGAAGTACGGCCAAATCGCGTCGAGCGCGGACGCGTGGAAAGTTGTCGAGACGGCAGTGTATGAAGTCCTAGCGGTTGCGCGAGCCGCGGGAATTCATCCACCAGGATTGGAAGATCCCAAGGCGGCGCTGGCGGGCGCGCTTAAGATTGCCACGCAGATGGCGGAGGCGCTTTCCTCGACCGGACAGGACATGAATCGTGGCAAACGCACGGAGATTGATTCCCTGAACGGCTACATTTCGCGGCGCGGGGCAGAATTAGGCGTCGCCACGCCGGTAAACCATGCGCTCTTCGCGCTCGTGAAGCTGGCCGAGGGCCGTTCGTAGCAGCCGCACGCCAAGACAGCAAGGTCCTTCTTCGCGATGCTCCTCAGGACAGGAATCCTTCGCCGGACTCGCGGTTAACAGGAAAGGAGAAGGCCAGCGGGGAAGACCACGGGGTTAGCGGTCGGGTGGGGCGTGGAAAGGGATGTGGACGATGGCTTCGAGCTCGATGGGCGCGCCCTGTTTGGTAGCAGGGCGAAACTTCCACTGGCTGAGGGCGTTCATGGCGTTGGCGTCGAGCTGGTCGTCAATGCCGCGGACGAGCTGGATACTGTCGACGGAGCCGTCACGGCGGATTACGGCGTAGAGGACGACTTCCCCTTCGACATGCTCATTGATCAGCGTGGGCGGATACTTCGGGTCGACCTTGCGCAAAGGGCCGGGAGCGGAGACTTCGGAGGACGCTGCGCCAGGACCTCCAGGGTCAGGAACTTCGGAGCCGGCGGGCAGTTCGGAGAAATTGAGAATCCAGCTTCCGGTGGCGCTGTTCAAGTTGGGCATGTTGACGAGCATCTTGTAGATTTTTTTCGAGGCGAAAATCTGCTCGGGCTGCGCGCCAGCGGGAAGCGACGCGAAATTGGGCGGGCCAGTTCGCTCGGGGGTGTCATCGGGCTTCGTGTGCGGATCGGGCCTGGTGATCAAGGCGCGAGAAGGGGTTGCGCTGATTTTTGATGGTCCGCTGAGGCCCGAATTTACATTGTTGGCAGGTGGATGTCCTCCGGTGATGCTTACGTCCATACCATTTTTCGCGCTTCCGCTACCTGTTCCGGTTCCGCCGCTGCTCGCTGAGCCGCCGCCGGAGCCTCCGTTCGCTCCGGGGGTTCCGTTTGGCGCACCTCCCGGAACGCCGGGTTGCCTGCCTTCGGGAGAAAGGGAGACGCGCGCAGCGAGATTCCCTTGTGGCGGAACGACCGGGGCAGGCGGGGCGGGTGACGCGGAGAGGGCGATGAAGGTTGCGGCGGCGTTTCCGTTCGCGACGCCGGATTGGGCAGAGGCGACTTCTGGCGCGGGCACAACGTCAGTCATTTGCGCGCGTTGCGCGACGCGCGGAGCGGAACCGGCGTTTAGTTCCAATTTGGGCCGCGCGGGGGCGGAGTTCGGCAACATCGGCGGCGCGATATCCGCGAGTTTTTGGTCCAGTGTGGGAAGGTCGGGAGCGGGTTCGGCGGTCAGCTTCACTTTGCGAAGCTCACGCGGGCGCAGCTTGGAGAGCGTCTCCTGGCTGATCTGCAGGCGCGGACGCGCCGGAGCGGCCAATTGCTGGAGTTGCACGACGTTGGGAAGGTTCGGAAGAATTTTCGGCGGCTCGAGAGGCGCGGCGGAATTAATTAATGTTTGGCGCGGATGCGTGGGGCGAACGGGATCGGTGATGATGCGCTGGCGCGGATGGAAGGCATCGGCGCCTTTGGGCGCCCACGGCTTATCGGGTTCACCGCGCGGACTAGGTTTGGCTTTGGGGGCTTTCATTTCCACCAAAGGAAAATCGGTGATAGGACCGGACCAGGTGAGTTCGGTGTTCTCGAATGCGGAAAAGCGAGTAGGAGCGGAGGGGAGGCGCGGGGACGGCATGACGATAAAAACGACGTGCCACAGGGCAGCGGCTACCAGAGCGCGGCGGGGGATGCGGCGCTCGACCCAACATTCCTTGAAGAAGCTGCCATCGAGAAAGTTTTTGGGGACGCGGGTCCAGGTCAGGGCAGCGGCGATGCTGCTGAAGATGCCCTGGTGGAAAGAGCCCCAGGCGACGTCGAGCTTGGGGCCTTCGCCTGTTTCGAGGCGGACTGACTTGGCGGCAGGTTTGGTGGCCTGACCCAGGAGATTCAACGAGCTGCTGATGTGGTTCAGAGACATTTGCCTTTTACGGCGACCTCAAAAACCAATTCCTCAGCCACTGCTGGCGGGGCTAAAGCCCCGCCACTACAAAAGCAACCCCACGGGTCTGAAAAGACCCGCCACTACAGGCCGGGCTCAAGCGCGGCCCCTACGCAGAGGGCCAGAAACAGACCAAAGGATACGCTGGCACCTCATGATAGATGAAACTCGGCGTGCGGGGGGTTTACTCGGCCGAGTTGGTTTTGTTGCTCGTCTCTCCGCCTGCCTCGCCATGGCGGCGGTAAAAGCTCAGGGCAGCATCGCCCTGTTTGAGAACCCGAAACCTCCGCAGGGCGCCGGCTTCTTCGGACAAGTCGAAGTTGCGGCGATGCTCGGCGATGACGACACCGCCGCAACCGAGAAGTTCGGTGGAACCAAGAAATTCTAGCACGCGCGAGTAATCCTCGGCAGCAGCATAGGGAGGATCGAGAAAAACGTAGTCGAATCCAGGTGCGGCTTCCATTTTTCGCGTGGGCAACATGGCGAGGCCGCGAAGCGCGTCGACGGCGAGAACGGTAGTTCCGGTACTGATACCCAAGGATTCGAGATTGCGGCGAATCAGCGTGACGGCTGGTGCATGATTTTCAATGAAGACGACTTCGGCGGCGCCGCGGCTGAGGGCTTCAATGCCGATGGCACCGGTCCCCGCGAAGAGATCGACGAAGCGAGCGCCGGCAATATTGGGAGCCAGTACGTTGAAGAGCGTTTCGCGGAGGCGATCGCTGGTAGGGCGCAGCGCGAGGCCCTTGAGGCTTTTCAGGATGCGGCTGCGATAGGTTCCGGCGATGACGCGCATGAGTGGCGTTATTAGTTGTCAGTTTTTGGTTTTTAGTCAAGGAACAAAGGATCTGGGCAGGCTGTCGCGTCCGGACAATGTGCTGCGTACTCACCTTAGTACTGAAACCAAAAGTCCGTTTCGATCGAGGTTTCCATACGGATCGGTTTCTGTCCACACGAGGCTGGCTTGTAGTGCCAATGGCGAACGGCCTCAATCGCTGCTGCTTCGAGGTCAGGCGTCGCGCGACGAATGATAGTCAAGTGCGAAAGCGATCCATCCGCCTCGAGTAGTGCGTAGAGTATTGCCCTTCCTTGTTCGTGATTGGCGTGCGAGGTGGATGGGTATGTCGGTTGAATAAGGCTTACCGGCTCTGCCTCCTGCAGATCATCGCATTGTGCCCAAAACTCCGCATTTACCTGTGCAGTGAAATGCGGGATTTTCATCGGTGGTTTTTGTAATTTCCAGTACCTTTACAGCCGCAATGACTTTCCCATCTCTGAGCGCTCGGATTTCATAGGGCACAAGCTTTCCACCCACGGCGTTAAATGCAGTGTATTCAATTCGCGAGATCTCAGGCGGGTTTTGATTTTCACCTCTTGGATAATCAACGCTTACCAGAGTGCCGTTAGCATCATCGAAGCACATGATCCGCTCCGTAGCTTTCGTCCATTTCACTTCCGTGCATTTCTGCCGGAGTCCAGCCTTCCCGCGATTTTTTACTTTTCCGAGGCTTTGCTTCGACCTGACTTTAAGTGCGTTCTTTAAGTGCAACAAAGTGTCCAGCTGAAAAATGATCTGCGGCTGGTAGCTGAGTCCGGTCGTTTGCCAATATCCTTTTGCGTCGCCCACGCGGAGCCGCTCATATTGTCCGAATCGAATTTCTTCTCTCCATTTAGAAGGGGAGACCCAATCGAGAGTGTAATCGCCATGCACCGGAGAGCCCTTAGCATCAAAAACTTGGAGTTCCGCTTGCATCAACATTGGTGGCGTTCCATCCGTCCAAGTTTCCTCTTGCGAGCTGGAAAATCAGTGCTTCAGGGCTCGATGGTTCTTCCTTATCTGCGGACCAAGCAGCGTTCGCCAAGAACACAAAAGCGAAAATGAAAACGACTCTTTTGTTGGCATTCATAGGGAGTTGCATTATATGACTTTTCAGGGCGACCCACTTCCCGGGCAGGTGAAATTGCGTTGAGGCTTCAGCCGATACGGGCAAGGTGGTAGCGGCGCTGCCATTCGGAGGGGAGCTGGCGGAGGAGGCGCTGCATGGCGTCCTGCTGGGCGGAATCGGCGGCTAGGGCGAAGGCTTCGCGGCGGGCGAGTTCGAGGAGTTCGCGGTCGCGCAACGGGTTCCTCTTTGGCAGCCGCTGAGCGGCCGACTGTCATTCGAAACGGCGCGACCAGGATGCAATGGGATTTTTGCGCGCCGCGGCCGATGCGTCCGCGAAGCTGGTGGAGCTGGGAGAGGCCGAAGCGTTCGGCATGCTCGATGACCATGACGGTGGCGTTGGGGACGTCCACGCCGACTTCGACGACAGTGGTGGCGACGAGGATTTGCACTTCGTTTTTGCGGAAGCGCTGCATGACTTCTTCTTTTTCGTCGCTGGAGAGGCGGCCGTGCAGCAGGCCGAGCTTGAGCTTGGGAAAGACCTCGCGCGAGAGGCGCTCGTACTCTTCCATGGCGGCTTTCAACTCGAGCTTCGACTCCTCGATGACGGGATAAACGATGTAGGCCTGATGGCCGGCGGCGACTTCGCGGCGGAGAAATTCCCAGACGCCGGGGAGATGCTGCTGAGTGGTCATGCGCGTGACGATGGGAGTGCGGCCGGGCGGAAGCTCATCGAGAACGGAAACGTCGAGGTCGCCATAGAGAGTGAGCGAGAGCGTGCGCGGGATGGGCGTGGCGGTGAGGACGAGGACATGAGGAGCGTGGCCGTGGGCGGCGGCTTTGTCCATCAGGCGCTTGCGCTGGAGGACGCCGAAGCGATGCTGCTCGTCAATGGCGACGAAACCGAGACGGGCGAATGCGACGTTGTCTTCGATGAGCGCGTGGGTGCCAATGACGAGCTGGGCTTCGCCGGTGCGAATGCGCTCGAGGGCGGCGGATTTCTCGGCAGCTTTGAGGCCGCTGACGAGGAGCTCGACGCGGTAGCCAGCTTTAGCGAGGATGCGGCGCGCAGAAAGAAAATGCTGGACGGCGAGAATTTCCGTGGGGGCCATGAGAGCAGCTTGCGTGCCGTTTTCGATGGCGATGACGGCGGCCTGGAGGGCGATGATGGTTTTGCCGCTGCCGACGTCGCCTTGAAGGAGGCGATTCATCGGGAATGGTTTTTCGAGGTCGGCGGCGATTTCCGCGAGGACGCGTTTTTGCGCGGTGGTGGGCTTGAACGGCAGGATGCGCTTGAGCGCCTCGCGGACGGCGTCTTCGCGGAGGCGAAACGGGATGGCGTTTTCCTTGCGCGTGGCTTTGCGGTCCAGAGCAAGGCTGAGCTGGTAGAGGAAAAATTCTTCGAAGATGAGGCGCTGTTGGGCGGGTGAGCGGAAGGTATTCAGGGCGTCGAGGGACTCGCCGGGTTCGGGAAAGTGCGTGTGGATGAGAGCTTCGCCGCGCGACGGATAGCCGAGCCGCGCGCGCAACGCTTCCGGCAGAACGTCGGGCATTCGATGATCGACGAGCCGTACGGCGGCGTACATGGCGCGGCGAATCTGCCGCGAGCCGAAGGTGCCAATCGCTTCGTAGATGGGCACGATACGGCCGACTTCGGTGGAGTCGAGCTCCTCGCTGCTGAGGACTTCGATCTGCGGATTGATCATTTCGAGGCGCGCTGGGCGGAGCTTGTCGATTTCGGCCTTGCCGTGAAGAATAAGAAGCTGGCCCGGCTTGAGGCGGCCTTCGAGATAGCCGCCGTGAAAAAACTTGCAGGGGAGCAAGCCGCCGGCTTCGTCCTGCACGAGCAAATGATAGATGGCGTCGCGGCCGCGCATGCCGCGGACGGCCTGGCCGCTCAAGACGCGGGCGCGAATGGTGTAGACACCGTTCGGCTGGATGTCCTTGACTTTGGAAAAATGGATGCGATCTTCGTAGCGAAACGGCAAGTAGCCGAGCAGGTCTTCGAGGGTGTGGATGCCGCGCTGCGCGAGTAATTCGGCGCGCTGCGGACCAACGCCTTTGATCATGCGAACTTCCGTGCTGAGACTCATGGGCATTGGCAAGTGCGTTCGCCGCGCTGACAATTGAGAGTGCGCCCGCGTAGCGGGCGACAGCACACTCTTTATATCATTCCCGCCGAGAACAGATAGGAAGAGCGAAACTTGCTTCCCGGCCAGCCGTACCGATAGAGTGAGTGGTCCTTGTCCCAAGCGGGGAGGTTCATGTGACGGGAGACCGCCTGACGGGTTCCGACAAGCGCGCGCTGATTCTGTGGGTGGTGGCGGGGATCGCCGGCGCGTTGTTCGCCTCCAAGTATTATTTCCGGGCATTCCCGGAAGCGTCCGTTAATTTCCAAATCTCCCGCGAGGAAGCGCTCGCAAGAGCGGAGAAATTCGTCAGCGGCCTCGGTGAGAACGTCAGCGGCTACGAATCCACGATCGTTTTCGACGTAGACGACAACGCCAAGGTCTATCTGGAGCGCGAACTCGGTTTGCAGCAGGCAAACAAGCTGATGTCCTCGGAGCTGAATATCTGGTTCTGGGAGGTGCGTTTCTTCAAGCCGCAACAGGAAGAGGAATTCCGGGTGCGCGTGAGCCCCGCCGGACAGATCGCCGGGTACAATCACAAAATCGAGGAATCGCGCGCGGGAACGTCGCTCGATCGCGCTACGGCACAATCCAGCGCTCAAAATTATCTCAACGCCAAGCTCGGACTCAATTTGGGCGGCTGGGACTTTCTTCCCGAGGAAGCCAATTCGAGCAAGCGGCCCAATCGCCTGGATTGGGCTTTTACCTGGGAGAAGCGCGGGTTCCGCGCGAAAGACGCGCCCTACCGGCTGCAAGTCACGTTGCAGGGAGACAAAGTCGGAGGGAGCGAAGAGTTCCTGAAGGTTCCGGAAGCGTGGGAACGCAGCTATCAGCAGCTTCGCTCTTCGAATATTTTGTACAACCAGATCGCCATCATTCCTTACATTTTGTTTCTTGGGAGCGCGCTGTGGGTGGGCATCACGCTCACGAAGCAGGGACAAACAAGCTGGGGCGGGGCCATCAAGCTGGGCGCAGTTGTTGCGGCGCTTTTTTTCTTGATGGAGCTGAATCAGTGGCAATTCGAACGCGCGAGCTACGATACACACGAATCCTATAGCAGCTTCGTGGTGCTTCGTCTGGGGATTGCGCTAGCGTCGGCACTGGGTACGGCGCTGATGGTGACGCTGGTGCTACCGGGCGGCGAACCGCTTTATCGTTCGTACCGGCCGGATCGCATGCAGCTTTCGAAGGCCTTCACGATGCGAGGGCTTCGCTCGAAAGAATTCTTTTCATCGGCAGTCGTGGGGCTGACTCTGGCGGCGGCGCATATCGGTTTCATCGTGGCGTTCTACATGGTGGGAAGCCGTTATGGAGTTTGGGCGCCGCAGGACCTGAACTATTCCGATACGGTCAACACGACGTTCCCGTGGATCGCGGGTGTAGCCATCGGGCTCATGGCGTCGACGAGCGAAGAATTTTTGTTTCGCCTGTTTGCGATACCGTTTGTCGAGCGCATGACCAAGTCGCGCATTCTTGCTGTTATCCTGCCGGCGTTTTCCTGGAGTTTTCTGCACAGCGCGTACCCGCAGGAGCCGGGTTACATTCGGGGGATCGAGGTCGGCATCATCGGCGTTGTTGCGGGCATCGTGATGTTGCGCTGGGGCATCGTCGCGACGCTCATCTGGCATTACACCGTGGATGCGTCGCTTGTCGGACTGCTGCTCATCCGTTCAAACAGCCTATACTTCAAGATTTCCGGCGTGGTGGTGGGCGCTGCCGCGCTTGCACCTCTCGCGTTTGCTTGCATTTCCTATTGGACGCGTGGCGGGTTTGAAATTGGCGAAGACCTTTTGAATCGCGCGGCGCCGGTCCGGGAAAGCGTCCTTGTCACCGAACATGAAGCCGCGACTTCTGAGGCCAAGCCGAGCCGCTACGCTGCGCTAGCGCCCGGTATGATCGCATTCCTTGCCGTCTGCCTGCTTGGGGGAGGTTTGCTGGCGTGGCGGCTGAAACCGCCGTCCATCGGCGAATACCTGAAACTATCCGTGAATGCGCGCACCGCTCAAGCACGCGCGGATCAGATCATGCGCCAGCGCGGGCTTGATCCCAATTCGTATTATCAGGCCGCCGTTTTCGTGGACATTGCCGACCCAGTTGTGAACGAATATCTGCGGCAGCGCGCGGGGATTGCGGGAGTCAACGCCATCTACGCGGAACGCGTTCCGGCTGCACTGTGGCGGGTGCGCTATTTCCGCGACAGCCAGGCCGAAGAGTTCGCCGTGGTCCTGAGACCCGAAGGAGCGCTTCACTCGGTGCGGCACACGCTTGCGGAAGAAGCGCCGGGCGCGTCGCTCACAAAAGAAGAGGCTGTTGCGCGGGCGGAGAAATTCCTTCGCGATGAGAAGAAACTCGATTTGAAAAAATGGGCCCTGGTCGAATCCAATTCGGATAAGCGGCCGCATCGCATCGATCACACGTTGACCTGGCAGCAGAATGAGCCGCTCGACGCCGTTCCATCCTCGGCCGCGTCGTCCGCGAATACAGAAGATCACGCGCATGCGCGAATCGATGTGCAAGTATTGGGCGACGAAGTCACAAATTATCGCACGTACATCAAGATTCCGGACAACTGGCGCCGCAAGCAAGAGGAACTCTCACTCTTCCGAGCGATTTTCAGTTACGTGATCCCCATCTTGTTCTTCACGGGCCTCGGGCTCACGGCGCTCATTGTTTTTCTCAAGAACCTGAAATCAGAAGCGGCCCGCTCGGTTCCCTGGAGGCGAATCGCTTTGTGGTCGATCTGGGGACTGTTGGGTTATCTGGCAGTCTTTTTTCTCGGTAACCGCGTCCCTAGTTTCTTGAATGCCTACAACACGGCTATTCCGCTTAAGGTGATGTATGGCGGGCTGGCCGTTGGCGTACTAGTTGGCGGGCCTCTCTATTTCGGGGGCATCGCGCTGCTTTTTGCTATCGCGTGGTACTACGCGAGCCGGGCGTTTGGAGAAGAGCGGTTGCCGGGCTGGGCCGGAATGCCCGGCAGTTATTACCGCGACGCTCTGTGGATCGGTTTAGGCGGAGCGGCAGGCTTGCTTGGACTGGAGCGTTTCCTGGCAGTTGCGTCGGCGCACTGGCCGACGGCGCATCGCTCGCTGGAAGCTTCGTTTGGCTTGGACTTTGACGCGCTGCTTCCCGCCGTATCCATAGTTGGGGGAACAGTGCTGCGCGGGTTGCTATTTACTGGACTTGTCACGGCGACCGCAGCCTTCGTTGCTGGGCAGGTGCGGCACCGCGGCTTGCGCGTCTTGCTTTTGCTCTTTGGCGCGCTCGCTCTCGCTGGCGGTAACTGGGGCAGCCCCGCCGACCTGGCAAAGCAATTTCTGGCGCGGCTAATCCTGTTCAGCGTTCTCGTTTTCGGCGTGCGCTGGGTGATGCGCTTCAATATTCTGGGCTGCTTCCTGGTCGTGGCCGGCACTTTCCTGCTCGGCGGCGCGACCGAATTGCTTGCCCAGCCGGATTCGTTTTATCGAGCAAACGGGTACGCGGTCCTGCTGGCACTGGTTGCGCTATTCGCTTGGCCATTTGCTGCCTGGCGGATGGGCGGTTCGGCAAGAGTCGTTGGACCCACGGAAACCATCCATTGATCGACGAAATTATGGCTAAAACCCTCAGTGTTGCAAGGCCTCCTGGGGGTAATTCCTGAAACAAAATCCACAGGTATGGCGTTGTTTATAGTGGGAAGCGGTGCTCACCCAAGGGTGCAGGAGTCCGTCCAATTTGGGTGGTCGTGTGGCGCGCAGCATTCAGCCAAGTGCTCGAAATTGCGCTAAGGTGTTGCTTTGCAAGCGGCAACGCCGTTTCACGCGAATAGAAAGCGAAATATGCCGCTCCCCAGATGGGCTCTGGCTTTGGCCGGTAACAACGGTCGCACAGGTAGCACGGACGCCGCCCTAGCCTCGGTGATCTCATTGTCCCACCTTGACGAGCGGGCTCTGGTCGCGGAAGCGCAAGCGGGCAGCCGCGCAGCTTTCGAGGAACTGGTGCGCCGGTTCGACCGGGATGTACTGCGCCTGGCGCTGAACCTAATGAAGCGGCCCGAGGATGCTCGGGATGTCTACCAGGAAGCGTTCCTCAAGGTTTACCGGAATCTGCACCGATTCCGCTTCGAGTGCAGCTTTTACACCTGGCTGTACCGTATCGTCACGAACGTCTGCCTGGACCACCTGCGCCGCCGCCAAGCGCGCCCTGAAGACCAGTCTCCAGAGTTGAATTCCGGAATACACGAAGAGGGCATCACTGATTTCTTCGAGCGCCAGCGCGAACACCGCCCGACGCTGGACCCCGAACGGACATTTATCGGCAAGGAAATCAAAGCGCGGATTGCCACAGCGATGGAGCGACTGTCACCTCGCGAACGCATCGTTTTTGAAATGAAGCACTATCAAGGGCTGAAGCTGCGGGCGATTGGGGACGCCCTTGGAACCACCGAGGAAACCGTGAAGAATTCGCTTTTCCGCGCCACACGCAAACTCCGCCACGAACTGGGGGGACTGCGATGAGCGTTTTTGAAAAAAATTTGAATTGCAAGGATATTGCACCGCTTCTGGTGTTTTACGCCTGCGACGAAGTCAGCGAGAAAGAGCGCAAACAGATTGAAGCGCACGTCGCGAAATGCGAAGCGTGCACCGCCCTGCTCGCCGAGGAGAACCATCTTCAGGAAGCGATGGCCGGCGCTTTGCAACCCGCCGATAAACTCGATGCTTCCGGTATTCTCCTTTCGCAGTGCCGCAGCGAGCTTGCCGAAGCCCTCGATGATCTTTCCGCGCCTCCAATCCAGGAACGCTGGCGCCCCTTTGGGTGGTTGCGGCGCTGGATGGCGTTGCGGCCGGCCTGGAGCGGCGTGCTTTTGGTGCTCTTCGGGATCGTAGTGGGAACGCAGGTTGTTCCTTGGCTGCAGAACACCCGTAACGGCGACGCGAACAATCAGGCCATGAACGTCACGGCCAAGCCCCCGCTCACGCCTGACCAGCTTTCAAAGATTACATTCTCCGGACTTAATTTCTCGCCTTCCTCGGAAGCGGGAGCTCCGAACGTGCAAGTGCACCTCAACGCGGAGCAGCCGATGGTTTTAAGCGGCAACGTTGAGGACAGCGACATCCGCGGAGTGCTGACTTATGTGGTTGAGAATGGCGAGCGCTTCGACGCGGGCGTGCGCCTCGATTGCCTGGAAGCACTGAAGGCGGCCGCGCGAGATCAGCAAGTGCGCCGGGCGTTGATCGCCGCGGCGCGCAAGGATCAGAATCCCGCTGTGCGCATGAAGGCCCTGGAATCGCTCCGGGTTGCGGCTTCGGATGATGACGTCCGGCAAACCCTGCTCGATGCGCTGGAGCATGACGCCAATCCGGGCGTGCGAGTCGAAGCCGTCAACGTGCTTGTCGGATCTTTGCAGCATGGCGACACCGAGGAGATGGCGCCGGAACCACCGGCTACCACAGCGCCAGCGATCGCGGGGCGTTCCGAAGAAGACCCGTCGCTAGAACGCGTGGTTCGCGCACTGCAGCAGTTGCAACACCGTGATCCCAGCCGCTACGTGCGGTTGCGCAGCGCCGCGGCCTTGCGGCAGATTGGCCCACGTGAAGTGCAGTGACCTATCAGAGGCCAAGAAATTTCGTTCGACGATGAACACACGCTCGCATCCAAGACCTTTTCCCATCGCGCGCACGATGATCCCGTTCCACCTGATGGCGCTCCTTTTTTCTGTGGCAGGGGTCACACCACGGCTTTTTGCGGCTGAAGCTGACGCCAAGGAACCAGCCGCTCTCGAACACGCCCTGCCTGCTGATCCGGGCTCGCAGCACGTCTCCGTTGTTCGCAACGGCGTGCTGAGCACCAGAGATGGCCTGACTCTGCGGCTGACGACGGATTTTGGACCTGTCAACATCACCCAACTTGAAGCCGGTTCCGCACCGGTCGTGCGCTACACCGTGCGCATCGAGACCGATGCCCGCGGCGCTGCCGCCCAACAGCTTCTTGATGCTTATTCTCTCAAGGCAAAGGCCGGTCCGTCGGGAGTAGAAATTACCGGGATGCTTCCGCCGCAAGCGGCGCGCTCCGCTGCTGCCCAGTTCTGGGTGCAGTTCGAGGTGGCGGTGCCGCGCAGTTACAACGTAGAAGTGAACTCCGAAGCAGGTGACATCATCACAAGCGACATTGGCGGCACCGCTTACCTGCACACTTTGGGCGGGAACATCAAAACGGGGCGAATCGGTAGTTCGGGAGTCCGTGACGCCGCGTGGGGGCGCGGCACTGCAAAACTGGAGACGGAAGGCGGGCACATTCAAGCTCTTGACGTAGCCGGAGACCTTACAGCCTTCACCGGGGGCGGGCACATCAACGTGGGCAACATTGCGGGAGATGCTTCGCTGCGCACCGGAGGCGGACATATCCGCGCCGGCCAAATTGGAGGTCGCGCGGAACTCGATACCGCCGGCGGAAACATCACTGTCGCCCATGCCGGAAGCTACGTCAGCGTTCGGACAGGCGGTGGACAGATCGATTTCGGCGAAGTGCGCGGCTCGGTACACGCACAGACGGGCGGAGGCGGGATTCGCGTGATGTACGTTTCCGGCCCGATGGAACTGGAATCGAGCAGCGGCAGCATCTGCCTGACTCGCGTAGCGGGCGCCCTGCAAGCGGCTACTTCGGGGGGAACGATCACAGCGTGGATTAATCCAGATCCGCCCGCGGGGGGCGGAAACGTGCGGCTTGCGGGTGCATCCCAACTCGCTTCCGGAAACGGCGACATCATCGTGTTTCTGCCACGGAATCTGGCGGCAAACATTGACGCCGTCGTCGCAAATGGGGACGAGCACCACATCGAAGCGGATCCGGCGTTGCACATGACGATGCAGGCTTCTACCAATGGTTCCGGGACCGT
>MNEA01000077.1 GCA_001917435.1 Acidobacteria bacterium 13_2_20CM_2_57_6
AGCAGGTACGGTCCCTTTGCAACCTCAGCCACTCCGCCTTGCAATGAAACGTGTATCTTACTTTGCATTTTTCTCCTTACCTCCTGTGCGAGCTTCGCGCTGCACGGCGTGTTGAAGGTAAAAACTTTCGGTTGAGAAAGTGGCTTCTCGACCTTGCTTGCATTTCTTCGCACGCAAAAGTAATCTGCTAACACTGGGGGAGGTAAGCTCTCATGCCCGTATATATGGTTGAGCGGGACTTGCCGGGCGTCAAGATGGAGCAGCTTGCTGCTGCTCAAAGGCGCGCAATCGAAGTCGGAAAAGAGCTGACCGCTGAAGGTAAAGAGGTCCGGTACATTCGGTCAACTTTCGTTCCCGGGCAGAACAAATGTATGTGTTTGTTTGAGGCACCCAACCCGGAGAATGTTCGAGAGGCGAACGAACGTGCTCAGATTCCCTTCACTAGAATCGTTGAGGCGATGGACCTCACACCTCGATAGGCAGCACGAAAAAAGATCTCCGCCTGACTCGTTCCCCATTCAAGGTTGATCAGCCTATTTCCTCCTTCACGCTCACTGTGGCTTTATAGTGGAATCGATGGAGTCCATTTGAGAGGCCGCGGCGCTTGACCCGTCGAGGACTTCCCGGATCTTTCTTGCCAGGGACTGCATCGAAAACGGCTTCTGCACAAATGCTGCTCCCGATTCAAGGATGGCGTTGCGGACAACGAAGTCCCCTGTGTAACCAGAAATGAAGATCACCTTCAACTGCGGGAGAATTCTGTGCAGAGCTTCAGCGAGTTCACGCCCACCTGTCCTCGGCATGACCACATCGGTGAGCAGCAGGTCGATCTTGCCGTTGTGCGATTTGGCCATTTGCTTTGCGGAGTCGCCATCTGCTGCTGCCAGCACCCGATATCCCTTGCTTTCGAGAAAACCGGACACGATCTCGCGAACGCTCTCCTCGTCTTCCGCGAAGAGGATCGTTTCTTTTCCTGGAGGAGAGGAGCCCGACACGACCGGTGCTCTTTCATCGACGGGCTCGGTTACTTGCGGCAAATAGATTTTGAACGTGGCTCCATGGCCCGGTTCGCTATACACCCAGATGTAGCCTCCGCTTTGTTTTACGATGCCGTACACCATCGAAAGTCCGAGCCCAGTGCCCTGTCCCGGATGTTTTGTCGTGAAGAATGGCTCAAAGATGCGCGCCCGTGTTTCACCGCCCATACCTCGTCCTGTGTCGCTAACCACCAGCACGACGTAATCACCACGTTCCACGATGGCTTGTTGGCGGGCGTACGTCGCGTCGACGTGGGCGTTGTGCGTTTCGATCGTCAGCCTGCCGCCCCCAGGCATCGCATCCCGGGCGTTGACGACCAAGTTCATCAGAACCTGTTCGATCTGGCTCGGATCAGCCTTCACGCGTCCCAGGTCCGCCCCTGGAAGGAAGGTCATCTCGATGTTTTCTCCAATCAGACGGGCAAGCATTTGACTTATGCCAGCCATTACCGCGTTCAGGTCCAGAACTTTGCTCTGGAGCACTTGCATCCGGCTGAAGGCTAGCAGTCGCCGCGTGAGCGTGCTCGCTAGATGGGCCGCTTTTTCAACCTCTTCCAGACGATGCCGCAAGCGACCACTAGGCGGTACTTCGGAAAGCATCATTTCCACCTGCCCCTCGACGACAGTAAGAAGGTTATTGAAGTCGTGAGCGACGCCGCCCGCCAATTGCCCAATCGCCTGCATTTTCTGAGCCTGCCGCAACTGGTTCTCCATCTGTTTCCGTTCCGTGATGTTTTCCGCGAGGATTTCGAGATACGAAATTTCACCGGTGCCATCGGATACACTCCACCCGCCAAGACGAACTAGGATGGTCTTTCCGCCACGGCAACGCCACGTGCATTCGAATCCTTGACAGGAACCTCCGCCACGGAGCTGTACGAGAAATTCATCGTAGCTGATCGGCTCGTTGAAGATTTCGGTTCTTAAACTTGGAAGAAGCAATTCAGTCTCGGATTCGTAGCTGAGCATTTCGGCCATTGCGCGGTTGACCTGTAGAAGTTGGCCGTCTACCGTTGAGCGGCAAATCCCGTAAGGTGCCCCCTCTATCAAGGAGCGATAGCTTTGTTCCGAGAGTCGAAGTGCTGTCTCTCCGACGCGTCGCTCGGTATTCTCCAGGGCCACGCCAATCACGCCGACGATTCTGCCTTCCGGCCCGCGAAGTGGTTCGACGTGCGCCTGCAGGTCGCGTCCCCGAATCTCAATGTCGAAAGGAGAGCCCTTTCCACGCAGGGCGCGACGGTGCGCTGCAAGTATCGTGGAATCCGGCCCTAGGCGAGCCGAAAGATCGACTAAGGATGTGCCCAGGTAGTCTTCTGACCGAACATTGATTGCGGCCAGTCCCGCACCCGCTGCAGAAGTTACGCGTAGTTCCCTATCTGTCGTCCACAGCACCGCGGGTATCTTCTCCACCAACAGGAGCAGCGAAGAGGAGGACAACGCGGCTTTAGGACGCAAAGAAGATCCCATTTTGCTATTGTACGAGGTCTCCGTCCCGTTGCCTCAGTAGTTGTCTTAATGACAAATGTTGACAACATGGCGAAAGTCATGGGCTCCCCGATTTTTGCCCGGTGGAGACAGCCCATCCCAACTTCCCGATGGCCAACGATACGGCCAGCGCCTCGTCTTGAGCTTCTGACAGAACTGTTTCCGCATCCTGGGTAGGTAACCACGCTTCATAGATTCAGACTACATGATTGCATAGCAATGTCGGCTCCCTCGACCCGAGTAAACTTTGGTTGCATGACGACCAGAGGTTCGGGAGGAAGGAGCCGAACATGTTACTGATTGGCGTAGATTACCACCCTAGTTTTCAGCAAGTTGCTTTTTTGAATCAGGACACTGGAGAGTGCGGCGAGTTGTGTCTGAACCACAGTGATGGAGAAGCAGAACGATTCTATCGAGAACTACAACAGAGAGGAATTAGTGTGTGCGTGGGGATGGAGGCCACAGGTTACTCACGCTGGTTCGAGCGACTGTTGGCAGAACTGGGTTTCGAGGTGTGGATCGGGGATCCGGCGGAGATCAAAACCAGACGAGTGAAGAAGCAGAAGACCGACCGCAAGGATGCCCAACTCCTGCTCAGGCTGATGCGGGAAGATAATTTTCCTCAAATTTGGGTACCGAGCCCGGAGAACCGAGATCTGCGACAACTGGTGTGGCACCGGCATCGGTTGGTGCAGATGCGCACGCGGATCATGAATCAACTGCAGGCGCTGGCTGCAACGAGAATCGACCTGTCGAGCACTTTGCAGTCCCCATTTTCTTGTCGATGCCTGGCACGCGGGAAAATATTGCATTGTACGAAGAGAACTAATGTACATCCACGGCCGAAGAATCAATCGGATGCGCCATCTGGAAAGTAGTGTCTCTCGAAGACCGGTTGGCCGTGCTGCGAGAAGCTCAACCGCCAACACAGGTATGCACAGCAGGGGCGCAAAGTCCTGAACAACATTGCGCATTGCTGGTGCATGCCTGGAGATTATGCAAGCAGGACGCTGCCTGGGCTGGAGTAGGGGCGATTATCGAAGTAACCAAAGGTAAGGCGATGGCTGCTGCTATGCCCATGCGTCGGATGGCGACGCGGCGTGAGGGATGTTCGGTCGGCGCTTCACGTTCCACCAGTAGATGCGCGTCTCCCAATTGGTCCAGGGCCAGCTGCACGATGGATTCGTCCACTTGAACGGACAGCTGCCGAGAAAGCGTCCCGGCGATCTGCGAAGAATTGTTGTTGCCGTCGCATAGCCTCCATGTGGCCGCTGCCGTCGAATTCAGGCAGTGGCCCACGTTGCGTTGCAGGTCATAGACTAGAACCTCGTCGCCGAATTCTCGCGAGAGACAATCCTGACGAGCCCGAGGAAATTGTTGTTCTCTCATGCCGCCCCCCATCCTTCTTCTGCGCACGACTGATTCAGGATGGACGCCGCGGCTTCGCGGGCTTCGCCGCGCGCCCCCTTGACGAAGACCGCGTGTTCCACTAGCTTCTGCAGTCGCCTGAGGGTTTGATGCGGTTGGCAGCGGACCGCGACGCTGTTTGCTAACAGTTCCAAAGCCCCTTGTCCCTGCGACAGCAGAGCTGGCTGCCACCGCGCCCCGGCCTCATAACTGCAAAGGACTGCCGTGCCCAGGGGTAGCGGCTTGACGCCAGTGGACGCGCCCAAATTTTCGGCAGTGTAGTTGGTCTGCGCAGGGAAAAAGTCCTCACGGATTCCCAAGGGCCGTGCGAACGGATGCACTAGGCCAGAGTCATCTACGACAGCAAACTCGTCAGAATAGTAGGTTGCACCAAGGCGCAGCATCTCCCGAACCAATGTTGTCTTGCCACTGAGGCTGCAGCCAGGGACCATAATGGCCCGTCCTCGCCAGCCGACCACTCCCGCATGGAGGAATGTCATTTCAGATGTCGCTGTCGCGGTGTATCGCTGCAGGTCGTTCTCCAACGCCTCCAGTACCATATTCAACGAAGTGTCCCGCGCTACTCGAATGCTGTTCGCATACAGCACATGTAAGCGTCGCATTCCACGGCGCTCAAAACCGTCGGCTACCACCAACGAATATAATCGCTCGACGACAACTCTGCGCGACACCTTCCATCCGGGCGGCAGACGGGGGAGAATGCCAGGCATCAATCCAGATACATTCACACGCACTCCGACGCAAACTCCGAACGCGGACAGTGATAAGCCTGCCGCCCAGCCCAGGCGATCGAGTTTCTTCGTTCAAAGAGAATTTGATTTGAGTCGTGGCCATCTGACGGTTTGCATTCGCCCCCCATCTCCTCAGTGCCCAGTGTAAGTTGCCATGCCGCTCGTTTGACCAAGCACTGTTCTACATGATCCTAGCGGTGAGATCCGAAACGCGAGTAGCATCAAGTGTCCCGGTATTGCCAACCTCCAGTAATTCCATGACTGTATACTAAGGTGTCCGTAGAATGTTGCACGCCCTCATCACGTTCGCGCTCCAACGTCGCCCGTATTTTGGCTTGCATGAGTCGGACTTAGTCAGAAAAGAAAGTCTTGCTCGATTTCCCAACCAGTCTGTCGAGATTGCCAACCAAGGAGCTAAGCGCTGAGGAGAGTACGAATCAGGAAAGGAAATGGACTTCTCCGGCCATCGATCGTAAGGGCAATAAGGTTTTGCTGGTAACTAAGAAAGGGGTGTGGGCTGCCCTCAAGACTCCCGAAGCTGAAGACAGGATAGCCCTCTCTCTTGCCTACGTAAGGAACGGAGAGTAGAGTTGCGCTATAGGTTTCAGGGGGCTGGACAGCTTTCCGTCCTCCCTGCCAAATCACGCCGTGTGTTGCCCGCTGGCCTTCCCTTAAGGAGGCGAGCTATGCGGCGCTATCAATTTCTCTCATTCCTACCGCTTTTGTTTCTGGGTGTGCAGCCAAGCGCTAGTGCGCAGGACGTTCAGGTGCCGGCCGGAACGCTTCTCCGTTGCACGCTCAACGAGCCGGATTTTTCCTCGAAGTCAGCCCAAGTGGGTGATCCCGTACTTTGTCATGCCAGTGTGGTGCAGGAATTCGGGCGTGCCGCATTCCCACGCGGCGCCTACCTGGCAGGACACTTGGAGGCCGACAAAGAGCCAGGACATTTTTGGGGCAAAGGTTATCTGAAATTGGTTTTCGACCGGATCGGGCTTCCAAATACAGATGTTCCGATCAATGCGAAAGTGATCGCTGCCCATGCATTTCACGTCGATCGTGAGGGAGATATCCTCGGCAAGGGCCACGCCAAGCGTGATGTAATCGAGTGGATGTTTCCACCTCTCTGGCCGTGGAAGGTCTTGACCTTGCCCGCGCGGGGACCGCGGCCAACTCTCAAAGGCGAGGAAACTCTGACTTTGCGCCTGATGGAAGATGTTACCGTCCCTCGGTTGGCGGCATCTTCTTGGCCTGACTGGAGGCCACCCAGGCCGCAGGCATCCGCGTCCACGTCCTCGGAACGATACGCTGCATCATCCTACAATAGCGGCGCGAATTTCCGGTCATTAAGGTATGCGCCCCCGTCGTATCCCGCAATGACAAACACGTCCGCACTTAATGACGTTCTGCATGAACCTGAGCAGGTGTCACAAGCATCGCCTGTGGAAGTTCACCAGACTAAGGCCTCGCAGTTGACCCTTCTCGCTTTGAGAAACGAGATCATCTACGCGGTGACCCAGTATTGGGTCGATGGTGATCACATCTCGTATTTGCGGCCCAGTGGCGCAAGCGGTGATCTTTATTTAGACGAACTCGACTGGGCTAGAACAATGCAACTCAACTCGGAGCGCGGCGTAGGCTTGACTCTGCGCACTAGGCCACACGCTGATTAGCTCCTTGGGAGTGCGCTATATGAGTCTCCGAGAACTGCCGCCTGACCGTGGGTGCCGGATGGGTCTGCCCTTTGCCGAGAACACCCGGCAGCTCTGCCTCAATCTCTGGAACGTTCCGTTTTGTGCGGCGTTGCTGTTTGCTGTCTGGCTCACCGGCTGCAACAACACCTGCTTCACCTTCACTTCAAACCCGCTTACTGGCACGATCGGCATTAAAGCGAGCGATCCCAAGCCCACATGCACACTCACAACGGGGGGTGCAGTCCGCTTGGCAGTGCAGACGGTTCCAACGTGTAGTTTCTGTTCGGAGTCTGGTCGGATCCAGCACATCTTCGTGAGTATCCGAGGTATCGAAGTCCATCCGAGCATGACTGCGGACAACGATTCAAGTGATTGGCAGGAACTATTGTCTCCGGGGCTCGTGAAGCAACCGCTCCAAGTCGATCTTGTTGGAGGCACTTCCGACCGGAGTGCGCGAGAATCTTTGGGAGAAATCGTGACAATTCCGGCCGGGATCTATCGTCAAGTGCGGCTGCGCTTCACGCCGAATCAGCTGATGACGGATGATCGACTTCCAGAAGGCAACGCGTGCGGCAGCGTGGGGTTCAACTGTGTCGTCACGGCAGATGGCCGCATTCAGCCGCTACTGCTCGACAGCGGTTCCCCAGAACTCCGCATCATGTCAGAGAGAATTGAGGGCCGTTCTCTTTTCCTCCCTCCTGATACCGAAAGTGATTTGGTCATCGAATTGAAGCCCGTCTGGGCATGGTTTCCATATGCCGATGAAGGTCTGCGTCTTTTCCCCGCGCTTACTGGTAGCGCGAAGGTCGGCCGTATCGCGTTCGATGAATTGGGCACCCCGGAGGATGGAGTCATTCACGACTCCCTCTCAAGGTAGGCGCGCGACTGAATTGCCAGGGTGCCCACCGCGAGAAACTTTGTACGGTCGAACGCCCAACAAGGGTCACATTAGCTCGTCCCGCCTGCAGTAGCGGCCTGTTCGAGGAGCTTTAGCGCTTTGCCAGCGTCGGCGACTCCGAGGATCAGGAAAGATGCACTAGTCCCCGGCTCAGCTCCGGAGTAGCCATAGTTGATATTGATTGCTGCTTCGCCGAGCCGCGACGCGACGCGAGCAAGCTCCCCAGGGCGATTTTCCAGCATCACCTTCGCGACCTCAGTCTCAGTGTAATCGTGGCGTTGCCGATCCAGAGTTGCCCTGGTTTTGTCCGGGTTGTCCACCACGAGACGGACGGAGCCTTTGCCCTTCTCGTGAGGGATCTGTTGATACGCAAGAATGTTGATGTCCTGTTCGGCGAGGGCTTGGCAGAGCTTGCCAAGCGTTCCTGGCCGATCTTCTAAGCGGATGGTGAATTCTTTGGTGATAGGCATGGTGGGAACCTCCTTCTGGCGCACCTCGGGGACGGCTGGAAAGTTCCTGCGAGGAGATAAGATGCGAGAATCCTACGCCGCTTTGAGTCAGACCGCAACGTCTGCCGCAACGTCTGACTGGTTGGAGGATGTCATTCTGGCAGAAACGGACGTCGAAAGAATCAGATCAGAGTGTGATCCGCAGCCACCGCGCCTGACCACCTTCGTCGTCGTTCTGAGCAACGTCAATGTCAACCAAGATTCCGTTCGCGGTGATCGGCGGGAAGAATTGAACGAGTTCGTAGCCTCGCTTTGGAATGTGCGGCACTTTGCTTTGCGATCTCCAATAATGCCGAAACGAGAGTCCGTAGAGTTGTGGGCCGGTCAGCACAGAGTCGGGGCCGACGTAGAGACCGGGACTGTACCCCGTACCGACCAATGCTTCATACCAGGCCTCGCAGTAATCTATAACGTCTTGCGCCTCAGAGGTCCTGCTTACGCCTTCCAGGTCGCACCAGACACTTACGCCTGCCGGGAATCCCACAGTCTGGGAGTTTGCGACCGCGTTCGCTCCGTCCCGTCGCCCGAGATCTTGTGTCGGCGACCATCCTCGCCTGTGGACATGTTGGACCGGCATTAAGGCCAGTCCTGAGTTAAGAATGTCGATCGCTTCCTGCCAACTCAAGTCTTCCGGCGCTTCCTGATCCAGAGAAATTTATCGCAGGCAAAACTTATATCCAGCGGTAATAAACTGCCGAGCGATTTCGGCAACAATTATGGAATCTGAATCAAATCCTGGTACCGACGGGCTGGCTCTTTCAACCTGTCCCGGTAAAGTCATAGGTCCTCCTGCTCTTGGTCGGACTGGATGCAAGAATTCTCCGCCCGATTCTAGTTTCCTCCGTCCCATGCATTTAGGTATTTCCTCCGAGGCAATTATCGCCGCTTCGCGTGTGGAGTACCGAGCAGACTAATTCCAGGAGTGGTCCACCCGGAATTCTGACTCCTCGGGATAGAACCGTCTTGGAAACGATGTCATTGAGGCCCGATCGGGGGCTTTAAGCTGACTCGCTTTGCCGATATTGGCATGTCTTTACTCAACAGGGTGCAGATTGACGCGAGTAGGATGGAAGCCTAGGATTCTCGGTAACAAGAGTTCGCGATGGGGAGGGAGCTATGCCCCAGTACAATTTTCTCTGTCGAGCCTGCGAGAAAGAATTCTCGAAAATCCTGACGATTTCTGAGCATGAGAAGGGCGGAATCATCTGCCCACACTGCAAAAGCAAAGACATAGGGCGGCGGTGGGCAGCCTTCTATGCAGTAACCTCGAAGAAGAGTTAGTAAGGTTGAGTGTCCGGGATCACATCAGCGCTCGAGAAACTCCAGGCAAAGGAAAAAATAAGCCGGGCGGGGTATTCTGCCAGGGCGTTTCTGCCTGGGATGAGCCGTGCATGATTGTCGCCACCAAGTATTGCGAACGGTGTAATCGCTGGTTCTGCCAGACACACTTCGGGGATCCCGACTGGCATTCCTGCACAGAGGAAGAGCAATGACGCGTGTGAAGCAAAGGCAAGGGAGGGCGTGCTAGCGCGCGCTAGCGCCGTTTTCCCCAGGGAAACCAGTCAACCTACGAGGCACCCGTCGCCTTTGCCTGCTCTTGTTTCAAGCGGATTCGAAAGGAGCGCTTTTCTGGCGTGATCGCAACTTGGTTTTCGCGTGCAAGCCACCCAATTGCCCAGTCGAACGTGGGTTTCTGTCCTTTTACCGCATTCTTCAGTTCGCTAAGGGACAGTTCGCCCCTGGTGTTGAGTACGTCCCAAATCGCTCCGGCGGTCTTGCCGATTTCTTCTTCCATAGTAATTCCTTTTCCTTCCACAAACCGCACTGTGCGAATGCACACCCCATCTTCGACCAAATGAAGCCAGTGAGGCCCGCTTCCATGAGCCAGATTTGAAAGTCGTCCGAGATCTAAGGCTTCGCTGCGGCGGCTTTGGTTCTGGCGAGCTCAGGGACAACGCCGAGCTGTTGCATCAGACCCAGAGCGTCCCAGTTGACCCAGCCTTCTACCATCTTACCGTTCGTGAAGCGGGCGATGCTTACCCCGGAGATGGTAACCTGCTTCCCCGTTGGCGCAATCCCGCTGAGATCGCCTTTATGGGTACCCCGACAAGACCAACGGGCTACCACTGTTTGGCCTTCGGCAATGATGTCCTCGATCGTCAATTGCAGGTCCGGGAAGGCAGTACGGTAGAGGGCCGCTCTCTTCTTCTCACTTTCGGGACCCCGCCCAAAATCGGGTGACGAAGCGTCATGATGTTCGTAGTTGGGGGTATAGAGCTCGTCTGCCAGCGACAGATTGCCCTTATTCCAAAGTTCTTCAAACGAGCGACGGATGACAAATTTGTTTCCTTCTGACATGAGACGTGTCCTCCTCCTTTGAGAAATGCGAAGTTTCTACTTGCATGAGGCGAGTCTGGCTCAACTGGAGGGGCCTGAAACCGCTGCGGTCTTTGGGCGTGCAGTCCCGTACTTGGTACAGAACGTTAGGCCCCGCGCGAGTGGAGAGGAAGGAGCCGACGACGTACTGACCTCTTAGGGCTCGATGCGGAGCTTGGCTATCAAAGAAACTGCGCTCGGACTACGGAGCGGGAGTCTCGCCTCAAACGGCGAAACCTCGCGGCGAGCTTGTTCTCTGAGAATGTGAATGTCAAGGAGAATCGAAGAATTCTTCAGTGCAAAACGGCATGGGGCGGGAACGAGGGCTTGGCTCCTCCGAATCATTTGCACGGGAAAGGTGTCTTGACAACTCCGAGAAACGGTGCAATATGACTTTTAGGGACCTAAAACCGCCGATTGCTTTTCCACAGGAAACCGAAAACTGACGTCCCACAGGAGACCAAACATGAACGCCAAAATTCTGACATTTTCATCCCAGGGAGATAAAACGCTTCTTGAATACGATCCAACAACCGCTGACATGGAAGAAGTGAACAAAGCGATTGCCGAATACGAAGCGCAGACCGGCGCACAACCATTTGATCTAGCGACCGGTGAACGTCTCGAGAAAGTAACGCGCGAACAGAACGAAGTCTTGATGGTTCACCCGATCGCCGGCGGCTAACCGCGCCAACCGCGACCGACACGATCCCAGCCTGCACTGTAAGAGTTCGTTTGCATTGGGCTGAGAACCGGACTTGGCGATGGTGCGTTTCAAACGTGGCGGCACGTGTATGATGCGTGTAAATCTATTTCTGATCGCGTTCTTCGCTCTGATCATATGGAGGTTTGTGTTCGCTGGCTTGCGGTGCAGGCCTTATGTAAGAGCAATTGCTCTACGGCAGGGGCGACCCAACTACTTATTTGGGGGCTTCCATATCCCAGGACACGACGGTGTTCGAATAAATGCGGCCAATCACTTTGAGAATCGTCCAGGTGGTCTAGGCCCCCTCGAACCAAAGGATCGCGCGAAAGACTATCTGCGCCGCATCGTTGCCCTCACTGGCGCCACGCAAACGGGTGGTGATTATGTTCTAGATGTCGGCACAGCTAGATTCTATGTGAGCTACAGATACGTAAGACGGCTGCGAGACGCAGCAGATCCCAAATGCGCATGCGAAGAAACCTGCTTTTATCCAGTACACAAAGGGATGCCGAAGGCGGAGGAAATTGCAACCGCGTTGCTACAACTCGCGAACAACCCAATGCTGTTTGACAAATGGGCCGTCAAGAACGGCCTGCCAATTAAGACGGACGGGGAGGCGTTCACCCGTGCGCAATGATCGGCTCGCGACGAGAATGCGAACTAAATGCGCGCCAGCGCAGCGCGCCGCAAAATATTTGAAGCGTATTGCTGCACTCACTGGAGCCGAGCAAGTTCGCGGTGATAGTTACTGGCTCAGAGCCGGGCGTAGAGACTTCCTAGTGGCTTATCGATTCGTACTTGCCATATCAGACCATGGCAAGTCGACGTGTTTTTCTGTTGCGGAGGAGCCAGACTTGCCGAACGCGGAAGTGATTGCATCTGCGTTATTGCAGCTAAAGAACAATCCGGGACTGTTTAGGAAATGGACAAAACAGCCGGGATCTACTTTCAAGGCGAATGGCAAGATGTTTGGAAACACGGATTGGCTAACCAGAGATGAGACGTGAAATTGTGCAGCGCCTACTCTACTGCCAACTGTGCCGTCCCTAGGGAGGTTTCGATGTGGAGTAACAAGAAACCAGGAACGCCGCGCGCTGCGGACACGGAACCAAAAAATGTGCAAATGAATCATTCGCCAAGGCTCGCTCCAGCGTCTTGCGAAGAAACACCCAAGCTGAACAAAGATGTTATGCACCCAACGAAAGCGATAGCGGATGGCGCGACATCGCGGCTGGGGTCGAGCTTGTATTTGAAAGGTGAAATCGTCGGCAACGAGGACCTGTTCATTGAAGGAAGAGTGGAAGGATTGGTCCAACTCGATGAGCGGAAGGTGATGATCGGAGCTACAGCAAAGTTGACAGCCGACATCATTGCCGGTGAGGTGATTGTGTACGGAAACGTGAAGGGTAATGTCCGTGGAAAAGGCAAGATCGAGATCAAGAAGGACGGTTCGGTGAGCGGAGACTTGACGACAGCTCAGATCATCATTGAAGACGGGGCCTACTTCAAGGGCTCGATCGAGATTGAGAAGAGCGCAGATAAGCAAGCCGACAAGAACGTCTCCTCGCGGACGGCGGCGGGGAGTATGTAATCACGAAGGAATGATTAGGATCTACGCTCAGGACAGGGACAACAAGTGGTTTGCTGAGTTCGGCCGCTCTCACCTCGGGTCTGAAGAGGCGCGGTACATGTTCCTTTTTGTTTTACGCTGCGCGATAATCTTGTTAATGCACAGGGCAAAAGGAGTACGCCCGTGAGCATATCCATACTTCTCAAGAGCTTCCTCGACGAAAACCAAATCCCTTACTCGGTAATGACCCATACCACGGCCTACACCGCACAGGGCGCAGCCGCCACGATGCAGATCTCTGGAAAAGAGCTTGCCAAGACCGTGGTTCTGTGGGCGGGCGAAGAAATGATTCTGGCCGTCCTACCGGGGCCGAATCACGTGAGACTCGAAAAGCTGGGCACAGAACTGGGAAAGTCCGTGCGACTAGCTACCGAGCAGGAATTCAGCAGTCTATTCCCCGATTGCGAGTTGGGCGCCATGCCGCCTTTCGGTTCTCTTTACAACTTGCCGGTGTACGTCGATGAGTCGCTGGCCGCCGATGAGGCAATTGTCTTCAATGCTGGGACGCACCGCGATGCGATTCGCATTCGGTACGACGACTTTGTTCGTCTGGCAAAGCCGAGGGTCTGCTCATTCGCTCAGAAAGGGTGACGCAAACGATCTCAGGGGTCTTTCTTGGTGGTTTGTTCAGCGACCGGCTTCAGCCCGGCTTTTTTCGGTTGGAGGAAGGGTGGCATCCGGCTGTGTCGCTGGCGTTGCTATCTCGGTCTGCTGGGTGAATCCGGTTATTCACAGCCCCATGTTACACCCAGCAGGACCCGCGCTTTTCGAAGGCCGACGCGGTCCATGCATGGAGGTGACCGGTGGCCTACATCATCGCCGAACCTTGTATCGGGACGAAAGACACTACCTGTGTAGATGTGTGCCCAGTGGATTGTATTCATCCGGCAAAGGGCCGCACATACGACGATGGCCGTCCGACGTTCGATGAAGTGCCTCAACTATACATCGATCCCACTGAGTGTATTGACTGCGGCGCTGGTGTTCCGGTCTGCCCGGTGACCGCAAATTTCCCACTTGATGATCTGCCGGAGAAATGGCATTCGTACATCGAGACCAATAAGAATTATGTTGACGGTGGTAAATTTCAGCCCGACAAGTATCAAAAAGCAGGTAGCTAACAGCTGCCACTAAAGACCGGTCATGCGTCAAGCCGACTTACAGCGATACAAGAGACTCTTGTTGGAGAAGCAGCGTCAGCTGTCGTCAGTCCAAGAAGACGCGGGGACCCGGGTGCCAGCCGCAGGTGGCTTGGAGGGCGATCTAATTGACCAAGCCAATGCCGATGCGGAGGCGGAACTCCAGATCCGCTTACACCAAACAGACGGTCGACTCTTACGAGCAATAGAAGAAGCACTCGGCCGCATCAGGCGGGGCACATACGGCCTATGTGAGGTCTGCAAGAAGCCTATCTCAAGGGTCCGTCTGGAAGCGGTGTCTTGGACGCGCCTCTGCCGTGAGTGCAAGGAGGGCGGGCGCTCAGCCGCCTGATGGCGTGGACCAGGTCGATGGCCAAAGCTCTCGAGTCCTGAAAATCACGGCTGAGAAGCATGCGGATTATGGGCAAGCTCAGCACTCACACGCATGAATGCCCGCGCTGCGCGGAAAAATGGGAATGCGGCGAGGCAAATTATCAGGATGAGTGCCCGTATCCCATCAAGACGCTCTGCACGAAGTGCTGGGCCAAGGACACACCCAAAGATAGGCAGCCTTCTGGGCTTTGCATCCAAGAGATATGACCATGGCGCCGGGATTATACCGAGCGATGGCGGCCGGAGTTCTGTCGCTTCATGCCGCCTACATTGTCTGGGTCATCTTCGGCGCCTTCTTCACGCGCGGCCGGCCGCAGGTCGCGGCGCTGCACGTTGCCACGTTGGTTTACGGAATGATCGTCGAAATCTTTGGTTTCTGGTGCCCACTCACAGCACTTGAAACGTGGCTTGAGGTGCGTGGTAACCTTCCGGCCTATCGCGGCCCTTTCCTTCTGCACTACCTCGACATGGTGGTGTACCCCGATATTCCCCCGAACCTTCTTGTCGCTGGCGCTGTCGCCGTTTGCATTTTGAATCTATGGATTTACGCCTGGCGTCTCCGTGTCCGACATTCGCTCAGATAAAAAGAGCCCGCGGCGTTGCCTTTGGGAGTGTAGTTTGGTGTTGCGTAGGGGGAAGCTAGGATTTGGGGAGCTGCTCGATCTTTGCCGCCAAGATGAAATCGCTCTCTGTCAGACCGTTGATCTTGTACGTCCAGGTCGTGATTCCGACTTTTCCCCAGGCAAGGAAGATGTCTGGGTTATGCCTCTGCTCCTCAGCATGCTCACCTTTACAAACCCGAGGGCTCCGCGAAAGTCGAGAAACTTGAAGGTCTTCGTGATGTGATGTTCTTCGATGATGTTTCAACCATCGACCTGCTTTTGAAGTAGGGAGAGCTCCTCACCCTTGAGCGGGGGCACCCCTCCACGTCAAGGAACGCAGGTCTTGGCCGCAAGATCGGACATCGTAGGAGTTATTCTACGACTCGTCGATCGGCGAAGAAGTTCACTCGACGGGCGCATTCTTGGATGCTCAGGCTATCCCATGAAATCGACGCTTATGTTTCTCGTGGTTCTCCTCGGCACACTCGCTCTGCTGCTGGCGGTTGGTACCGTGTACCAGGCCATCGGAACGTGGCAGGACCGCCAGCGCTTTCCGGCCCCCGGGCGCCTCGTGCGAGTCAACGGGAGACGGATGCACATCCATGAAACCGGAGAAGGCACGCCGACCGTGGTCTTCGAATCGGGCATGGGCGCGTCCAGCCTGAGCTGGGCATGTACTGCTGGATGCTGCGGGTATTCCGGGGCCATACGTTCTCGTTGGGCACTCGTTCGGCGGATATGTGAACCGGGCGTTCGCGCATCTGTATCGCAATGAATTCGTTGGCATGGTGCTGGTGGATTCCGTTCACCCTGCCGAATGGGAGAATCCGACCCCACAGCAGTTGCGCATGATCGAAGTGGGCCTGCGATACGCTTGGATTGCAGCGTGGCTCGCACGATTGGGTTTTGTTCGGTTTTGCCTGGCGCGGCTGGCGCGAGGTTCGCCCAAGCTGGGAAGGGCTGCCGTGAGCGCGTTCGGCGTCGACACGGCAGCTGCGGCGCAACGGATTGCAGGTGAGATTCGCAAGTTGCCCGCTCCGATCCTGCCAGTTGTGCGCGCGATGTGGTCTCAGCCGAAGAATTTCATGAGCCTGGGACAGCACGTTGCCACACTGCCGGTCAGTGCTGCACAAGCGGCTGTGCTGAGTACGCTTGGGGATTTGCCACTGTTCGTGGTTTCGGGAGACCATCATGCGCCACCGTATGCCAACTGGCAAAGCGACCTAGCACAGCTCTCTTCGCGTGGGCGACATTTGGTAGTGAGCGACAGCGGACACTGGGTCCATCTTGACCACCCTGAGCTGGTCGCCGGGGCTATCCGCGAAGTGGTCGCTGCTGCCCGAGAGGCGGCGTGGATGCTGCTTCGTTCAGCTCGAGGATGAGCGCGGCGCAGACGATCGGCGCAGTCACGCTAAACGGAGGATCTCTGCCGCGAACGGGCGAAGCTTTTCTTGCTCGCTCGGCGCGAGATCGTCAAAGGATGCTGAATCCAGATTAACGTGATTGAGTCATGAAGATTTCATGAGCATTGTGAATCCGCTCCCCAGGGGAAAAACTGCTGCTGAGTTGCATCCCATCTATGACGGATTGTCCAAGAAATTTGGAAAGACGCCCAACACGTTCGGCCTGATGGCCCACTGGCCGGAGGTTCTAGCCAAGTTCCTCCCCTTTTACTCTGCAGTCATGGAAGGCAGCACCGTGGAAGTGTGCTACAAAGAGCTAGCCTGTCTGAAGACAGCGCTGATCAACGGCTGTCAGTATTGAACCCGCGCTCGACGCACTGCGCGCGGTTCCGGACCCCGGCAACTAGGAGCGTACGTCGGAAGTCGTTCAATCCCGCATAACCTATCTGTGGTGACGATGTGCCCCCTATCCCTCTCGGGCCGGGCTCTATGTAGCTTCC
>MNEA01000164.1:0-1499 GCA_001917435.1 Acidobacteria bacterium 13_2_20CM_2_57_6
CAAGCACAGCAGGCGAAGTGAAGAACAGCCAGGAGGGAACGTTCGGGGGATCGTTCGGGTCAGCTTTCGCCGCAGGAGTGGATAAACCTATGGAGAAATGAGCAGATGCGTGAGGCCAAGGCAAGAAGGGGGACGCGGCCAAAACACTAGGATGGGCGGGAGCGACCCCACCGCGCCGCAGAATCGCGGCCCGGCCCCTGCGGGCTTCGGGGGTCACTCCCGCCTCAAGCTGCTCAGGAAATCGCAGCCCGTGTTTTGGCCGCGCGGAGGGGGAGCAGCAACGGAGTTGTAAGACAGTTCGTAATACAAAACCGAAAGGGAGGAACAGAAAGGACAAATGCCAATCATCAAAGCACCACCCAAGCAAGCGAAGACAGTCACGATCCAGGCCCGAGTCGAGGAGTCGGTGAAGGTACAGCTAGACCGGTATGCAGAGTTCATCGACTCCACTCCGTCGTACGTCATAACGGAAGCCTTGAAAGTCTTATTCAAACGCGATGATGAATTCAAAACATGGCTAGGCCAACAGCCCAGCAACGGAAACATTCAGGAACTCAAGGGAGGCGGACTCAAAGAAACCGCGTAGCACAAATGAAAGACGCACCGACACAATTCGACATGCGCGAGAACACAGCGTCGTCACGACGGCATGCCTCGCGCAATGCAATGAGCACAGCACCTGAACCAATTGGCGAGGCTGAATCTGTGGAGAACGAAGACTCGGTGATCGATTCTCGAATGCCAAATCTAAAAGTGTTTGACTTGTCTCTGACCGAATCCCAGGTAGCCACAGGGAAGGAGAAAAGAGCGGAAGACCAACTCCTAACAGTTGCTGAAGTGGCGACACGCCTCTCGGTCAGCCGCAACTGGGTCTACAACCACGCCGACGCGATTGGAGGCTATCGTCTCGGGAAGTATCTACGGTTCTCGTGGCCCAGAGTCCTGGAGCGGTTGGGGCGATGATGACAATGCAGAACAATGCACTCTCTTGGAGCGGGCAGGGTAACGTTCATTATTCCTTGATTCCAATCGTAAGTGTATATACATTTACGAATGATATGGGCAGGCCCCGCATAACGCATCACGACCGACGCAGCAAATTGTTTCCACTCAGACTATCGCCCCGCGAGACCGCATTCTTTTCACGCAAGGCTCGCGACCTGGGGGAATCCGTTGCTTCGGTCCTGCGCAATGGAGGAATGCTCTATGTCAAAATGAGAGGCAAAGACGGGTCACAAAAGCGAAAGGAGAAAAAACAGTGACTCGTCGTCAATCGTATCAGCAAGGCTATGTGTCAAAGCCGATCCCAACCCGGTCTGGTACCGTCTTCAAGATTCGTTATAGGGTGAAGTCGGCCGATGGGAAGTGGAATCAAAAAGCCGAGACGTTGTACGGGCTTTCCGGCAAGAAGGCAGCCCGTGCCGTCTTAGGAGAACGAATCCGCGGAGCATCCTTTGCGAAGCCTGAAGGCTCAGACCTGCGCCTGAGGGCTTTTGTGG
>MNEA01000164.1:1551-9122 GCA_001917435.1 Acidobacteria bacterium 13_2_20CM_2_57_6
TCATCCAAACAAAAGTGGAGAGCGGGCTCTCAGGAAAGACTGTCCGCAATTTGCTTTTGGTCTTACGGGCGATTATGTCGCTTGCATTGGACAATGACTTGATCGATCGTTCGCCGATTCGGAATAGACACAAACCAACAGTCGATAAGCACGAGAAGCCGATTTGGTCTCCTGCTCAGTTGCTGAATATTCTGAGCGCAGCTCCAACAAGCCTCCGGGCATTCTTCGACTGTGTGGCTCTAACCGGAACTAGGTTGGGTGAGGTACTGGCGTTGAAATGGAAGCACGCTGATTTGGAGCGAAGAATACTCCGAATCGAACATAGTCTATGGCGAGGCCAGCTTCTCTCGCCCAAGACGGCTGCAAGCACGCGAGACGTCCCCTTGGGAAGTGCCCTTAACGAGACTCTCAGGAATCACTGTGAGAACTCGTTGCATCGGGGACTAAATGACTTCGTGTTCTGCAAAAAGGACGGGTCGGCGCTAGACCCGGACGTGCTTCGAAAGGACGCCCTCTACCCAATTTTGGACAGGCTAGGGATTCCGCGAAGGAAGGGCGCGTCAGGCTTCCACACGTTCAGACATTCCGCCGCGAGTATTGTCAACGACCGGACGGGAAACCTGAAGCTGGGCAAAAGTTCCTCGGGCACTCCACGATCAAGATGACCGCAGACATCTACACCCACACCTCTGCGGAAGCGGAGCGTGACGCTGCAATCGCTCTAGAACGGGCAATCTACGGCGATTTGTTCCCAGTTGTTCCCAATATCGAGAACAGGAACAACTCTGCGGCGCTAAATTAGGCGAAGGGATTGTTACGGCTCAACTCGTAACCGTAAATAAGAAGGGCGCTTAGAGGATTTTCCTCTTAAGCGCCCATGGTTGCGGGGGTCAGATTTGAACTGACGACCTTCGGGTTATGAGCCCGACGAGCTACCAGGCTGCTCCACCCCGCACATCCACTATATCGGATGCACACGCTTCCGTCAAACCATTGCAAATGGAGCAGCCCTGCGAATCGGGCTAGGGAGAGCTACCACTCGTTGTATGGCGTGTTATCGAAGGGCGAAGCGCGACTCGAATTGGAGTGAACGTCAACCATGCCGGAACTCGATTGATCCGGACTCAACACCACGCTGTCGTACTGCGGCACCCAGTCCTTTGCTCGCGTCATCGGATCAGTCGGGACGGAGCGCAGATAGCCGGCCTGCACGAGGTCGTCGAGAGATTGTGGCGCGGCCTGCTTGTCGAGGGTGTAATTATCGATGGAGGTGCGGATGGTCTGGAGATTATTTTTTAGGACGGCTTCGTTGGCCTTCTGCACCGATTTGTCGTACCGCCCCACGGCCATCCCGATCAGGATGAGAATGATCGTAATGACGATCATCAATTCGATGAGCGTAAACCCCGCTCGCGGCAATCCCTTGCGTCGTTTCATCAACGACCTGCCGGTCCGAATTTGCGAATGCATTCTCAATTCAAATTCCCGCCCAGACTACCAATCGGAATACCTCGTCCCGTCAAGCGCCGTCCCCGTCGATTTGGAATATACGTCGAACACATTTTTGCCGCCCCAACTCGTCGAGTCCGGATCGTCCTGAACGGCACGCAAGCCCCATTCAGCCCGCCCGGTCATGGGATCCACAGGAATCTTCCTCAGAAAGCGAATCTTCCGATCGCTGCTTGCGCCGAGCTGCACTCCCTTTACCAGCGTTTCCAGATCCGGCGGATAGCCTTCACTCCCGATTTCCACGCGAATCTGGTTGCGGTCAGCCGCGTCTTTGTAGCGGTCGATCGCGTCTTTCATCTCCCGAAGATCACGGCGAAGCTCCGCTTCTTTCTGTCGAATGATCGCGTATTTCGCAATGGGCAATGCGGCAGAGGACAGAATCATCAGAATGGCGCACGCGATAATCAGCTCCAGCAGCGTCATCCCCAACTCGGAGGAAGACGTCGTCCGCTGGATTCTCCTAATCCGCCCGTGGTTTGAAATGTCGCGCAACATCGCTTGCACAATCCGGAACTATGGCTGGACTTGCACGGTGGCTTCGCTGGTGATCAACGGGATCAGATTTTGCTGCGAATCTTTCGCATTCACTTGCACAATCGACAGGTTCGATGAGCCCGGGGCGAGCCCTTTGATCACGATTCCAATCAGAGTTCCGCTTCCGCTCACTCCTGGCGTGTTCGGTCCGCGCGTCGCGGAAATAATCGACTGCCCTTTGTCTTTGAATGGCTGATGCACAATGGCGATTTCCTGCGTTCCCCCGGAGAGGAATCCGCCGTGGCGCACTTCTTCCACGCTGATGACCGCCGGGTTGTACTGCAAGAGAAGGGGGATGGAGAAGAGGTCATTCACATTCTCAATCACTACACCGATTGTGGCCGTTTGCCCGGCCTTCAACGACAAGCTCGGCGGTTCGAAGCGTAGCTTGGCCGCCGCTCCTGGAGCTTTTCCAGTCGCAGGCGCCGCGGCAGTCGGTGCCGTTGCTGGGACAGGCGCAGCATTCGGCGCTCCTGTATTTTGATTCGCCGGTGGTTGTTGCACGGGAGGCGGCGCAGGCGCGTGAATCTCATTCTCCCGCTTCACTTGCACGTTCGTCTCGGAGCCCGAATACAGCGGCCGCAGATTCGCCTTCGTCCATTCGGGCATGCGCACGATCCGTGGCGTCAGGACGATCAGCACCTCGTCCTCCTGGTGGTCTGTCTTATTGTGCGAAAAGAGGTAACCAAGCAGGGGGAGCTTCGCAAGGCCTGGCCAGCCCTCCAGCGTCTTGCTGTCTGTCCGCTGGATTAGGCCGCCAAGAATACTGACCTCGCCTTCCTTCAAGCGAATGTCATGCTCGATGACGCGCTGGCTGATGACCGGCTGCGTAATTCCTCCGATGCTCACGTCATTCGTATGCGCGGAGACTTCCACTTTCAGTTTCATACTCACTTCGCGATTTGGATGGACGCGGGGCGTAAGGTCAATATTCACGCCCACATCCTGATACGTGAACTGCGTATTCACCAGCGGATTGATGCCGCCCGCCGTTCCTCCAGCGATTCCAATTCCGGACGAAAAACTGCCGGTCGCAATGGGTATGCGATCGCCAATTTTCAATTTAGCCGTCTGGCCGTCCACCGAGCGCACTTCCGGATTCTGGATAATCTTCGTGTTGGTATCGGTCAGCACCGCGTTTGCCGTCAGGCTCGGCAGAGTCACCACGTAATCGGTTGAGTTTAGGTGGCGCAGCTGACCCAGATTGATACCGCTGTTGCTGGTTGTGCTGGTGCTCGAGCTGCTGCTCGTCGTGGTGTTGTTCGGATTGATCGCAATCGTGGCAGTTTGTCCTGGGAGAATGCCCAAGTCCCGCAAGCGATCCGTGCGCGCCTCCAGCACTTCCACCTGCACCACTACCTCCGGCTTAGCCTTGTCGATGTCATGAATCATCTTCTCGGCCAACAGCAGTTTGTCCGGCGTGTCGCGCACGATAATCGCGTTCTGCGAATTAAGTTGCTGGATTCGCTTCAGGTCAAGCAATTGGCGCAGCCCGGTCACGATCTCGGTCAAATCCTGCGGCTGAATCGTGTTTGAAATATAAAACGTTTTGACCACTTGCTCTTCATAGTCCCGGCGCTTTTGTGGCTGATCCGGAATCACAAAAATAATATTTTCTGTCACCGGCTTTACGAAAGCTTTGCTCTCCAGCGACACGATTTCCAGCGCTTGCTCCAGGGTCACGTTGACCAAATCCACGGTGATGCGCCGCGCCGGGAAGTCCGGGTCGTAAACAACCGTCAAGCCCGCCAGCTTCCCGATCGTGTCGAAAACTACTTTTGCGTCGCTGGACGCCTTATAATTGATTGGCGCTCGGGAGAGCGGCTTGATTTCCGGCGGCATCGATGCCAGAGGCTGTTCGTTTGAATCGGACGGTGGTTCCGCTGCCGCATCAGCCGCGCGGTTCTTTTCGGCGATCACTTCGACCGTCTTGCGAAGCTCCTGGTCCGCTATGGGGCTCCCCGGATCGATAGCCTGCGCCCGCTGGAACTCACTCGCTGCACCCGGCAAGTTCCCTTGATTCCGCAACTCAACGCCGCGCTTGACGTGCAATTCACTCGCTTCAAACCGTGCCCGGTTCAGCTTGATCTTGTAGCTGGCGTTGTAAGGATCGGCCTTGGCGGCTTTTTGGTAGAAGTTGAACGCGGCGTCATAGTCTTGAAGCGCCTCCGCCTTCTTACCTTGGGTGAAATCGGGCTTGCCCTTCGGGCAGCCCGCTGCGAGCAGTCCGAAACCAACACATAGTAATAGGTTTCCCCAGCGGCGCATGCTCTCTCCAAGGCTTCGATACGAAGCTCAGCCAGCAGTCTAACATTCGATTTAGAGGCCCGGCAAGGATGCTTAGGTTGGCTGCCCTCATCAATAACTGTGCCGTGTGCCGCAGGTGACAAGCCTTCACGCTGCAGTTATGATGGAATGTTGTGACCAAACCTGCCAAAAAGACCGAGAAGTCCGCGAAGTCCGGCGAGCAGATCGTCGCCCAGAACCGCGCCGCTTCTTATAACTACCATATTCTTGAGAAACATGAGGCCGGTCTGGTCCTTCATGGTACCGAGGTTAAGGCTCTTCGCGAGGGGAAAGCCAATATCCGCGATGCGTTCGTCGATTTCAAGCCTGGGGGTGCGTGGCTTGTTAACGCGCACATTGCGCAGTATTTACCGGGCGGCCCATGGAACCATGAGCCCTTAGGTTCCCGGAAGCTTCTTCTCCACAAGCGCGAAATCGACAAGCTTTCCGGCCGCACCGAATCGAAGGGTTTAACGGTTATTCCCACGAAGATTTACTTTCGCAACGGCATCGCCAAGGTCGAAATTGCCCTGGCTCAGGGCAAAAAGTCTTGGGACCGCCGCCAGGATGAACGCACCAAGGAAGCTCGTAGGGAAGTCGAACAATCTATGTATCGCAATCGGAGGCGATAACGGACCATGCAGATCACGCTCGCAACCCAGCCGTTCGCAGCGCTTGAGACCGAGGCCCTTGTTTCGTATGTGTTTGAAGAGACCGACGCCGTTCAGGGCCGCATCGCAGAGCTCGACCAGGCCGCTGCTGGCTTGTTACGCAAGCTTGCCAAGAGCGGCGAGCTGACCGGCAAGATGCTCGAATTCACTCTCATCCACGCGCCTGCGGGTCTCAAGGCAGCGCGCTTGTTCCTTGTTGGAGCAGGGAAGCGCGAACAATGGAATAGCGCGGTGCTCCGCAAACTCGCCGGCGCTGCTCTTCGCTATCTGAAGGCTCGCTCCGTCAAGAACTTCGCCCTTCTCGTTCGAGAAGGCAATGCCACGGAGGAGTCCGCCCAAGCTATCGCCGAAGGCGCGCTCGCCGCCAATTTCGAAACGGACAAATACAAGACCGACAAGAAAAACGACAAGAACATTGACACAGTCCTGGTCGCTGGCTTTTCCGATGCGGAACGCGCCGCCGGAGAAAAAGGCCTCTCCAAGGGCCGCATCATCGCCGACGCGCAAAACTTCGCCCGCGACCTTATCAACGAGCCTTCCAACAAACTCACTCCTCGCGTCCTGGCCGAAAAAGCGGAAGCCATGGCCAAGGAAGCCGGCCTCGCCGTCCAAATCCTCGACGAGAAAAAAATCGCCGACCTCAAGATGGGCGCGCTCCTGAGCGTCGCGCAAGGAAGCGTCGAACCGCCTCGCGTTATGGTCGTCACCTATACTCCCTCGAATCCGAAGCCCGGTGCGCCCGTGATCGGACTGATCGGCAAAGCCGTCACCTTTGATACCGGCGGCATCTCCATCAAGCCCGCCGACGGCATGGAAAAGATGAAGTATGACATGGCTGGCGGGGCCACCATGCTCGGGGTCATGCGCGCGCTCGCCGCTCTGAAGCCGAGCGTGAAAGTGATTTGCGTCGTCCCTTCCACGGAAAACATGCCCGGCGGCAAAGCCCAGAAGCCTGGCGACATTCAAACGGCCATGTCCGGCAAGACTATCGAAGTCCTCAACACCGACGCCGAAGGCCGCCTCCTTCTTGCCGACGCCGTCCACTACGCCAAGCAGCTCGGCGCGACGCAGCTGATCGATGCCGCCACGCTCACCGGCGCCATTGTTGTCGCCCTCGCCAACGTCAACGTCGGCGTCTTCGGCTCCGACCAGTCCTTTACGGATAAGTTCCTGGCCAGCTCGAAAGCCGCTGGCGAAAAAATGTGGCAGATGCCGATTGACGACGATTACCGCGATTTCATCAAGGGGACCGTCGCCGATATCCAGAACATCAGCAGCGGCAAGGGCGGCGGCGCCATCACTGGCGCCATGTTCATCAAGGAATTCACAGGCGACACGCCCTGGATTCACCTGGACATCGCCGGCACTGCTTGGAACGACGACGCCAAGCCCTGGCTCGCCAAAGGTCCCACTGGTGTGGCGCTCCGCACTCTCGTCCACCTCGTTCTGTCTTATTGACCTGTGGCCTGTTTTTACTGGTGGAGGCTGCTTGCCTCTCCCGTCATTCAAGCGAAGCGAGAAATTTCACTTTTCGTTCCCCATGCGGAAAACATCACTTGCGCCGCTACATTTTCTCCGGCGCCTCAATGCCCAGCAGCGACAGCGCCTTCACCAACTGCGCCTCCACCCATTCCGTCAGCCGCAGCAGGAATGCCCGTTTCTGCTCATCGGCTTCCGACAAGATGTGGTGCTTGTGATAAAAATTGTTAAACGCCTGCGCCAGTTGGAATGCATACTTGGCCAGGAACGCCGGCTCCTGCGTCGCAATCGCCGCATCCACCGCGTAATCCAGTGAACCGGCCGTAACCAGTAGCTCCCAAAGCGAATTTCCCTCCACCCCACCAAGCAGTTGGCTTACGGATTCCTTCGTTACCACCCCATCCGTCGCCCCTGACTCTTTGCCCTTTCGCCGGATCCCCCGTATCCGCACCACCGCATACTGGCAGTACGGTCCCGTCTCCCCCTCAAAACTCAGCGCATCCTTGAAGTCGAACGCGATAATCGCATTGCGTGTGAATTTCAAAAGGAAAAACCGCAACGCCCCCACTGCGATCGCATGCGCCGTCAACTTTTGTTCCTCCGCTTTCATCTCCGCATGCCGCTGTCGCACTTCCTCGATCGTGGCCGCCTCCAGCTTGTCCAGCAGGTCGTCGGCTTTCACGCCAAAGCCCTTGCGCCCGCTCACCTCCACGTACGTCTTCCTCGCCTCTTCCGGAGTAAGCTCGTAGCCCATTTCCGCGGCGCAGCGCGGCGTCAGCGCCACAATCTCATACGACAAGTGAATGGAGTGCTCTGCTTCCTTCGCATGCCCCAGCGCCCGCAGCCCCGCCGCCACGACCTTCTGCAAATACGCCTGCCGCGCATCAATCACGTTGTAAACGCTTGATGCCGGTTCGCCAAAATGCGGCGCCGCCGGATCATTCGCTTCGCTCGTCGTGGCCCAGACCGTTTGCCCTTCCGGAGTATTTGGCCACTTGCGGTAACGAAAATCCTTGCCTAGCAATCCAAATTTCCAGAGCTGATAGGCAATATCCTTCCCGACGTAGGTCACCGTCCCATTCGACCGCACAA
>MNEA01000087.1 GCA_001917435.1 Acidobacteria bacterium 13_2_20CM_2_57_6
CGAACCCGTTTCAGTACGCACTATGTCCATACCGCTCCGCTGTATCAAATTGAACACCGCCAAATAAAGGGCTAGGAGGCCGATAAGGATTTCTCCGTTGTGCAGGACGAGAACGCCCCCCATCATGGCCATCCAGGTGATGAGCCTCAGCGTCAAGGCCATTGCCAGCCTGCGCCCTCTTTTTCCCCTTTGCGCTGGGCCGAGCAGCGTCTCTTCGGCCAGGTGATACGGAAGCAAGACCGCCAGTAAAAATGGGAAGCGCGCCCACTTTGCGCCGATAAGCCACGCCTCGTAAAACGTCAAATCGAACCACGCCGTTGCGAGTAGCAGCAGCACGAGGCCGGCAAATGTTGCCGCGAGGAAGTGGCGGGACGAATTTGCAAAGGCAGCCCGCACCGGACTCCAATGCATTACCACCAGCACTGTTCCGAGAAGAAGCTCAATGTTGGCAAGATAGTCGCCCTGAAAAAGCTTAATGGCCTTCAACGGAATCCAAAATCGCAAGAGAAGCACAATAAGGACCGAGCCAGCCGCAAATTCCAGTAAAAGTCGCTGCATGCCGATGACCGTGCTAGTCCCCACAATTTCTGTGCCCGTGCTTTTCCCAGCCACTTCCCGCAGAAACGGCCCGGCAATCAGCAGAATTCCCAAAAAGCCGGCAAGCCCGCCGATAAGCGGTCGGTGAGAGGGCAACGCGCTAACCGGGGATGTATGCAGAACCTGGGCCGCCCACTCCTGCGCAGGACGCATCGCCGCGCCGCTAAAAAGAATGCTGACGTGCGAAGCGC
Organism: Acidobacteria bacterium 13_2_20CM_2_57_6; assembly: GCA_001917435.1. Classification (GTDB taxonomy): domain Bacteria; phylum Acidobacteriota; class Terriglobia; order Acidiferrales; family UBA7541; genus Acidiferrum. The sequence goes on from MNEA01000087.1 coordinate 789, forward strand.
CTGGAATTTCAAGATATTTCGCCGTCGCGTCCCTTTGTGCGGCAACCAGGTCTGCGGCATTGCCCCGCATGGACTCTAGTTCGAGTGAGCCAGCCATCACCAGCGAATTGGAAGGCAGCTCCGGTGGATTGTGGAAAAGCAGCTTCTCTTCCGTGACCCCGTGCTCTGCCCGCATCGGCGCTGGCGAGATAGCGATCAAGCCCGCAACGGGAACCCGCGCAGGGATGCGTTCTGCGATGGCGCCACCCATCGAGTGTCCGGCAAGAATTGTGCGGTTGGCATCGATCACGCCACGCGTGAGCAGCTCGCGCAGAAGTGCTTCTCCGCACTGCTCCGCGCGCGCCGGAGAAAACGGTCCGGGCGTTCGCCCGTGTCCTGGCAAGTCTGGGACGAAGACGCGCATCCCCTGCTCGGCAAATCCTCGCGCCAGGTACGACATAATCTTCTTATTCGCTGAAATTCCATGAAACAGCACGACCGAACCCTGCACTGTCGCGCCCGGCTTCTCTACCATGGTAGTTTCCAGTCGGCAGCCGTCGGCGTTGAAGATGTACGTCTGTTCTTTGTAAGGCGTCGGCAGAGCCAGCCATAGTCCTCCAGCGCAGAGCAATACCCCCGCAATCCCGCGAATGGCTTTTCCTGATTTCATCCGCAGAGGGCCTTCGGGCGTGCAACCTGCCCCGCGTGGTAAACTAGTTGCTCGCTAGAAATCACTTTGGCTGCTTCCCGTCTGCATGGAGACCCTTTGAGTTCGTCAGTCCTGACACTTGAGGAAGCGATTGTGCGGTTTGGCCGTGAGAAACGCAACGGCCGCCGCGTCGTTTTCACCAATGGCTGTTTTGATTTGCTCCACCCCGGCCACATCCGCGGCCTGGAACTAGCGCGCGAATTGGGGGATGCACTGATCGTTGGGTTGAATAGCGATGCAAGTGTGCGCCAATTGAAAGGGGAAGGTCGCCCTATTCTTCCGGAACGCGAACGCGCCGAAATTCTTGCCGCGTTGGAATCCGTGGACGCCGTCGTGATCTTCGATGACCTTACGCCGCGCGAAGTGATTGCTCGTCTGCTCCCCGATGTCCTTGTAAAGGGTGGCGACTGGCCCGGCGACCAAATCGTGGGCCGCGAGGAAGTGGAAGCTGCCGGCGGGCGCGTCGTCTCCATTCCCGTGGTCCAGGGCTATTCCACTTCGGCCATTCTGCGGAAGATACGCGAAGGGGCGCGCACCTCTCGCGTGCAATCCTGATCAACTACGCATGATACTTCCCGCCGTCCGCGAGCGATTGGAGGCCTTGCTTCGCCATGCCGCGATGGAAGGCGCGCTGGCCGCTTTGCGCTCCGGGGCGAACCATATTTCCATCACCGGCTTGCACGATGTGGCCAAGGCCATCGTCGTGGCTTATTTAACGCATGCTCTTCGGCGTCCGGCTTTTTTTGTCACCGACTCCAATCGCCGCGCCGAAGCCCTTGCGGAAACGTTGCGCTTCTTCAGCGGCATTTTTCCAGGTGCCACGGGAGGCGTCGCCACTCTCCCTGCTTTCGACCGGTTGCCTTGGGAATCGCAGGGCCCGCACCCCGACATTCTCGAGCGTCGCGCTTCCACTCTCTTTCGCGTCGCCGATGGACAAATCTCCTTAGTCATCGCCCCCATCGCCGCCGCTCTCTGGCGTTACCAGGATCCGGCGGCCTACCTTTACCTCACGCGCACATTGGCGAAAGACACCGAGATTCCTCACGAAGAATTGATTTCCCATCTGGGCTCCGTAGGCTACACGCGAACGGAAATGGTCGAACTGCCGGGGCAGTTCGCCGTACGAGGCGGCATTATCGATGTCTTCTCACCGGAAGCGGCTCGCCCCGTGCGCATCGAGCTGCTCGGTGACACCGTCGAATCGGTCCGCGAATTTGACGCGCGCACCCAACGCTCGATCGCTCCCGTCGTTCGCACGACGTTCTTGCCTTTGACCGAATGGTCTCTCCCCGCGCCGGAGCAAGCTGACCTGAGCGCTGCCGCCTGGGAGACGCCATCGTATTTTGGCCCCGCCAGCGAACCCGGACCGAGCACGTTGTTTGAGCTCGCCGAAAGTTCTTTGCGGCCGATCGTCTTCCTCGATGAGCCGCAAACTTTGCGGGAAGCTGCGGCGAAGCATCTAGCCGCCGCAACTGAAAATTACGAGCGTCACGGCCACGCCAACTCGCCCACCGCCGCTCACTATTTTTGGACCGAAGAGCAATTTGCTACGGCTCTCGAAAAAACCTCGCAAATTCACATCGAGCAGCTCGCTCTGGCAATCGGCTCCACGCCGCAGTTCGAGCTCTCCTCCCGCCCCAGCGCCCGGTTTCACGGCGATGTGGTTGCTTGCATGGGAGATGTCAAGTCCCAGTTCGCATCCGGCGGAACCGTTTTCCTGACGGCCGCAAGCACCGGAGAGATCGAACGCTTTGCCGACATCTGCCGCGAATATGAAGTGCCCTACGTTCTCGGTGAATCGGAAGATGCCGCTGCTGGATTTACTGCCGAGGGCGCCCACGAATCCGCGGCCATGTTGCTGATTCGCGCGCCCTTCGCCGAAGGCGTCACGTTTCCCGACGCGCGCCTTACCCTTTTTGGCCATGCCGATCTCTTCGACGTCACGCCTACCGTCGAGCGCCCCAGTCGGAAAATTCGCACTTCCGGTTTCTTTGGCGATTTTGCCGAATTGAAACCCGGCGACTATGTGGTCCACGTGGATCACGGCATCGGCCAGTTCGAGGGTCTTCGCCAGATCGAATCCGGTGGGTACAGCGGCGAATTCATGTTGCTGAAATACGCTGACGATGCGCGTCTCTACGTTCCCCTCGAACGCATGGATCTTGTCCAGAGTTACCGCGTCCTGGAAGGCACACATCCTCCGCTCGACAAACTGGGCGGCACCGTTTGGAACGCTCGCAAGACCCGCGTGCGCAAATCCGTCGAAGATATGGCTGACCAGCTTCTCGCGCTTTACGCGCAGCGCAAGACCACCGCGGGCTTTGCTTTTTCACCGGATGGCAATTTCCAGCGCGAATTCGAGGATGCCTTCGAGTTTGAAGAAACCGCCGATCAAGTCACCGCCATCCGCGACATCAAGCGCGACATGGAACGTGCCGAGCCCATGGACCGCTTGCTTTGTGGTGACGTCGGCTACGGCAAGACAGAAGTCGCTATGCGCGCGGCCTTCAAAACGGTTGTGGATAACAAACAGGTCGCGCTCCTCGCGCCCACCACCGTACTCACCTTCCAGCATTTCGAAACTTTTAAGAAACGGTTTGCCGCTTTCCCCGCGCGCATCGAAATGCTCAGCCGCTTCCGCAGCGCCGCTGAACAGAAGAAAGTTCTCGCCGATCTGGAAGCGGGCAAGGTCGACGTTGTCATCGGTACGCACCGCCTTCTTTCGAAAGACGTTAGGTTTGCCGACCTCGGTCTTCTCATCGTCGACGAGGAGCAGCGTTTTGGTGTCGCTCACAAAGAGCGCCTCAAGGAAATGCGAAAGAACGTGGACGCACTCGCGCTCTCCGCCACGCCTATTCCGCGCACTTTGCACATGTCGCTAGTCGGTCTTCGCGACATGTCCGTCATCGAGACTCCTCCGCGCGACCGTCTCTCCATTCAAACGGTCGTCGCCCCTTTTCAGGAAGAACTGGTGCAAACCGCCATCGAAACCGAGCTCGCTCGCGACGGCCAGGTCTTCTTCATTCACAATCGCGTCGAGTCCATCTATTCCTTGGGAGCCATGGTGCAGGAGCTCGTTCCCAAAGCGCGTGTCGTAGTGGCCCACGGCCAAATGGCCGAAAAAGAACTCGAAAGCGTAATGTTGAAATTCATTCGCGATGAAGCCGACGTCCTCGTGGCAACAACCATCGTCGAAAACGGTTTGGACATTCCCCGTGCCAACACCATCTTGATCAATCGCGCCGACCGCCTCGGACTCGCCGAACTCTACCAGCTCCGTGGTCGCGTCGGCCGTTCCGCCCAGCGCGCCTATGCCTATCTCCTCGTCCCTCCGGACACCTCGCTTTCTGAAATTGCCCGCAAACGCCTCGCCGCCATGAAGGAGTTCAGCGAACTGGGCGCCGGATTCCGCATTGCCGCTCTGGACCTCGAATTGCGTGGCGCTGGCAACATGCTTGGCCGCCAGCAGCACGGCCATATCGAAGCCATCGGCTTCGATATGTATTGCCAGATGCTGGAGCGCGCCGTCTCCAAGCTGAAGGGCGAAGAAGTCGCTCCTGATCTTCGCACCACCCTCAGCCTCGGCTTTGACGTGCGTATCCCGCAGGATTACATTCCGAGCGAAAACCTCCGCCTGCGCACCTACAAACGCATCTCCTCGATCGCCTCCGAAGAAGACAAGCAGGACGTGCGCAAGGAGCTCGAAGACCGCTTCGGCACTCCGCCTTCCTCTGTAGAAAACCTTTTGGAGTACGCCGCCCTCAAATCCATGTGTGAGCGCTTGCGAATTTCCGCCGTCGAACGCCAGGGGACCCGCGTCGCCGTCCGCTTCCATCCCGAGACAACCCTGGACCCGGCCAAACTGGTCTCCGTGGTACGCTCTCGTACAGGCATTAAGCTCGATCCCAGTGGCGTGCTCTGGATGGAAGTCAAGCGGGGCGAATCCATCCCCGCGGCTTTGAGAAACGTATTGCTCGGCCTTCAGGGGCAGGGCTAAACTTTGGACGTGAGGGAATTGATGCGAAAACTAGTTGTTATCGCGTTCTGCGCCGCCATGCCGCTCGCGGCACAGGATCAGCCGCAGGGTTCTCAGCCGAAGCCGGTGCCCGCGCCCACTCTTGAAAAGCCGGGGATGGCCGCCCCCGAGGCAAAATCCGAAAAGCCCGCAAAGCCCGCCGCTCCGAAACCCGTTAATCCCGATGCCGGAAAGACCGTCGAGGAGATCATCGCCCGCGTCAACAATGAAATCATTACGCGCTCGGAGTACGACAAGGCGCGCCAGACTGCCGTGGAAGAAGCCAAGTCCGAATGCCAGAACCGCTGCACTCCGGACCAATTGCAGACCGACATCGAAGATCGCCAGAAACACGCTCTCCGCGACCTCGTCGATCAGTCCCTCCTGGTCCAGCGTGCCAAGGACATGGGTGTGAACGTCGAGCCGGAGCTCATTAAGCGGCTCGATGCCATTCGCACCGACAACAAACTGGCCAGCATGGAAGAGCTAGAAAAGGCCGTCTCCGGCCAGGGCATGAACTGGGAGGATTTCAAGAACAACATTCGCAACACTCTGCTGACGCAGCGCGTGATCAGCAGCGAAGTCGGTTCGCACGTCACTATCAGCGACGAAGAAGTGTCGAAGTATTACGAAGCGCACAAGGGTGAGTTCGTGCGTCCCGAGCAAGTGGCGCTGCGCGAGATTGTGGTCAGCACGGAAGGGAAGAAGCCGGAAGAACTCCCTGACCTGAAGAAAAAAGCGGAAACTGCTCTCAAGCGCGTCCAGGACGGCGAGGACTTCGGCGAAATCGCCAAGCGCCTTTCCGATGGCAGCACCAAGAGCCAGGGCGGTTTTCTCGGCGTCTACAAGCGCGGCGAACTTTCCAAGGAACTCGAAGACAAAGTCTTCCAGATGAAGCGCAATCAACTGACCGAGGTCATGGAAACCAAGCAGGGCTACTTGGTTCTGCAAGTCCTGGAGCACTACGACGAAGGCGAACAATCCCTCGCCAAAGTCAAAAATGAAATCATGGACAAGCTCTACAGCGCGCGTATGGAACCCGCCATGCGCGAATATCTCAAGACTCTTCGCGAGCAGAGCTACGTGGTGATCAAACCCGGCTATCAGGACATCGCCGGCGGCGGAGGCTCCGAGATTCAGGAAGTCAGCGCTACGCCCGAAGTGACCAAGAGCAAGAAGGGCCACAAGAAGTTCTTGCTCTTCGGCAAACGCTCCGGCTCGGCGTCATCCTTCAAATGAAAACGCCTTTCGTCACCGATCTCAACACCGAACAATCCATCACTACGTTTTTCCTTGTTCATGAAAAAGAGATTCGCAACACTCGCGAAGGCAAGCCCTATCTGCGCCTCGAGCTTGGCGATCGCAGCGGCACCATCGAAGCGCGTATGTGGGATCAATTCGACGTCGTGGCCAAGGACATCAGTCGCGACGATTTCGTCAAGGTGAACGCCCGCGTCGAAATCTACCGCAACAGGCCGCAGCTTGCGCTCCTGCAGCTTCGTCTTGCCAAGCCCGAGGAGATCGACCTCGCCGACTTTCTCCCGCACACCAAGGAAAATGTCGAAAAGCTCTTCGCGCAGCTCCAGGAATTCGCCGCCTCCATCTCCAATCCCTGGCTGAACAAACTCGTGACTGGAATTATTTCTGATCCGGCAATCGCACCGAAGTACAAGCGCGCTCCCGCCGCCAAAGTGATGCACCACGCCTATCTCGGCGGCCTCATCGAGCACGTCCTAAGTTTGTGCGGCCTCGCGAAGCAAGCCGCCGCGCATTATCCCGAGCTCGATGTCAATCTTCTTCTGACTGCTGCGATTCTGCACGACGTCGGCAAGCTCGACGAACTTTGTTACGACCGCGCTATCGGCTACACCGTCGAAGGCCAGCTCCTCGGCCACATCCTGATGGAGTTCGAAACCGTCTCCAAAGCCATGGACGCCATCGAAGGTTTCCCCGCAAATTTGAAGACTGTCGTTCAACATCTCCTTATCAGCCATCATGGCCAGTACGAATTCGGCTCGCCCAAACTCCCCATGATTCGCGAAGCCCTGGTCTTCCACTATCTCGATGACCTCGATTCCAAGCTCGCCGCCGCCCGCGCCGCCTTGGCGCTCGATTCCGGCGAGCCCGAATGGTCCGCCTACTCCGGCGCCCTCGGCCGCAAATTCCTCCGCCTCGACCAATTCTTGAAGTCCACTGGTGCCAAAGCGGAAGAAAACGTGCCCAACCCAAAGCTGTTTCAGTGATGACGATTGGCGGCCAACGGGATGCTCTTCGAATTCGTGGATTTCGCTAACGCCCGTCTTGCGGCTGCGCTTGCGGGTTTCCGGTTACCGAGCGGGATCTTCTGGCTGTATTTCTCTGGATCCCTGCTGCTGGTCGCCGCCGGGGTAGCCCTCATCGTCAACAAGAAAGCGCGGCTGGCGGGCAACCTGTTTGGGCATAATGATTCTGCTTCTCGTGTTGTTTGTTTACCTGCCTATTCTAGTGGCGAGTCCCACCGACCTTGTCTCGTTGAACTATTTCGCAGACACCCTGCTGTTTAGCGGAGCGGTGCTGGTTTTGGCCAATGCCCTGAGGGAACGGACTGCAGCGGGCTAACGGGTGGGTGGACTTGGTCAGTGCAAGCTAGACCGCAGGGTTGAAGCGTGGGCGAAAGGCGTCTCTTGACAATGCCTTCGTTCTTATCGAGCGTCACCCGGCACTATCTTAAACTCATTTTCGGCGTCCCGCGCTACCATCATCCTTCGTGAGGTTGCCGCAGGAGGTGCACATGCCAGCGCGAAACGATGCTCTAAAAGACCGCCTTTCCCGTTATCGCGAAATCCAAATCAGTGTGACTGGCAGGAATTCAGGACGCACGATTTCCATCCCGGTGTGGTTCGTATTGGAAGGCGATCAGCTTTACCTGCTGCCGGTGCAGGGTTCGGATACACAGTGGTACAAGAACATACTGAAGAGCCCGTCGTTTCAGATCGATGCGCACGGCGCGGTGGTGAAACTTCAGGCCGTTCCTATTACGGATGCCACAGAGGTCTCGTCCGTGGTTAAGAAATTCGGCGACAAGTACGGAGCCAATGATGTGAAGAAGTACTATACAAAGTTCGACGTTGCCGTTCTCGCCCAATTGCCCTGACCGTCAGCTTTTGTAGGGCGCAGCACTGCTGCGCCCTTTGGTACGTCCCGCTGACAGCCTACCGCGCCGCCCTCGGCCAATTCTTGAAGTCCACTAGTGCCAAAGCGGGAGAAAACGTGCCCAATCCAAAGCTGCTTCAATCCGACACTGGGTAACGAGTGTTCCAAATTGCACAGTTCTGAGAAATGTCTTTTAGTAGCATGCCTAAGTCTGAGATTCCGGCCTATGACCCCAGAACTGCAACGCGCCCTCAAACGACACACGCAGTGGTTCGGCTCCTTCAAGGCATCCGGCGAACTGAAGAAAATACAGGTGTGGCTCATTGTGAATGGCGGACAGATCGAATTCCTCACTCCGGGGAATTCTTACAAGGTGAAGCGAGCACGAAGGAATCCGCGTGTCACGTGTTATGTGGGGAGCGAGGACGGTCCCGCGATTTCGGGCACTGCCCAAATCATTACCGACCGAAGTGAAGTGGCGCGGGTTTACCGAGGCTATTGGAAGACCCACCCGTTGCCGATGGCGATCATGATCGGACTTCGACTCTGGATCGAGATGCTGTTGAATAAGCGCGTGGTCGTCCGAGTCCGGCCGGACGAACCGAACCCCCTGGCGGGATTGACCGATCCGGCAACCTGAATTTAGAAACCCGCACCCTGAAAACGAAGCTGTGAAGAAACCCATCGTGCTCTCAGCAAAAGAGTCAGCGCGCGTGTTTTTGTGGATCGCTTTGGCCCATCTCGGTGGGGTTGTCTTTCCGCTCTTTTCAGCTTGCGGCGGCTTCTAGTTTCCTCAAGCGGATCCAGTGCTGCAAGTTATAGGTGAGACCGGCCCACAGCATTTCCATGTGTACCTTCACCAACCCTCGGACGCGAAACTGTCGCAGCCCCAGCTTGCTTTTGATCCACGCGTGGCAGAATTCCACGACCCTTCCACGACTGACCACAACTTGTCCGATAAGCGCTGCGTTATACGTCCAAGTGGGGAGCAACAACTCGCGTCCAAGGAGAAGATGTTGCTCGAATGCTGGTATTCTTGTGCTCATGGTTGAGCTTGCCTTGGAACGCCACGTGTTTGCTCAGCGGGGAAAGCGGCTGGAGTATTTCACCATCGCCTGGAACAGCCTCGAAGGGATCGTTGCAGTTGTGGCGGGAACATTTGCCGGCAGCATCTCCCTTGTCGGTTTTGGCGTGGACAGCTTCATCGAAGTTACGTCGGGAGCTGCGCTGCTGTGGCGTATGTCCGTTGACGCGGAGGAACATCGCCGAGAGCGAATCGAGCGAATAACGCTTAGGATCGTAGGTGCATGTTTCCTCTCGCTGGCGGCTTACGTAGGTTATGAAGCTGTAAGCAACTTGATAGACAAAAAGGCTCCCGAACATAGCCTTCCTGGAATCATCCTTGCCTGCGTTTCGCTCGTCGTCATGCCCCTGCTTTCTCGTGCGAAACGCCGCGTGGGAGCGCAGCTGAAGAGCGCGGCGATGAATGCAGATGCCAAGCAGACCGAGTTTTGTACCTATCTATCGGCCATTCTGCTCGGTGGCTTGCTTCTCAATGCCGTCTCTGACCTGTGGTGGGCAGACCCCGCGGCTGCCCTGGTCATGGTTCCAGTCATTGGGAAAGAAGGGGTGGACGGGCTGCGCGGCAACACCTGTTGCGAGTGAAAATGACTGGCAGCCACTGACAGAAGGGATGACACTCGCCGGGTGCCCCTCGCCGTGCCGCGAGCTTACGGCACATTCTTCGTTTTGCAAGAATGAATTTCAGAGGGTTTCTTCACAGGTTCATTTCGCGTGTGGGGATTTTGACTTTTCCGACCTGACTGAAGACTGGCGCCGCATCCGTCGACGCAGCGCGGGTTTTGCGCGTTTTTTGCATCCCGGTCGGTTCTACCGGGGCGTCCCCACAAACGACGCGCAGAAAACAAAATCGCGCCCTCCGCCTTTTTACACAAGCACCTTGACGTTGCCAAGGCTGGGACTTCCGCTGTCCCTGTCCGCTGTACCCCGATGATAATGTCCCCTTTTCTCCACGATAGAAATGTCCCCCTAATGAGAGATCGGCGCGGATATTCAAGATCTCTCGACTCCGGGCGCGAATACCTTCGAGAACAACCGCTGTCTAACCTACGCGGGTTCGGTGCAGCCGTCCCCTTGCCCAAGCATCTCGAAGCGTGACGATGAGGAAGAAAGGCAAGAACGGGACATCGCAGGTTTCTCCCGTAAGCGTCTAACCTATCCGCAAGCGCGCTTGATCAATGCTGCCTTCCACCCGAGCGATCGTCTTCCCAAGGCTGCCGGTTCCGAAACTCCCCGCCAGACCGCTTCGTCCGATTCCCTCACTGTCACCGGCAAGGTGGTCGATGCTGCATGTTTCATGTTGCATGCTTCCGCGGCCACAGCCGCATCTCACAAAGACTGTGGAGCGGCCTGCTTGGTGCGCGGTGTGCCTCTCGCAATCGCCACGGACAATGGCATTCTGTACTTTCCCGCGGATGGCAATCAGCGGCTCAAGAGTCTCCTGAATGCTCGCGTCCGCGCCTCCGGTACTGTCATGGAGAAACACGACCCGATGGAACTGAAAATGCCGGTCGGCGACAAAAATCAAATGGTGGTCCGCGTCGAAGGGGGTTATAAGCAGATCACCATACAAACGCTCGAGAAGATTCCGGCGAAACCTCTACCATCGTGATCCTCGTGATGCATGGGCGGGTAGCCGCGCCTTGATTCCGAAAAACGCTTTTGGGCGGAGCTTTTCCCTTGTCCGCTTGCAGCTCGAGACCAGGTTGCGGTAGGAATCAGCGGGCCGGTGCTCGACGCCATTCAGCTTTTCAGGGCGAATCTCCTCGGGCGGCCGCACCCCCACCACGTGCCCCGTTTTGCTGCGTTGAACCAAACGCAAAGCGCCTTGGGCCACGAGTCGGCGCACCGCACCGCGCACCGGTCCCGCGGATAGCCGGATATGGCGCGCCAGCCATCGAATCGAAAAGCGCAGGCAGAGTTTTCCTTCCAGCCGGCTGTGCCGCAGGAGATGAGAATAGATGGCGCGGTCGATCACCGACAGGCGCGGCACGAGCAGGTCTTCCAATTGTGTCCAGACAACTTCGGCGTTCGGTTTTTTGTTCTTCATTTTTGGATCCAAAGTTGGGATTCGAGGAGTTGAAAGTCGAAAGTTGAAAGGAAAAAGAACACAGAGAACACAGGGCCGGAGCACGGAGGTCACAGAGAAAGAAGGTGACCAGAGATGTCACGGGAAAATGGGGCTCAAAATGAAAAACGGTGAAATCGCGTCCAGCCGTATATTAACCCAAGAGTTATTATTACACAGTATTAATGATTTGCAAACACGATTTTCGAGCAATTCTATTTGGCTGGACGAGGGAACACTGGTCGCGCATCGTCTTGCTACACTATACGCACCAGCCTAAACTGAGATAGATGATTCCGGCGAGCTTGCAAATTCGCGACCGCACCATCCGTCCCGCCGCGGTTCTCGCTCCTATGGCTGGCGTGACGGACACGCTCTTCCGCCGCGTCATTCGCGGACTCGGCGGCTGCGGCTTGCTCATGACGGAGTTCACCAGCTCCGAAGGCATCACGCGCAGCGCCGCGAAAACTTTGCGCTATCTCTACCCCCGCCAAAAAAGTCGTCAAGTGCGGCGGCTCCGGTTTGCTCCGCGATCTTCCGCTTCTCGAAGATATTTTCAAGGCGGTCCGCTCCGCCGTGAAAATTCCGCTGACCATCAAGCTCCGCGCCGGCTGGGACGAAAATTCCATCGTTGCCGTCGACGTCGCGAAAATGGCCGAAAGCATCGGCGTGGAAGCCGTCGCCGTGCATCCCCGCACCCGCGAGCAAGGCTACACTGGCGCCGCGGACTGGAGCATCATCGCCGCCGTCAAGCAAGCTGTAAAAATTCCCGTCATTGGCAATGGCGACATCAACAAGCCGGAAGACGCCGCGCGCATGGTTCGCGAAACCGGCTGCGACGCCGTCATGATCGGCCGCGCCGCCGCCACCAACCCGTGGATTTTTTCGCAGATGCAGCAATTCGCCGAAACCGGCCGCTACGACGTCCCCACCGACGACGCCCGCTACTGTTTACTGATGGGCTACTATAGGAAAATTAATGCTGCCAGCCTGCCCGACGCCATAGGCAAAATGAAGCAGTTCGCTTGCTGGTTTACTCATGGCGTGGGGAACGGCAGCGAACTTCGTCGGATTGTACACGCGGCGCGAACGCCCGGTGAAGTCCTCGAAGGTGTGGAACGCTTTTTCGTTGGCCCTCTTACGGCCGCCGAAAAAGATGACCGCTCTGCGGTCGCCAGAAACGAGGGCCGCGTCGCTGCAAAAGTAGAGGAGGACCCAGCCCATGGTCCCGCTCGCGAGCACCACCGTTTCGAAGCAACGCTCGGAACGTAGAATTTCCGTCCGCCTGCCGCTCAAAGTCCGCGGCCGCGACGCCCACGGCTTCGCCTTCGAAGAAGATACTTCCAGCGAAAATCTCTGCCGCAACGGCGCCGCTTTCGTCACGCGTTTCGACGTCGCTATCGGCTCCGACCTCGAAATCCGCATCCCTTTATCGCAATACGGTTCGCGCCGCGCTCAGCCGGAACGGGCGGGAGGCCCTTCGAATGGAAACCGTTTCGCCGGCGCTAGAATGAACGAGACGGACTTCGCCACGCACGGCCGCGTAGTCCATGTTTGCGATTCGGAGTCCGGAAGAGAAAAACTCGTCGGCGTCCAATTTACCGGCCCGCGTTTCCAGCGCGTCTTCCGCTCCGAATCCGCCGCTTAATCACTCTTCCGTCATTCCGAGCGCAGCGAGGAATCTCTCTTCGCTTCTCTGCCCGGAGCGTGATAGATTGCCGCACTTTTTTGGTGGCGGTTTCTCACTGCCCCAGATACGTTGCCATAAACCAGCTATTCCCCCACGCATCTTTGACTCCTGCGGCGCGGTCGCTGTAGGGCGCGTTGCGCGGCGCGTCAATCGAACTGGCGCCCGCACGCAGCGCCTGCGCGTAAACCGCATCCGTGTCCGGCACGTAAATATGCAGGTGGCACGGCATCGGCTGAAATTCTCCGTGCGCCTCGTCAATTTCCAGCGTCGCGTTCCCGATTCGAATCGTTGCATGGTGCACGATGCCTTCCGGCGATTTGTGTACCCCCATCGCCTCGGCCCCGAACGCCGCCTCCAAAAATGGAATCATCTTATCCGCCTCCCGCAGGTGCAAATACGGCTGGACCGAGCGCAAACCCTCTGGCCCGGGCGTCCATCCACGAGGCTTGGCGATGTACCAATGATTGCCGAAGGGGTCTTTGACCGCGCCCCAGCGATCTCCTGAGGGATGGTCGTCGGTCGGCGCGTAGAAAGAGGTGGCGCCGCCTTGCAGCGTACGTGCGTACGCTGCATCAGGGTCGTCCACATACAGGTGAATCGCCTGCGGCGCGGCCGGGTACGCCTCGCTTCCATCGCTCACCTCGATCGCGCCGTTGCCGATCGCCACTTCCGCGTGCATGATTTTTCCGTCGGGCGTCGGCACGCGCATCCGCTCCGTAGCTTCGAACGAAGATTTCAAGAATTCGATGAACTGTGCTGCACCTCGAACGATGATGTAAGGTGTAATGGACGTCAATCCCGGCCGCAGGTAATGAATGGCTCTCGCTTGCGCTTCCCCCATTCCTGTTTTTGCTGCTGCTGTGCTTTCGCTCATCGACGCTCTCCTTTGCAAATCGGATTTCAATGCTGCTCGAAACTGTTCGCGCGGCAGGTCACGCAATTCCTGAGCCACGCGCTGCAGCGAAGCCAACTCGCGGTTCGGTTCTTTTTCCGAGCGTGGTTGCAGCGACACGAGCATCGCCTGCACCACTTCATCGAGTTGCAAAGCGAGGGAGCGCTTAGCCATGGCTGCCCTCCATCTGCGCCCGCAGATTCTGCACCGCGCGCAATTGCAATTGCTTTACAGCTCCTTCCGTCTTTCCAAGCCGCTGCGCAATTTCCTTTATGCTTCGTTGTTCCACGAATCGCTCGAGCACCACTTGCTTCTGAATCGCCGGAAGCTGCCCCACCAACCGGAACAACAGGGCGCGATGCTCAATCGCGCGCATCTCAGAGGCTTGCACATTGGGGTCGTTCGCCTGCTCCGGCGGATCGTCCGGGGCAGGGAGCTCCCGCGCGGCGCGTTTGGCGTGATCGACGATAGCGTTCGCCGCGATCCGCAGCAGCCACGCTAGGAATGGCACGCCGCGCCATTCATAAGTCGGCAGGTTGGCCAGCGCCTTGTGAAACACCTCCGACGTCACATCTTCGGCTGTGGCCCGGTCCCGCACTCGGCTTGCCGCAAACGCGTACACGCGCTCGAAATGAAGCTCGTAGAGCGCATCGAATTTTGCCGGGTCACTTTGTGCGGCCTGTACCAGCCTGGGCTCGGCGATTTGGCCAGTGCCCAGGGGCACACCTTCCTCCACGCCCTTCGCCGAAGCCTTTCGTGCCGGTCGTCGTGTGGCCATCTTGGCTCTGACAATATAACTGTCGGCTAGGAAAAAGGTCACGCGGAAGAGGAGGGTTGTTAGTTCTTAGTTTTTAGTTTTAAGTGAGTTAAAGCCGAGAGCTTGAATGGGTGAGAGCTTCGGGTGGCAGGGTTGCAGCAGGGGGTTCAAGTTGTCCGAGGGGAAGGGTCCCGGTAAATAAGCAAGGGGATGCAAAAACCACCCGCCAACATGCATTGGTGAAGCGGCAGAAATCGAGATGCCCCGCTAGACTACGCGGCTGGTGTGGCTGCCTTCGCAGCACGCCGACGCTCCCGGAACCGGCGAATGGCTTTGGTCAAGAACCATAACCCGGGAATGATCACGATCAACCAGGGAATGATGGCCGCGACGGCAGTAATGAGAGCGGCGAGGCTGTCGCCAAGGACAGAGCCGAAATCCCGCAGCGCTTCGCCGACGGACGCGAAAGAGCCGCGGCTAATCGTCCGCTGTTCGGCGTGAAAGACGATTTCGACATACACCTTTTCGGTTTCGTTGGCGAGGACCTTGCGCTGCGTGGCTTCGCTGTCGAGCTCCGCCTGAGCTTCCGCGAGT
>MNEA01000024.1 GCA_001917435.1 Acidobacteria bacterium 13_2_20CM_2_57_6
AGTGGAAAGCCCTCTGGGACGAACTCGGCATTCCCAGCGACGAATTCATTCGCACTACGGATCTGAAGCACGCGCATACCGTCCAGTGGCTCTTCAAACTGTGCCGTGAAAACGGATTCGTCTACCCCGGCCACTATACCGGGCAATACTGCATCTACGACAACGCTTACGTGGACGTAAAGGCTGGGGAAAATTGTCCCGACTGTGGACGCCCCACGGAAACTGTCACCGAGGCAAATTATTTCTTCAAGCTTTCCGCGTTTCAAAAGCCGCTGCTCCATTGGTACGCCAAGCATCCGGAATTCATCCAGCCAGAATCGCGCCGCAATGAGATTCTCAGCTTCGTCGAAGGCGGACTCCGTGATCTCAGCATTACCCGCACGTCGGTTCGTTGGGGCATTCCCGTTCCTGGCGAAGAGCCGCACGTTTTTTACGTCTGGTTTGACGCGCTGACTGCTTATCTCAGCGCCGTGGGCGGCCCCAATTACGAAAAGCAGGGATACTGGCCCGCCGACGTGCACATCGTTGGAAAAGACATCATCCGGTTTCACACTGTCTATTGGCCGGCATTCCTGATGGCTGCGGGTCTTCCGATCCCCAAGCAAGTCTGGGCACATGGCTGGTTCCTGATGGACGCGGCCAAGATGAGCAAATCCAAAGGGAATGTCGTGACGCCCCGCCCGATTGTGGGCGTGCTGGGCATGGACGCGCTTCGCTACTATCTCTTGCGCGAAACGGTTTTCGGCCAGGACGGCAATTTCAGCTATGACGCGATCGTGACGCGCTACAACAGCGATCTCGCCAACGGCCTTGGTAACCTTGCTAGCCGTACCGCGGCGATGATTGAGAAGAGTAGCGGCGGCAAGATACCCAAGCCCGCTGCGCTTCAACCGCAGGACATGGCGCTGGCCGAGCAAGTTCAGGCGACGATCAGCGAAGTCCTTGAGTTGTACGACAACCTGGCGTTCTCTCGGGTGTTGGAGGAGATTTGGTCGCTGATTGCCGCGACGGACAAATACCTTACCGCTGAGCATCCCTGGTCGCTCAGTGAGAGTGATGCCGACCAGCAGCGTCGTGCCACCATTCTCTGGATCACCGCGGAAGTGCTGCGAGTCGTAACGGCGTTGGCGCATCCTATCTTGCCGGGGAGCACCGCAAAGGTCTGGTCGTTGCTGGGCCAACGGAGTCAGCCAGCGTCTGTCGCATTGGATGGCTTGAGATGGGGACAGCTTGCCCCGGGCACGCCACTTGGAAAATCGCAAGCGCTTTTCCCGCGCATTGAAAAAGCAGAAGCAATCGAGAGGATGGAATCCATGGAAAACGAACCACAAAAACAACCCTCGCCCGCCACTGCAGCAACGCCCGCGAGCACGCCGGTCGCTGGAGGCGCTGCTGCCGCCGCCGCACCCGCGGCATCGGAAAAAATCGGCATCGAGGACTTTGCCAAAGTCGAAATGCGCGTTGGGCAAATCAAGACCGCCGAACGCATCGTTGGCGCGGACAAGCTGCTGAAGCTCACTGTGGACATAGGCACGGAGATTCGCCAGATTTGCGCCGGCATTGCTCAATATTATGAGCCGGAAAAATTGATTGGCCGCAAAGTCGCTGTGGTGGTCAACCTCGCGCCGCGCAAGCTCCGCGGCGTCGAATCCAATGGCATGATCGTAGCCGCCTCCGTTGGTCCCGAAGGCCGCCCGGTCCTCGCCGGCTTCCCCGACGAAGATGTCGAAATCGGCGCCCGCTTGAAGTAGGGGCAAGATATATCTTGCCCTGCGATTACCCCAGTTTGAGCAAGAACCGATGGAACTGATCGACTCACACGCGCATATTGACTTTCCTCAATTCGCCGAAGACCGTGACGCCATGCTCGACCGCGCGCGCGCCGCCGGCGTGACGACTCTGCTAGCGATCGGCACAGGCCCGGGTCCCGAGAAACTCGATGCCGGATTGCCTTTTGCCGAGCAGCACGATTGGATTTACTCAACAGTAGGAATTCATCCTCACGAAGCGAAGGAAGTCACGCAGCAGCATTTGGATGAATTGGCCCGCCTGGCGAAGCATTCCAAAGTCATCGCCTGGGGCGAAATTGGCCTCGACTACTTCTACGATCATTCTCCCCGCGAAGTGCAGCAGCGCGTCTTCCGGGACCAGATGGCGCTCGCGCAGCAAGCGAAGCTGCCTATCATCATTCATTGCCGCGACGCGTGGGCCGATTGCCTGGACATGATTGAAAAGCGCTGGCGCCCCACGGGCATCGGAGGAATCCTGCACTGCTTCACCAGCACGCTCGAAGATGCGCGGCGCGGAATCGAAATGGGATTTCTGGTTTCCTTTGCGGGAAATTCAAGCTATCCGAAAATGCAGAACATTCGCGACGTTGTGAAAGCATTGCCCATCGAAAAGATTTTGATTGAAACGGACTCTCCGTATCTTGCGCCGCAGCCCTGGCGCGGCAAGCGCAACGAGCCTGCCTACGTTGCGGAAGTGGCGCGCACGCTTGCGAGTGTGAGAAACTTGTCGCCGGACGAAGTTGCCGCCGCCACTTCCGAGAATTTCCGGCGCTTCTTCGGTCTTGCCCGGCCGGCAACTCTGGCGGCCACAGGTCTCAAAGACAAGGGTTAGTTCAGGAGATTCGCCATCGCCCTGCTCACGGCTAAAGAGATTTTTGATCTGGTCCGCGACGACCTCCTGTTGGTCGAAGAGGAACTGGCGCGCCAAAGCGAAGCTGCATTTCCACCGGTCTCCGAGATCACTGCGTATTTGCTCGGCGGGGGTGGGAAGCGCATGCGTCCAGCGCTCCTGCTTCTGTCCGCGAGCTATGCGGGACACAAGGATCGCAGCGCGATCCGCCTAGCGGCCGTTGTGGAGCTTTTGCACAGCGCAACGCTGATCCATGACGATGTCATCGACAGCGCAGACACGCGCCGTGGCCGCCCTTCCGCCAATTCCAAATGGGGCAATCATCGCAGCGTGCTCACTGGCGACTGGCTGTACATGCAGTCGTTTCAGATGGCTCTGGAAGAGCGCAATTTTCGTATTCTCGACATTCTGATCGACCTGACGCAAAAAATGGTTGAAGGCGAACTGATTCAACTCGCAAAAATTGGCCGCATCGACGTGTCCGAAGACGATGCTCTGCGACTGGCCACCTACAAGACCGCGTGTCTTTTCAGCGGCTGTGCGCGGCTGGGCGGAGTGCTGGGCGGCCTCGAGGGTGAAGAAGAACAAGCGCTTGCCGATTACGGGAAATATGCCGGCTTGGCGTTTCAGCTTGTCGACGATTTGCTGGATTTTACGGCGTCCGCGGAACAGCTTGGCAAACCCGTTCTTAGCGATTTGAAGGAAGGAAAGGTTACGTTGCCACTGATCTACGCGATAGAAAATGGCCATCGCGATGCGCGTGAGATGGTCGCGCGCGTGCTAGCCGAAAAAGAATTTAATTCCGTGCGGCCGGAAACCATCGTTTCGCTGGTTCACGAGTCCGGCGCGCTCGGTCGCGCCCGCGCACTGGCACAGGATTATGCTTGCCGCGCCAAAGCTTGCCTCAACGGCCGACAGGATTCCGAATATTCTCGCGCCCTTGCGACGCTCCCTGATTTTATTTTGGAGCGAGAGAACTGAGAAAGTTATCAGTCGACAGTCGAAAGTTAAGAGAAACAAGAACGAAAAACAAGCAAGTGACAAAAAGAAATCCTGACTCTGGGTGATGAAAGCTCTTCTTCCATTCAAGCTCGTTTATCACGAAAACTATGATCTAAATCTTGGCCCGCACGTTTTTCCATCGCAGAAATTCCGCCTCCTCCAGGAAATGCTTCTTCGCGAAGGGATCGCCGCGCAGGAGGATTTCCTGCGCCCCAATCCAGCGGCCGACGAGGACATTCTGCGCGTGCACACTTCGGACTGGGTACGCAAACTGAAGACCGGTACGCTCACCGCCAGCGAAGTCATGAAACTGGAGGTGCCGTATTCGAAGGAGCTGGTTGAGGCCGTCTGGCTGGCCGCAGGCGGAACGATCCTGGCTGGGCAAGCGGCGCTGCGCGACGGATTCGGTTCGAATCTGAGCGGCGGATTTCATCATGCGTATCCCGGGCACGGCGAAGGTTTCTG
Source organism: Acidobacteria bacterium 13_2_20CM_2_57_6 (assembly GCA_001917435.1). Classification (GTDB taxonomy): domain Bacteria; phylum Acidobacteriota; class Terriglobia; order Acidiferrales; family UBA7541; genus Acidiferrum. The sequence continues at coordinate 4,108 of MNEA01000024.1, forward strand.
TGCGATTCATGATGTGGCCGTAGCAATTCGAAAGCTACAAGCGGATGGCGCCGTAAAGAAAGCTATTGTTGTAGATACGGATGTGCATCAAGGCAACGGGACGGCCGCTATCTTTCGAGCTGACGCGGCAGTGTTCACGATTTCGATTCATCAGGAGAACAACTATCCGGCGCACAAGCCACCATCGAGCGTCGATCTCAACATTGCCGACCGCGCCGATGACGATGAATATCTGGGTGTGCTGATCCCCGCGGTGCAGAAGGCCCTTGACGAATTTCAGCCGGAGATTCTTTTTTACGTGGGCGGTGCCGATCCCTATTGCGAAGACCAACTTGGCGGGCTGTCCCTCACCAAGGAGGGATTGAAGCTACGCGACCGCCAGGTTTTTGAAGAAGCGCGCCGCCGCAGAATTCCGGTAGCGACGACACTGGCCGGGGGCTACGCGCGCAGAGTCGAGGACACGATTCGAATCCACGTCAATACGGTTTTGGCGGCCCGGGAGGTGGCCGAGAAATATCCGCAGGAATCTGTGAGGAGGGTTTAGGATTCCACACCGTTAAGGGACGGAATCTTCGGCTAGCGGTGAGGCGTTCGCTGGAACCAGGGCGAGGCGGACGGCGGCTAAGAGGTCAGGCTCGAAAGTATCGGGCTCGAAGCCATCGGAACGGTAGGCAATTTTTCCGGCGCGATCGAGCACCATTACGGTAGGGAAAGAATTGACGGTGAAGAACCGATCCAGGCCGTCCGCAAATACGACAGGGGTACGCGGTTTGTTTTGTTCCAAATAGCTCTTCACCAAGGTTTCATCCTCGTCGCAATTGACAGCCAGAAAAAGAACATCTGCATTCGTCTGAAAGCCGGCAGCCACGCGCGAAAACAAAGGTTCAAGCGCATGGCAGGGACCACACCATGTGGCCCAAAAATTCACGACGCGAACTTTCCCCCTCGTTTCTTTCAGCGGCAAGGCTGTGCCTTCGGGAGCTTTGCGGACCGTGAAATCGGCGGGTTCGCGGGCACCGGCATTTCTCTTCGGTTTTGCCGTAATGGAAGTCCGCGACACCTCATCGTACGTAAGGAGCAGATACTCACCTAAACCGACGTCAGAGCCGTGGGTAAGCCGCCATACGTTACCTAGTTTTTGTCGGATTTCGCGGCGGCCAGCGCTTCCATTCGTCGCATCGGCCAGGGCGAAAGCGCGGGCGTATTGCTCAACCGCGCCTTTCAGGTCTTTTTTGAGCTCGGCAATTTCACCGAGCTGTTGCGCTGCGGCCGAGCTGGGAAGGACCTCGTAACTTAACTCGAGGTCCTTCTGAGCGGTAGCCACGTCTTTCAATTTCAGCTCGAGCCTTCCGCGCAATGTCAGCACAGACGTGCGATCGCGCTTCTTTTCAATGGCCCAGTCTTCCGCTGAAATCTTTGGCGATTTTTCGCCGGCCGAACTGCGCTCGACAAATTCCAGAACGCGTGTGGCGTAGTTTATGGCCCGGCGAAGTGCAGCTTCATCGCCATTCCGTTCGAGCAACTGAATGGTCAGAATGGTCATGGAAATATCGTCCGGGCTAAGCGCGACGATGCGCTCGGCGTAAGCGGCGGCGCGAGCATCATCGCGCAGTTGCAGGCAGGCCTCCACAAGGGCGCGGTAAACCTGCGGCCGCTGATGCGAATCCGGATTTTCCTTAAGAAACGCCTCCAGATTCCGGACCAGCGCCGCGCGATCGTTTCCGGAGTTGTTAGATGGACTGCTGCAATTGTTCTTCAGATGAAGGTTGTTTGGCAGGAGCGTCCGGTCTGGAAGCAGCTGTCTTCGACGATGCCTTCTGACCCTTTTCATTTCGCGCTAGGGCGTGACCGCAAATTGGTGAAGCCGGCACGCAAAAAAAGAGTATTGAGATTATGCACGTGGAGACGGGCTGAGAGGCCATACCAGCGGGATTCTAAGGCTATTGCGAGGAATTGTCGCTAAGGTCTTCATAATTTTCCTTCAAGAGCAGGGCTTCGCGAGTATGCAGGGCTACTTTGTACCGGTGATACGAATTTCGCCCGAGACAGTATGGATGTCTACGCGCCCGCCACCACTCCCCATATGAGCGCGAAGGGAATGTTTGCCTTGCTCCTCGACGACGATGGGGATGTCCGAGCGAATCTCGCCAGAGACGGCTTCCGCCGAGAGGTGGAGGTTCGCAGAGGCGGGAACGCTGAGTTGTACACTGCCAGATGCTGTTTTCAGCTCCCAATAGTTCTCGCCGCCCGGATGGCCCTGCACCGAGACGCGACCCGAGGCTGCGTGCGCCTTCACATCGTGTGCCGCGCCTTGAATGTCGACATTGCCGCTCGCGGTATCCGCTTCGACACGCCCTCCAGGATTGGAAATACGAATGACGCCCGAGATGGCGTTCACCTCCACGTCGCCCCGAACTTTCGAGACCGTCACACTTCCGGAAGCGGAAAAAACGCGGAGATCGTTGCCAAGGTCACTGGCGGAGATCGAACCGCTGGCTGTAGTGAGCTGGGCGAATCGCTCGATTTTTTCGGCGCGAATGGACCCCGAGGCGGCTTGTACTTTTACGGGTCCGCGCACGCCGCGAATGGTCTGCGCACCGGAGGCGACGGTAGCGTTTACTTCCGTGTCGCGCGGCACCTGAATCGAGTACGCGATGCTTACGTTGCGCAGGCGAGACATTTCCTTGCCGATACGAATGGTTTCCCCTGTTTGTTCAATGGGAGGATTCGCGATGGTGTCATCCAAGCGCTTCTGAGGGTTGTCAAAGCCGAATCCCGAGGCGCGGACTTCGCCCCGCACATGAACTTTTCCGTCGGCACTGCCGGCGATGTCTACGTCGCCGGAGGCATTGGTGATTTCAAGGCGGAGCGGACCGGTGACGCTATAGTCGCGATCGAAGGTACCGGCAACCGACGGTCCGGTATTGCAGGCCGCGGAAGCGATGATGGCGGTTAGCAGCACGAGCAGTGAGCACAGACCCCGGTGACGCGCCATTCATCCTCCGTAAGGGTGCAGAGAAATGCTCTGCGCCGTCCTACTTATAGCTACGCAAGGCCAGGGAATTATGTTCCCCGAGCAGCTTTGGCAGGACGCGGGCTGACCTGCGAAAGAGTCTCGTTCAGGGAGCCCTGGCGATATCCCTCGAGGTCCAGGGCAACGTAAGTGAAGCCCGCGGCTTTCAGACGATCGGCGATGGCGGCGGCCATTTCAGGCGCGAGGGCGCGGGGCATTTCGTCGGGAGAGATTTCCACGCGCCCAAGTTTGTCGTGGAGTCGCACGCGGAACTGGCGGAATCCAAGCGTGCGCAGCGCCGCTTCGCCACGCTCGACGAGGCCAAGGCGCTCGGGCGTGACTTCGGTGCCATAAGGCAGGCGCGAAGCGAGACAAGCGGAGGAGGGCCGGTCCCACGTGGGCAAACCTGCGCGCCGCGAGAGAAGGCGAATTTCGGCTTTGCTCAATCCGGCGTCGAGAAGCGGCGCCAGGACCCGGTGCTCGGTTGCGGCGCGATGGCCGGGGCGAAAATCGAGCGTGTCATCCGCGTTTACACCGTAGGCGACGGCGGCAAAACCTCGTGCCCTCGCTAGTTCGTCCAGTGCGGAAAACAGTTCATCCTTGCAGAAATAGCAGCGATCTGTGGCGTTTGCGCGGTAAGCGGGGTTATCCATTTCGCGTGTTTCGATGAATTCATGCCGCAAGCCAAGCTTGCTCACAAATTCTTCTACGATGGCGCGATCGTGAGCCGAATAGCTTGGTGAGAGTGCGGTGACGGAGAGCGTGCCGGCACCAAGCACGTCGTGAGCCGCCCAGGCCAAATACGCAGAGTCTGCGCCACCCGAAAGCGCGACGATGAGCGAAGGGGTTTCAGCGAGCCGAGCTAGCAAAAGATTCTCTTTTTCTTCCGGGGATGCGATGTTGCCCTCGGTGTTGCGAATATGAATGAGCTCTTTCATCTCAGCCAGAGTATATCTCAGAGTGCCACCGGCATTTCAGATTGCGGTGCGGAAGAAGTCACTTGAAATCCAGAAGCACGTCAACCGTGCCGTTGGCCGCATCTGTTTGCAACCAATGGCCGACGTTATCGTAATGCACCGGCAATTCTCCAAAGACCTGTTCCTGGCGCGTTTGCAACTTGCTGAGGAGTTCCTCGAACTTGGCTTTGTCGAAGAGTTCACCGGTGGCGATCGGCCATGCGGCATGCAGCTTCCGCTCGGCGGCGGGAGAAATTCCGGTGAGAATCATTTTGCCGAAGCGGTACTGCGGCCCCTCTTGAATACTTACGGAATAGGAAACAGTGTGACCTTGGTCGTCGTATGCCGGAACTGGATCAATCTTCGCGTCGAGGTAGCCGCGATGAGCGTATTCTTCGCGAGCGCGATCCCAGCCGCCTTCGACCTGCATGCCGTCCGCGATATCCCCGCGCTTGAGACCGAGCAGGCCGCTTAGCGTGAATTCCGATACCAGGGTGTTCCCGGACCAACGAACTTCCTTCCAGCGATAGACATCGCCGGGCGCCACGGGAACATAAACCGGAATCTGCGAAGGCAGTTTCTGATTCGGATCGCCCGCCAGCCGCACTTCCGGTGGCCCGAGCTTCACGCGCAGGTATCCCTGCTGCAAATAAATCGGCCTTACTGCTTCGGAGAGAAAAAGCTCGATGGTCAATCGCGAATAAGGCTTTCCAATTATTTCGGATAGATGCTGCTGGACGGCTTTGGAGTTCAGAAGGGCCGGATCGCTGAATTCTAGCTTTGCGATTTGGGGCGCAGAGCCTTCGACATGAAATTCTTGCAGGTTACCTTCACCATTGGGGTTCGCGATCACCGTGTGCTCAAGCGACCCTGGCACTCCGCGCGAAGCGAGCAACTCCTTGACGGCGTCAACGGCCTGGTCGACGGCCGCCCCAGCTTCCGGAAGCGTTCCGTCGAAGAAAGGAAGCTTGCCCCGAATGGCATCGCCGAGGGCCGAATCGGTAAGCCACGGAATATTGTCAAAGAAGACGGGGATTCGAGGCGATTCCTCCACGTGATAAGTCACCAGGACGCTGGCGAGCTTGGTTTGAAAGTTGTAACTCACCTTAGCGAAGAGCCCGCTTTGAACGAGCTTGTCGGCAGCGGCCTGCAAATCATCCCGGCCGATCTGGGCGCCGGGGACAAGTCCTGTAATCGAAATCACCTGAGCTTCGGTGAGGCGTTTTTCGCCTTCCACGTGGACTTCTCGTAATGGGGCATTGACAGGTTCCGGAGCCTGCGCCGAGGCCGGCAATCGGGACGAGAAAAAAAGAACAAGAGCGGCGAGACACGTTCGAAAGTAGCGAAGCATGTTTCTATATTAACGGAAACTGGCCAAGCTACTCCACGGTGACGGACTTGGCGAGGTTGCGCGGTTGGTCGACATCGCACCCGCGGCGCACGGCAATGTGATAGGCGAGCAATTGGAGAGGAATGATCTCGAGCAGCGGCACCAGCAGCTCTGGAGCGGGCGGAAGTTCGATGATGTGGTCGGAGGCTTCGCGCGCAAGATGATCTCCGTTGGTGACGATGGAGATGACGATGCCATCGCGGGCTTTCACTTCCTTGATGTTCGAAACGCTCTTTTCGTAGCGCGTCATGGCTTCCCGGTCGGAATCGTCGCGTGTAGCCAAAACCACGACGGGCAGATTTTCGTCGATTAATGCGTTGGGGCCGTGCTTCATTTCTCCCGCAGGATAGCCTTCTGCATGAATGTAGGAGATTTCCTTGAGCTTGAGCGCGCCTTCAAGTGCGATGGGGTAGTGGATGCCCCTGCCTAGATAGAGAAAATCGGTATAGCGAAAGAATTGCCGGGCCAGATTTTCGTAAAATCCCGATTCATCCGCTTGGAGAACAGTTTCGATTTTGTGAGGCATGCGGGTGAACTCTTGCATCAATGTTCGGGCGGCGTCATCCGTCAGCTTGCCTCGAACCTGGCCGAGATAGGAGGCGAGCAGAAGAAGCGCGGTCAATTGTGAAGTGAAAGCTTTTGTAGATGCCACGCCAATCTCGGGCCCGGCGTGTGTGGGAATTGTGCCGTTAGCTTCGCGCGTGATCATCGATCCGATCACATTGCAGATCGCTAGCGAGGGCGAACCTTTAAGTTTTGCCTCGCGCTGTGCTGCCAGCGTATCCGCAGTTTCGCCAGATTGGCTGATGCACACGGTCAGCGTTTTTGAATCCACAATGGGGTCGCGATAGCGGAATTCGCTCCCGTAGTCGACTTCGACTTGGAGACGGGCGAGGCGCTCAATCATGAATTTTGCAGCCAGCCCGGCGTGCCAGCTTGTGCCACAAGCGACGATGCGCACCTGCTGGAATTCGCGGAACTGTTTCTCGGTGATAGCCATTTCATCCAGAAAGACTTTCCCGGTATCCTGCGAGATGCGGCCAAGCAGGGTATCGCGAACGGCGCGCGGCTGCTCAAAGATTTCCTTCTGCATGAAGTGCTTGTAGCCACCCTTTTCCGCCATGATGGGGTCCCAGGCGACGTGCTGTGCGGGGCGCTCGACGGGACGGCCGTCGTGGTCCATTACATGGACCCCCTTCGCGGTCAGAACGGCGATGTCGCCATCCGCCAGGAAAAACATTTCGCGCGTGTGCTGGAGAAGGGCAGGGATGTCGCTAGCGACGAAATATTCTCCTTCGCCGAGGCCAATCACCGACGGCGGGCCCAGGCGCGCCGCCACAATCTTCTGCGGATCGTTCGCCGAGAGGAAAACCAGCGCGTAAATGCCGCGCAATTCCTTCAACGAACGGCGCACCGCTTCTTCAAGGGGAACGCCACCTTGCGAATTTTTTTCCACCAAGTGCGCCACAATTTCGGTGTCGGTTTCGGTGGCGAACTTGTGGCCCTCTTTTTGCAGTTTTTCCTTAAGTTCGAGGTAATTTTCGATAATCCCATTGTGCACCACCACGATTTGGCCGGTGCAGTCGCGATGCGGGTGGGCGTTCTCCTCGGTGGGACGGCCGTGCGTAGCCCAGCGCGTGTGGCCGATGCCGTAGGTGCCGTCGAGTGGAGACTTAGCGATGATCTCTTCGAGATTGCGAAGTTTCCCCGGAGCGCGGCGGATTTCCAGCTTACCGGATTGCGGCACGACCGCGATCCCCGCGGAATCATAACCACGGTATTCGAGCTTCCGCAGACCTTCGATAATGACAGGCACGACTTTTTTGGGCCCGATATAGCCGACTATTCCGCACATACGCGGCGTCTCCTCAGAAAGATTCTGGCAGCGCAGCAAAACTCAATGGACTTGATATTGCCGACGGCAGTGCAAGCGGCAGTTCAGTCCACAATCTCAAAACGGTATTCTTCGATGACCGTGTTGGTGAGCACTTCCTTTGAAATGTGCTCGAGTTGTTTCTGGGCCTCGTCGCGGCTCCAGCCATCGAGATTCAGAACGAAAAATTTGCCCTGGCGGACGTCGCGCACGGCGGAGTAACCGAGCCCTGCGAGGGCGTGCTGAATCGTTTGCCCTTGAGGATCCAGCACTGTGCGTTTCGGCATAACCCAGACGTGTGCCTTCATGAGATCAGTATAACATTGCCGCAGACGGCTTTATGCCCCGCGCCCTTCGCCAACCGGTGAAAAAGCGTGTTCGAAGCCCATCTCGACGATGCGAGCCAGCTCTTCTTCGACTAGTCCCATGCGCGCGGCGTTGGCGTACTCTTCGTTGAGTGTCGTGTGAAACATGGCCGGATCATCCGTGGAGAGCACGACAGGTATCCCGTGACGCAATAGTTTGGGAAGTGGATGATTCTCGATTGTTGCGTTTTGGAGCTTGAGTTGGCGGGCCAGGGCGCCGGTGTTCATATTGCTCGCCGGGCAAATCTCAAGTGGGATCTTTCGCTCTGCAAGGAAATCCAGTAATTGGGGGTCGTTGATCGCGGCAATTCCGTGGCCAATTCGTTCCGCGCCGAGCAATTCGATCGCTTCGCGAATTTTTTCCGGGCCGCCGACTTCACCTGCATGCATTAGCCGGTGCAGGCCCAGTTGCGCGGCGCGGTCGTATACGCCGCGAAATTCCTTCGTGGGGACGCTGAGTTCGTCGCCTCCGATTCCGAAGGCCACGATCGACTTCGAATTGCAGCGCTTCGCGGATTCGACCACTTCCATCGCCGCAGCTGCACCGAATTGGCGCGCGGCGTCGAATACCCAGCGGACTCGAAGCCCACGGCTTTCGAACTGTTCCGTGGCGCGTAGGAGAGCCTCAAAATTTGCTTCTGGCTGCTGTTTTCTGAGGAGCATGACGCCGATTGAGAGCGTGACTTCAGTATAGACCACGTGTTGCGTGAACAAATGTTCCGCGAGGTCGCGCGCTATGAGCGCATAATCCTGAGGCTCGCGTAAGAACGAAGTGACCCATTTGAAGGTTTCGATGAATTCCGGGAAGTCTCGGTAAGCGTAGCGCCGGCGAACCTCCTCCTCAGTTATGACGATGCCGTGACGAGCCGTCAGCACGCAGACGGTCGCAGGCTGGATGGAGCCTTCAAGATGGAGGTGTAGCTCAGCTTTTGGAAGGGTGGCGATCCGGTCGGAGAGCGAGTGTGGCGTCATCCGCGAAAGATCAGTGCGGCAATTGCGGACTGCCGGCGTTTTTCCATGCCGTAAACCAAAAAGAGCCGACATCTGTTGCCGCATCGGAAAGCTGGCGAATCAAAATTGCCGCGGCTTGATTGTAAAAACGGTCGTAATATTCGTCGTTGAAAGTACTCTCGCCACGGCGCGCATTGCGGTCAGCGAGAAGGATGGTCTCCAGCCAGCTATGCGAGCTGAGGCATGCTTCGAACGCGCGATCGGTAGGGTCACTGACAAAAACGGAATCGTTTGGGCGCATGGGGAAAAAAGATGAATAACGGTCGATCAGCGCGGTCCCGAAACGTTCGTTGACGCCTGGCTGGGCGCTCAAACGTCCGTCGAAATTATCCGTCGTGTTGAATGGATCGTGTGCTTCGGCCACGTAATTTGCGAGGATTGCGGCGTCCAGCCGGGCTTCGTCCCATTTGCCGGCCTTCATGGCTTCGGTCAATTTTTCGCTGTAGACGCCAATCTGCCAGGGAAGAAGACCATTGGCATCCAGTTTCGGCTTACCGAATTTGGTTACCGCGGCTTTGTAGCTGCGCGGCAGGGCTTCGAACGGGAATCGCCCATATTTGTCGAGAAGAATGAAATGATTACGGCGCTCCGTCGGGGACTTGGCGATGGCATCGAGCGGATCGGTAACGTGTTGCGCCAACAACCCGCGGCTTGATTCGAAGAACCCGCGAAACTCCGGAGGAAGCGTTTCCAGCGTGTCTATGGCTTTATTGACGACAAGCCTCTGAGCGTTTCTTCCCCACGCGAAGGAATGGCCGGGGAACGATAGGCCGAGCACAACACAAAGAACGCTGACTCCTGCCCCCTGCCTGGCCCACGTTATAAGCCTTCTCCCCATCACGAGCTTCCTCTATGCATGTTGGCGGCACGCAATGTGCTGCGCTTGCGCCCGTAGTTGTAATAAATCACAAGACCAATGGCCATCCAGACGAAAAAGCGGATCCAATTCATGATGGGGAGGCCGGCCATCAGAAGGAGACAAGTAAGAATCGTCAGAACGGGAGCTATTGGCCCTCCCGGCGCGCGAAAAGCTCGATGGCGATTCGGTTCGCGGTAGCGGAGAATCAGCACGCCTCCGGCCACCAGCGCGAAGGCAAACAACGTTCCGATGTTCGAGAGGTCAGCAAAGGTTCCGATATCGAGCAGCCCCGCGGGAATACCCACAACAAAGCCAGCCATCCAAGTGGAGAAGTCTGGCGTTTGATACCGCGGATGGACGCGCCCAAAAATTCTCGGGAAAAGGCCGTCGCGGGACATGGCGAACCAAACGCGCGCCTGGCCAATTTGGAACACCAGCAGGGAAGAGATCATTCCCATGAGTGCGCCTATGAGAACCACCAGACGTACGCTGGAGATGTGTAGCTTCTTGAGCGTGTTGACGACGGGTGCAGCGTCATCGACAAGTGTGTCCCAGCGAACAAGTCCGGTGAGCACGACGACGACTGAGATGTAAAGCAGGGTACAAACGACAAGAGTCGCGATAATGCCGATTGGCAAATCGCGTTGGGGCCTTTTACATTCTTCGGCAGCAGTAGAAACCGAATCGAACCCGATGTAAGTGAAAAAGACGATCGAACCGCCCGTCAGAATACCCGGCCAGCCGTTGGGAGCGAAGGGATGCCAATTGGAGGTATGAATGAAGCGCGAGGCGAACGAGACGAATACCAGGATGGCGATGATTTTCATCAGTACCATCACGTTATTGGTTTCCGCCGATTCGCGGATGCCACGAACTAGAATGACCGTCAGAAGCATTACAATGATGAACGCCGGCCAGTTGAAACCGAAATGCCAACCGGGCGCGTAGAGCATGTTGCCTTCGAGATCGGAAAGCCCGCTCGGGAGGTAAGCGGGAGAAATCCAGCGAGGGTTCGGATGGACACCGAACCAGTCCAACAGGTTCACCAGGTGCTGCGAAAACCCGACGCTGACAGCCATGTTGCTGACGGCGTACTCCAGGATCAAGTCCCATCCGATAATCCAGGCGATAAGTTCTCCCATCGTGGCATAGGTATAAGTGTACGCGCTGCCCGCAATCGGAATCATGGCGGCAAGCTCGGCGTAGCACACGGACGCGAATCCGCAGGCTATGGCAACCAGGATAAAGGAGAGCGCAATCGCCGGACCCGCACCGGGTCGTCCAAATGAAGCCGAATGGTGAATCAAATATTCGAGAAGTGGTGCGTTCAAGATGGAAGAGGCTTGAAATTTCTGTCCGGCAATGGCCGTGCCGATGATGGTAAAGATGCCGGAACCGATGACCGCGCCAATGCCTAGCGATGTCAGGCTCAGCCACCCGAGGGACTTTTTTAGTCGGACTTCTGCATTTTCTGAATCCGAGATCAGTTGATCGATACCCTTGCAGCGGAAGAGATGTGACGCCACTCATGCGCTCCGATCGCATCCGGGCAAACCGGAAGCCTGAAATGATCCAGCACGCTTTTTGAGGAATGAACGGGCCTCAATGTACCCTGAGAAGCCCCCTCACGCAACCGCTCGGCGAAGCTGGCCGACGGAGTCGCGTTCTAAAGCTGGATCCCCCTTTATGCCTGTTCGAGCTGCGCGTACCGCTCGATAAATTTTTTCGTGCCGCGTCCCGGAAAGCTCACGGAGAGGCGGCGGTCTTCGTCGTCGCCCTCAACGCCAACGATCGTTCCAACGCCAAAGCTCGGATGACGAACCTTTCGCCCCAACATAGGATTTGTATCGCCACCGCGCTTTGCAGCGGGACGCCCGAAGGAATTCTGAGCCGTCTGGCGCCGCGGAGTTGCTTGTGTTTGCTTTGGCCCTCCGCGCACGCGACGCAGGAATTCTTCCGGTGAGTATGAATACTCGGGGTCGGGTTCGTAGCGGCGCGTCTCGCCAATTTCCGCCATTGAGCCGCGAACGGTTTCCACAAGCTCGCTCGGAATTTCCTCAAGAAAGCGTGAGGGCAGGGAAGCGCGCAGTTGCTGCTCGTTGCCAAAGATGCGCCGGTACACGGCGCGTGTCAGCGTAAGTGACTTCCGCGCCCGGGTCATTCCAACATAAACGAGGCGCCGTTCCTCTTCGATTCCTTTATCTTCATCCATGGCCCGATTGTGGGGGCAAATGCCTTCTTCCATGCCGGTTAGGAACACGTGATCGAATTCCAGGCCCTTGGTGCTGTGCAAGGTGATGAGAGTCACGCCGGGTTTCCCTTCAAATTGATCCGCGTCGCTCACTAGAGCAGCAGCGTCCAGGAAATCAGTGAAAGTCTCTCCGGCCTCGATGCTCTCGGCAAGGGCGCGCGTAAGCTCCTCGAGATTCTCCATCCGCGCGACATCTTCCGGGGCGTTGCGATCCTTGAGCATGTCCATGTAGCCGGATTCTTCAAGCACCACATGCAGGAAATCCGCGGGTTCCTTAGTGACCAGCGCATCTTGCAATTTGCGGATGAGTTCCTGGAACGCTCGCAATGGAGTTACGGCGCGGCCGCCTGCCGATGCCCCGGAGACAAATTTCTCAATGGCTGTCCAGAGCGACGTTCCTTTAACGCGCGCGGATTCGCGAAGCGCATCCACGGTTGTTTTACCGATACCGCGTGGTGGTAAATTCAGCACCCGGAGCAGCGATATGTCATCCTCCGGATGCATGGCCAGACGCACGTAGGCGAGCACGTCCTTCACTTCGGCGCGATTGTAGAAGCTGAATCCACCGACGAGTTTGTAACGCAAGCCGCGCCTGCGAAAAACTTCTTCGAAGGCGCGCGACTGGAAATTAGTGCGGTATTCGACGGCACACGTCTGGTCCGAATCGTCATTGAGAATGCGGTCGAGTTCGCCGGCGACAAATTCCGCTTCGGCTTGGGCGTCCCGCGCTTCGAAATATTTCAGGTTTCCCCCGGGACCCTTCTCCGCGCTCAACGACTTGCCCAGCCGCTCCGGATTGTTGGCAACGACCGTGCCGGCGGCGTCCAGAATGTTCTGAGTGGAGCGGTAATTGCGCTCCAGCTTAACGATTCGGGCGGAGGGAAAATCGCGGGAAAAACTCAGGAGGATGGAAACGTCGGCGCCGCGCCAGCGGTAGATGGATTGATCCTCATCGCCGACGACACAAATGTTTTGCTTTGGTCCGGTTAGTAGGCGCATCAGTTCGTACTGCACGCGGTTGGTGTCCTGATACTCGTCCACATGGATGTAATGAAAGCGCGATTGCCACTTTTCCTGCGTGGCTGGGGATTCGCGTAGCAAGCGAGCCGAGCGCAGGAGGAGATCGTCAAAGTCCATGGCTTTGCTGTCGTGAAGGAGCCTCTCGTACGCCGCGAAAATGTCGGCAATGTGGCGACCGTTCTGATCGAACGCTTCGGCGCGCAACTGCCCAGAGGTCTGGCCATGATTTTTCGCGTGACTAATCCGGCTGAGAACGTTCCTGGACGTCAAGCTGTCGTCATCGATTTGCAGCTTGGCCATTGCCAGTTTAACGGCCGCGAGCTGATCGTCATCATCGTAAATGGAAAAATCCCGCGGCAGGCCAGCTGCCGCTGCTTCGCGCCGCAGAAGGCGCGCGCACAGGGAATGAAATGTGGAAAGCCAGGGTTGCGCGGGTGGGACACCAGCGCGCAACAGCAGGCTCGAAACACGATTGCGCATTTCTTCCGCGGCCTTGTTGGTGAACGTCACCGCGAGTATGGATTCCGCCGAAACCCCATTCGCGATCAGGTTCGCCATGCGATACGTGATGGCCCGCGTCTTGCCGGTACCAGCACCGGCCAGGATGAGGACCGGCCCATCTGTGGTTTCGACCGCAAGCCGTTGTTCCGGGTTCAATTCGTCAAGTAGAGTCAGCATGTGTCCGGAGTGTTGGGAAGAAGTGTGCACACGTCATGTTAGCTGACGACGGCGATGTGCGCAAACAGGCGAATTTCTCCGCCAAGTCGAATGGCCTAATGTTCCGTGGACCGGCTCAGGTCAATTTCGAAATACATTAGGCCATGACTCTTCTCGATGGCCACGATTTCCGGCACGTACAGGTGCGCTGCATTCAAGAGATCGAATTGACTTCGAAGATCAAAATACAGAAGCCCTTCCACGGTGCTGTGGGGCGCGACAATGCTGGCTTGCACGCCGGCGTCATTCAAGCTCTTCTCCACTTCCACCCATTTCTTGTCGTGCCCCACCTTTGGCCCCCCTAGGGGGATGGGAAGCCTCTTCATGGTTACGTTTCTCGACCCCGGATGCGTGATGACATCGGCTGCTTCCTCGGATGAGAGAGGATAGAGCGACTGATGATCTTCCTCCGAAAGCGTGACGTTCAGGCGAATGCGCTCCAGGTTGATCTTCATGCTGTCATCTGAATCATTTCGGAAAATCACCTGGATGGCCACGATGCCGGCGGCGAAGGGCGACTTTTTCGGGAATTTGGCCTTATAGAGCGCGGGATCGATCCACGGCCGCGCTGTAATCGTCATGCCCTCATGAGATTCGAGCGATGCAGTTTTGAGCGAAGCAGGCTGTTGAGAGGCGCCCCGTTGAGCGTTCAGTAGCGGCGCACCAAGAAAGGCAACGATGAGGGTTAGTTTTCGCATCGGGTTATAATAGACTTTTCTCATCTCGACGCCTTCGATTCCTGGGGGTTGCGCAGGGTTGCCCTGCGTCGCGCGCCGCATGCTGCGGAGTGACAACAGACCGGAGCCACGCTAAGTGTATTTCATTTACAGCCTTCTCATGGGTCTCGCAGCCCTTTTGCTGATACCGTACTGGCTGGTGAAAGGGCTGCGCCACCGAAAGTATCTCTCGAACCTTCGGGAACGCCTGGGATTCTCCTTTCCGGCGCTTGCCAAACTGCCGGCGAATTCCGCGGGCGCAATCTGGATTCATGCAGTAAGTGTCGGTGAAGCGCTTTCCGGCGTTGCCCTCGCGAGGCGTTTGAAGGAGGCCTATCCCGGACGGCCTTTGATAGTTTCTACGACGACAATGACCGGGCAGGCGCTGGCGCGCGAACGTATGCCATTTGCCGACGCCGTCATTTATTTCCCGTTGGACTGGACCTTCTGCGTGTGTCGCGCGCTTGAGGCCGTACGGCCTTCGCTCGTGCTGGTGCTCGAGACAGAGATCTGGCCAAACTTTCTTCACGAAGCCAGACGGAGGAAGATCCCCGTGGTTTTCGTCAGCGGGCGTATTTCCGATCGCTCCTTCGCGCGCTATCAAAATTATTTCCGAGTTTTTGGGTATTTCTTGTGTCCCTTTCTGAGAAGCGCACTGTCGAATGCCAGTGCCTTCCTCATGCAGAGCGCGAAGGACGCGGAGCGCGCGCGTGCGCTTGGCGCGCCAGCCGATCGCGTTCAGGTCAGCGGCAATTTGAAATACGATCTTGAGCTCCCTTCACCCACGCCTTTGTCAAATTGGCTTGCCACCGAAATCGAGCGCAGCGGCCGATCGCCGATCATCGTGGCAGGGAGCGTCGTTGCGACGGAAGAGCCTCACGCGCTTATCGCCTTTGGAACTCTTCAGGGCGAGTACCCGAAGGCGCTGCTCGTGCTTGCGCCGCGCAAGCCGGAGTGCTTTGATGCCGCCGCGGAGTTTATTGACGAGTCGCACCGCAAGTTCATCCGGCGCTCGCGATTGCCGGTTCCGGGGCCGGCGTCGAGGCAATCGGACGGCAACTCCAGCGCCGCCACAATACCCGATGACGTTACTGTCCTATTGCTGGACAGCATCGGTGAACTGGCTTCACTCTATGGACTGGCCGACGGCGCGTTCGTGGGGGGCTCGCTCGTTTCATCCGGCGGTCACAATATTCTCGAACCGGCGGCCTTCGGCAAGATTCCGGTGTTTGGCCCTTCGATGGAAAACTTTGCGGAAATTGCTTCGCGCTTCGTAGCCGCCGGGGCCGCGATTCAAGTGGAAAGCCCCGAAGATGTGGGCGTTGCGTGGATTGAATTGTTTCGCGATCCCGAGCGTATGAAAAAAATGAGCGAGACGGCCCGCCAATTAGTGGCGGACTCTCGCGGGGCGACAGACCGCGCGATGGTGGAGATCGCAAAGTGTTTGGACGGCGCCGGGCGATGAACGTTTCACCGCTAATGCGAATGATGCTCTGGCCATTATCTGTCGTGTACGGGGCAGTTGTGCGGGTGCGGGTTTGGCTCTATGCGCACGCCTGGCTGAAGCAAAAGCGTCTGAAAGGAACGGTTATCAGCGTGGGCAATCTTACCGTCGGCGGCACCGGCAAAACGCCCATGGTTATCTGGCTCGCTGAGAAGTTTCTTGCAGAAGGGAAGCGCGTGGCGATTCTGAGCCGGGGCTACCGTGGCGCAAACGGGACCAGCGACGAAATCGAATTGATGAAGTTCCGCCTCCAGGGCCAAGTCGTTTTCGGCGTTGGCAAGGACCGCTTTGCCGGGGGCCATCGAATCGAATCCGAGCAGCCCATCGATGTTTTTATTCTGGATGACGGTTTTCAGCACCTGCAACTTGCCCGCGACCTGAATATACTTTTGATGGATGTTTCGCGGCCGCTTGCAGGGGAGCCTTTGCTGCCAGCTGGCCAGCTCCGGGAACCACTTTCTGCCATGAGCCGCGCAAACCTGATTATTTTTACCCGCGCCGAAACAGCATCTGGAACGCTCGAGGCAGTCGGGAAGCTCCACCAATATCCGGTTTTCGCCGCATCCACTCGACTGCTTGGGTTTCGCCGGTTTGGCGGAGAGATCACCCTGCTCTCCGCCAACGAAATCGGCGCCGGCCCATTTTTTGCGTTCTGCGGTCTCGGCAATCCGAATGCGTTCTTCCGCGATCTCGGGAATTGGGGGATTACCGTTTGCAGCCAAGCCATTTTTCCCGATCATCATCGCTACACCCAGCGGGACATTTCAGCAGTCAAGCAGGCTGGGAAACGTGTGGGTGCCGACGCATTTGTGACGACGGAAAAAGATGCGCAGAATCTGAGCAGTGTCATGTTCGATGAAGTTCCGCTCTACGTCGCTGTAATCGATCTGGTAGTAGCACCCGAGGCTGATTTCCACAATGTACTGCAACAAACTTTGGCAATCGGTGCGGGAGCGGCCGCGTGAAGATTCTAATACGCGCCACGAACTGGGTGGGGGACGCTATCATGGCCCTGCCTGCGCTGCGTGCAATCCGCAAGCGTTTTCCTGACGCGGAAATCTCGATCGTGGGACGGCCCTACGTCGCGGATATCTATCGCGATCAAGAAATCTGCAATCAACTGATTCCGTACGATCCGAAAGGCTTGCACGGGGGGTTTTCCGGCCGCGAGCGGTTGGCGGCTGAGCTTCGCGCGCAGAGGTTTGACATGGCCTTGCTGCTGCAAAACGCGTTTGATGCTGCTTGGCTGGTCTGGCGCGCCAATATTCCTGAACGCGTTGGTTACGCGCGCGACGGCCGCAGCTTCCTTCTGACCCAAGCCGTGCCTCCTCCCCGGCAAGGGGAAATTCCGGCGCATGAAAAGTTTTATTACCTGGAACTGCTACGTCGCGCGGGCTGGCTGGATTCCGTACAGGACGAATCGTTCATCGGTCTGCACGTTTCAGAAGCAAGGCGGCAGAGTGCCGATGAATTTCTTCGCAAATACGGCGTTCGCCAAGGCGCGCTGCGGACTGCAATCGGAGCTGGCGCTTCGTACGGATCGGCGAAGTGCTGGCCGCCTTCGCGTTTTGCGGATGTGGCGAATCGCTTGCAAAGGGAAACTGGTGCCGATGTAATCCTCTTTGGGACCGCTGCCGAGGCGACCGTCTCTGCGGCAATCGCTGCCGAAATGAGCCGGCCGCCAATTGACCTCACCGGGAAAACTGGGATTGCCGATCTGCCTGCACTGCTGTCGCAGTGCCATCTTTTCATCGGCAACGACTCCGGTGCTATGCATGTCGCCGCCGCTGTCGGCCTCCCTATCGTTGCCATTTTTGGCCCAACCGATCCATACGGCACGGCTCCGGTTACGCCGCACTGCAGCATCGTTCAGCAAAAGCCGTACTGCAGCCCGTGTTTTCTCCGTCGTTGTCCGACCGACCATCGATGCATGACCACAATCACAGCTGACATGGTGGATGCTGCGGCAAGGTCCTGGTTGTCGTCGGTTAGGGTGCAGCTTGCCTGAGCAGTCGGCGTTGCGCCCCGCTGTTTTCCTTGATCGCGACGGAACGATTGTCGAGGAAGTAGGTTACTTGAATCACGTGAGCCGGTTTCGTATGTTTCCCTTTGTCCCGGCTGCCATTCATCGGCTCAACGAGTCGGGCTTGCCCGTTATTGTCGTAACCAATCAGTCTGGCGTCGGTCGCGGTTACTTTCCGGAATCTCTCGTACATGCGGTCAACGATTTGATGACCCAGCAACTGGTCAAGGGAGGCGCGAGAGTTGATGCAATCTATTATTGTCCGCACACTGCGGCCGACAATTGTGAGTGCCGCAAGCCAAAAACCGGCATGCTGGAACGTGCGGCTTCTGAGCATGTGCTCGACTTGCGGCGCTCTTTTGTAGTTGGCGATCGTTATGGCGACATGGAACTTGCGCGAAACGCGCGCGCGCGTAGCATCCTCGTCCGTACTGGCTATGGTGAAGGTGAACTCGCTTGGCACTCGGCAAAGTGGCCCGTGCAGCCTGATTTTGTCGCTGAAGACCTCGCGCAAGCGGCAGACTGGATACTGAGGCAGCACAAATGAAGCGTCCGCGGTCGCAAGAGCCAGCATCAACTTCGGTCGACCTTCTCGCGCTTCGCGAGTGCGTCGAACAGTTCAACACAAAAACGATTGTCCTCCTTGGCGATTTCGTCGCGGACGAATTCCAGTATGGCGAAATCTCGCGTGTTTCGCGCGAAGCCCCAGTGCTCATCCTCAAGCATCGGGAATCGCACATTGTTCCTGGCGGCGGCGCCAACGCTGCCAACAACCTCGCCTCGCTCGGGGCTCGCGTCCTGCCCATCACTGCGGTGGGCGATGACGCCGCCGGAGACGCGTTGATCGCTCATTTCCGTCGCCTTCGCGTCAATGTTTCCGGAATCCTTCGTGTGAGAGGCTGGACGACGCCGACCAAGAGCCGCTTTCTCGCCGGGTGGGCGCATACCGTGGGGCAACAGGTTCTGCGCGTTGACTACGAACCGAAATCACCTCCGCCCGATGCCATTCGAAAGAAACTCCATCAACGGCTTGCCGCAGGCCTGCGCAAGGCCCATGCTCTGGCTGTTTCGGACTATGGTTTTGGAGTCGCCACTCCCGAACTGGTGCAGCAAGCCTCCAGCGGGCGCAGGAACGAGCTGCCCGTTACCCTCGACGCGCGATACCATCTGCACCGCTACGCGAAGGCAGGTATCACTGCCGGTACGCCAAACGAGGCCGAACTTGAAGCGGAGCACCACACCTCCATTGGCCGAGACGCCGGCGAGCTGGCGCGCGCGGGCCGCGCAACTCTTTCCGAAATGAGATTGCAATCGCTCCTAGTCACACGCGGACGGCACGGCGCGGCTCTTTTCGAGCCAGGTGATTGCTTCATGCAGATCCCCGTTCACGGTAGTGACCAAGCCGTGGACGTCACCGGCGCGGGCGACACCGTCCTTGCCGCATATACTTTGGGGCTCGCCTGCGGAGCATCCCCACTGGAAGCGGCACATATTGCCAACATCGCTGGAGGCCTGGTGGTTATGAAACGTGGCACGGCCACGATTTCGCGCGCGGAACTCCTCGACGCCATCCGCGGCGAGGCATCCGGAGCCGCTTCTTAAGTCATGCGCGAGGCGGATTCCAAGATCGTCGCGAGGGAAGAACTGCGCGAAAAGCTTGCCGAACACAAGCGCCACGGCCAGCGCATCGTTTTTGCAAACGGATGTTTTGATACGCTTCATGTTGGACACATTCGCTATCTCGAAGGCGCCCGGTGCGAAGGCGACGTTCTCGTCGTTGGTGTGAATGCCGATTCCAGCGTCTGCAATCTCAAAGGCCCGGGTCGCCCCATCCTTGAAGAAAACGCGCGTGCCTGGCTTGTTGCCGCACTTCGCTGCGTGGATTATGTTGTGATCTTCGCTGAACCCAACGTGGAACGTCTTCTGGAAGAATTGCTGCCACACGTCCACGCGAAGGGCACCGATTACACGCTCGAGACCGTGCCAGAACGTGCCGTCGCTAGGCGGCTTGGCATTCGCGTGGTTATCGTGGGTGATCCCAAGGATCACTCCACACGGGAACTTCTGGATTCCATTCGCAAGGCGCCGCATGCCTGAGCCGCGTTTCCTGACTGTGCGTCTCGGTTCCCTGGGAGATATCGTCCACACGTTTCCCGCCGTCGCCGGCTTGCGCGAATCGTTCCCAGAAGCCGAAATCCTTTGGCTGACGCATCCCCGCTGGAAAGCCCTGGTTGAGAGCAGCGAACTCGCGACGGAAATCTGGGAGACAGAAACTCGCTCGTACCAATCCCTACGCGAAATTATCGGACGAATCCGCAAAAGAAAGTTCTCGGCGGCAATCGATTACCAAGGGCTGTGGAAGTCCGCGTCGCTGCCATTCTTAGGCGGCGTTCCACGCAGAATCGGATTCTCGTCCCAAACAGTTCGTGAATTCGGGGTGCCAGTCCTTTACACCGATCCCGTCCAGTGCACCCAAACTCACATCGTCGATCAGAACGGGGAATTGTCACAGCGGGCAGGGGCCCGCAACGGCGTTGTGCCCGTCACGCTCTCGGTGCCGTCCATTCAAGAAGTCTTCGTACTGCGGCTTCTGCGAGGATTCTCCATTGAACGCTACGTTGTATTGAGCCCCGCTGGCGGCTGGCGCTCGAAGTGCTGGCCGCCGGATCGCTACGGTGCGCTGTGCCAGAGAATGGCTGACACTCTGGGACTGCGTTGCGTACTGAACTATGGCCCGGGTGAAGAGGACTTCGCCTCCGCGGTCAAAGCGGCGAGTGGCAAGGCTGACCCCATCGCTTACAATGGGTCCCTCACTCAGCTCATGGCTCTTCTCCGCAATGCGGCCTGCATCGTCGGTGGTGACACCGGCCCACTGCATCTGGCCGTCGCTCTTGGAACGCCCGCCGTCGCCATCTTTGGCCCGACGGATCCGGCGCGTAACGGCCCCTATCGCCCAGGCGGCCCTTCTGGCAAAGTTTCTCCGGTTGACATTGTCTTGCGCAGTCCGCATGCAGTGACCACCTACAAAAGGGGCGACCAGGCCGCGCCTTCTATTCTGGAAATCGATGTCGACGCCGTTTTCGATGCCGTTCGCCGACAACTTGAGTCTCGACGATGAGTGCCACCGGCAGTTTTTTTGTGCGTTGGCGTGTTCGCCTTGGCTATCCGCTTGCCGTAGCAGTTCTGTATTTCTCGCGGCCCACTCCTCGCAGCATTGTGCTCGGCGCCCTGACAGGAATCGTTGGTCTGTGGTTACGTGCGTACGCTGCTGGTTATCTTCATAAACAGGAAGTCCTCACCGTCACAGGTCCTTACGCGCACACCAGAAATCCGCTTTATCTCGGCAGCGCCATCCTGGCCCTTGGCGCCGGAATTGCCACCTGCACGTGGATCTCCGGCTTAATCCTGATGATCTACTTCGCGGTGTTTTATTCCATCGTAATGCAGCGGGAAGTGAACGAGCTTTGCCTCCGCCACGGCGCATCTTATGAAGAGTACGCTCGCTCCGTCCCGCTCTTTATTCCGCGCCTAACCGCCGCGAAATTGTCTGGAGACTCCGCCGGTTCGTTCTCCATTGTCCAGTACAAAAAGAATCACGAATGGCAGGCCGCCGTTGGCTTTTTATTTCTTCTCCTGGTCCTGCTTGCGATCTGGCGCCTCCGCTGAAGGGGCCGCGTTTACGGCACTGGGGCATGCAACAAAGCAGCTGATCTCCAGCTGCTGGCCATCCGTCATGACTTGCACCGCGCCGTCTCGATCCGTCCTCAAGACCCGAATGCCCGCATTCTCCAATCGTTCGAGAAGTTCCGGACCGGGATGTCCGTACGGGTTGTTCTCACCAGCGGAAATAATTCCTACCCGCGGTTGCACCGCCGCCGGGAATTCAGGCATCGTCGAATTCTTGCTTCCGTGATGCCCGATTTTAAGCACATCGGCGCGCATTGCCTCGGCGCTATTCTCGGAAAGAATTTCACGCTCAACCTGTTTTTCGGCGTCTCTCGGCAGCAGAATTGATTCCGGTCAGAATGAGAACAGCTATCGCAATGAAAAAAGAAAAACGAAGAATGTGAGAAGAGGCATTTCTCGCCACCGCAGGATGCAGGCCGAACGCGATGCCGCTGGTAAATGCCGCGGCGATCGCTACGGCCGGCAGCCTCATGCCGTTTTTCGCAGCCTTACGAACGTTTCGATGTGAAATGTCTGCGGGAACAGGTCGAAGAGGTGCATCTCCGCGATTTTGTAACGGATGCTCGGCCCGGTGATTTCTTTCGGTTTGCGGGGCGAGTTCGTTAATACGGCCAAATCACGGGCCAGGGTGGAAGGATCGCACGAAAGGTACACAATCTCTTTGGCGCCAAGCTCCGCGAGTTTCTCCGCGGCTTCCGCGCCCAGCCCTGCTCTGGGCGGATCAAGGATCACAATGTCTGGTTTCTCGTCCGTTTTTTTCAAAAACTCTTCTACGTGTTCGTTGTGCGATACGATTTTGACGCCGGCGATCTCGGCGTTGACATAGAGATCTCGCGTGGCGGCAAGATTGGCGTCCACACTCACCACTTTCTCGAACATCTTTGCCAGCGGCAATGTGAAAAATCCAACTCCCGAATACAAATCCAGCGCCACCTTGCCTTGCGCATTTGCCGTCACGGTTTTCAGCAAATCCTCGATTAGGAAGCGGTTTACTTGAAAGAATGAAAGATGACTGACCCGGTATTTGAATCCGTCGGCTTCGTGCGTCAAGTAGCCAGGCCCCGTCAATTCAAAGCGATCTTTCTTTTGGTCCAAGAGCAGCAAACTCTCGATTTCTGGCAGAGCCGTTCGGAAAGCGGATGCCAGTTCTGCCGCAGACTTGGAGAATTTTTCAAACGCCACGTTCAACGCTATCTTCTGGTCCGCTGAGTCGGCAAAGGCTTCGATCTCTTGGATTCCCGCGGGTAATGTGCCGGAACGCGCCATGTCTTGAAGCTTCGCGAAGGTGCGCGCAAGGCGTGGCGAAAGCACCGGGCATTCGTCGATCGGCACGATCACTGTGCTTTCCGGAAGGAAGTATCCAAGCGCGCGGGGCATCCCGCTTCTCACTGCCCACTGCGCGCGGTTTCGATAGCCGTAAGGTGCGGCGGAATGCTCCACAATCGTTCCCTCCCACCAGATTCCGCCCAGCCGCGAAAGCGTCTCCCGCAAAATCTCCTTCTTGAGCCTTACTTGTTCCGTGGCCGGAATGTGCTGGTAATGGCAGCCTCCGCATTTCTGAAAATGTGCGCACTTTGCTTTCCCGCGCTCCTTCGCGGGAGACATTACTTCCAGCAGTTCCGCCCAGACTAATTTCTTCTTTCGCGATTTCGCGTTTGCGCGTACTTCTTCCCCAGGCAAGACGTAAGGCACAAAAACCGTATTTCCATCGGCATGCGCCAAGCCGTCACCACCGTAAATGAGCTTCTCAATCGATAATCTTAACTCATCAGCCATTAGTTTTGTCCTGTTTTACGAAAGGCCGCTGCAGACGGAGCTGAGTCCGCCTACCTTGTTTCCGGAAGACGAAGCAGTTGGCCGGTCTGCGCTAGGACACGTAGAAAAGGCTCAGGCGCGGAATTCCAAACTCTTCCAACAGCCGCTTCTGCACATACTGCTTTTCAACCATTGCCAGTTGCTCCGCTTTCATCTTCCGCCTGTAACTCGCGAGTTGACCGTCCACCTCGCGCCTTATCTTGAGTATAAGTTCTTCCGGCGCATGGCTGGTCAACAGTGCATGTATCTTCTCGTCCAGAATCGTCAGCCGCCGCTCCAAATCCTCCAAATCCAACGTCCCCGGCGTGTCGAGGATATCTGTGGTGGACTCCAGCGAATTCGCAATTTCCGTCAAACGGCTGGCGATCTCCGGCTGTTGCGCCAAAGCTCTTTCGGCTGCATGTTTTAAGCGAATGGCATTCTTCGCAAAATAGACCTTCAATTCATCTCGCGAAAACGCTTCGCTGGCCGCCTTAGGAACAACTTTCGGTGCGCTTCCTGCAGCCGCTTCCTGTTGCTCTTCCGCGGCTTCCAGTACAGCGTCCGTGCAGTACGCCAAGTTCTTCAGCGGCTTGCCAGCTCCCCGCCGCGACCTCTGATAGCTCTCAAATGCTTTGTCGATTCCTTTCAGCGCGGCTTCCAGCGGCACCCCGGCTTTTTGCCACGTTTCCATGATCGCCCAGTCTAGTGGCGATACCAGCAGATGCGCCCCGCGTTTCTTCCAAAAATACTCTTCGATTTCCGTGAAGTAGTTGAAGTAGTTCCAGCCTTCCATTTTGTTCGGGCGGCGCCCCGGAATTCCCACTAGTGAGCTTCGATCCAACCTAAACCGCCCCTAGGCACAACTTAACTCTGTGCCTTCCTTGCTGGCGTCGCTGCTGCGCTCTTGCCATGGTCCGCAGGTTGGTTTTTCTCCCAGATTAATCGCAGCCCCGTCAGAGTGAGGAATTCATCGGTGTGCTGGATCTGTTTCGACCCTTTCGACACAAGCCTCGCCTGTCCGCCGGTCGCAACAACCGTCGCGTCTTCCCCTATTTCTTTCTTAATCCGCGCAAGCATTCCGTCCACCATGTCCACTGCGCCGTAGTACAAGCCCGCCTGCATGTGCGTAACGGTGCTCGTTCCGATCACTTTCCCAGGATCCTTGATCTCCACGCGCGGCAGCCGCGCCGCGCGCGCAAACAGCGCCTCCGACGAAATCCCCAATCCCGGCGCGATCACCCCGCCGACGTATTCGCCCTTCGCCGAGATCACGTCGAAGGTGATTGCCGTCCCGAAATCCACCACGATGCACGGCCCGCCGTACTGATGAAACGCCGCCACGCCGTTCACAATCCGGTCCGCGCCAACCTCTGACGGATTGTCTACTAGCACGGCCATCCCGGTCTTCACGCCCATTTCTACAAACAGCGCCTTCTTCCCAAAATAGACTCTCGACATCTCCGCCAGTGTCCGGTTCACCGGCGGCACCACCGAGCTGATAATCACTCCAGTGATAGCGTCCCGGTCCAGGCCTGCCAGGGTGAACAAATTCCGTGTCAGCACACCATATTCATCAGTCGTCTGCTCCCGCGCTGTCGTCAAACGCCAGTTTGCGATTAGTTCTTCGCCGCGAAAAACGCCTAGCACGGAGTTCGTATTCCCCACGTCAATGGTCAGCAGCATCTAGCGTGCCTCCGTGACGTCGCCCGAAATCACCGTCGTGATTTGTCCATCTTCCCGTTCCACCTGCAGCAATCCTTCGGGCCCAAGCCCCGCCGTCGTACCGGAGTAGCATTCCGTTCCGTTTGCTACGCGCACGCGCTTGCCTTTCGCATAACTCGATACTGACTCGAAGCGCGTAATTACGCTGCCCACGCCTTCGCGTACGAATCGATTGTAATCACTCTCGAATTCACGCAGCAACCGCACCAACAGTTCCATGCGTGATTGTGGCTTGCCCGTTTCCGCCCGAAGGGAAGTCGCAAGAGTCGCAAGCTCGCCGGGAAATTTTTCCTGATTCACGTTCAGACCGATTCCCACAATCACAAATCGGACTTGATTCGGCTCCGCGTGCATCTCCGTCAGGATTCCACCCGCTTTTTTGCCTCGAATAAGCAGGTCGTTCGGCCACTTCAGGTCTACGGTCAGCCCCGTCACTGCTTGCACCGCGGAATGCGCGGAGAGTCCTGCCATCATGGTCAGCAGCGGAGCCTGCACCGGCGCCAGCTTTGGCCGAAGAAGCAGCGTCACATAAATTCCCACCGCGCGCTCGGAATGCCACTTGCGTCCCGCTCTTCCGCGCCCCGCGGTTTGTTCTTCCGCCAGCACCACCGCACCCTCCGGCTCTGCGGCATGACCTAATTCTAGCGCCACGCGATTCGTCGAATCCGTCTTGAAAAAATGAAAGATGCGTTTCCCGAAAAGGCTGCCTTTCAGCCTTTGCTTCAGTATGTCCGGTGTCAGGATGTCGGGGACTTGCTCCAGAAAATATCCCGTGGCCGGCTGGCCTTTCACTTTCACGCCCAGCCCGCGCAGCCGTTCCACCCATCGCCACACTGTCGATCGCGAGACGCCGATCTCTTTCGCGATTCGCGCGCCGCTGATCACGATAGTGGCATTTTCCGCCAGCAACGTCAGCAAACCGGCCAGCCGCCGGTCGGTCGTGCCTGGTAAGGATTCTTGAGTCATCGGGATTTTGCTGCGTCCCTTCGCGCCGCCTAAGCTTACGTTCCCTCGATGCTGTCCACAAGCAAGCTGAGGTTTGCCGCAGGCGCCGAGTGCGTGAGCATCCCGGAAGAAAGAAAATCGGCGTCGGTCTCAGCATACGCTCGCGCGTTGTCCAGTGTGATCCCTCCGGAAATTTCGATCACGCATTCTGGGCGCATCCCGCGCGCCATCTTTACGCATTCCGCTGCGCGTTCCACTGGCATATTGTCCAGCAGCACTGCCTCCGCGCCGGCCCCTAGCGCCTCAAGCATTTCTCTTTGGTTGCGAACCTCGATTTGCACCGGCAAGGGTCCCGGGCCGACGACCTCCGGGTCCAGTCCGGCCGCATCGTAGGCGCTGGCCGCCCGCGGTGGTGGCGTCTTCGGCGAAACATAGGTATGCGCTTTGTCCAGCGCCGCCTTGATTCCCCCGGCCAGCGCGATGTGATTCTCTTTCAGCAGAATTGCATCATAGAGCCCGAAACGATGGTTGCTGCCGCCACCCGTCTTCACTGCATACTTTTCCAGCGCCCGCAATCCAGGAGTCGTTTTCCTCGTATCCCGGATGCGCGTCTTCGTGCCCGCCAGTTGTTCCACAAAGCGCCGCGTCAGCGTGGCAACTCCGCAAAGATGAGCGAGAAAATTCAGCGCCGTTCGCTCGCCCGTGAGGATCGCCCGGGCGTTTCCCTTGATCTGCACGATCTCCGCGCCAGGTTCTACAAACGATCCGTCATTGTGCGGGAAGGTGACGCGTATTTCCGGATCCAGCGCGCGGAAGATCTTCTCGGCGAGTGGCAAACCCGCGCAAACGAGCGTTTGTCTGGCGAGGATTTTAGCCCGCGCCGACGCCCGTGGCGGTACCACTGCCGAGGTCGTGGCGTCCCCGGTGCTGATATCTTCTTCCAGTGCGCGACGCACAAGATCATCAATATAGCGAGAATTCCAGTCCATGAGTTCCCAAAAAACTACGAACCTTCTTCAAGCTGCGACAGGCGAGCCTTCAACTTTTGCAGCTCAATGCGTTGCTCGCCGAGCGTGGCTTCCAGCCCTTTAATGATTTTCTCTGGCGCACGGCTGCGAAATGTCTTATCCCCGAGCTGTCGTTCCTTTGACTCGATGGCCTTCTGCAACCCTTCGATCTCTTTCTTCAGCCGCGTCTTCTCCACCGCAGGATCCACAGTGTCGGAATACGCGATGCGCACGTCAAATTTAGCAGTGGAGCGCACCGCGCCGCCGCCCTTACCATCGAACTGCCCGCGTGCAGCCGCGCGAAGTTCGGTCAAAACCGCAAATCTCTCAATCGCCCCGCGGTTCGCTTGAACCAACTCGCCCATTCCCGAATCGCTTGTGGAGAAATCCGCCGCCACTCTTCTCTTGGGATCAAGCTTCAGTTCCGCTCGAATGTTGCGAAGCGTCGTAACCACTTCCTGGATCGCGTCAGCCTCACACACGGCGTCTTTGTTTTTCCAATGGGCAAGCACCTCTGGAAATTGCCCCAGAGCGATCGATTTCGCGCCCGCCTTTTGTGGCAATTGGTGCCATAGCTCCTCCGTCAGGAACGGCATGAACGGATGCAGCAACCGCAGCGCGGCGTCGAACGCGGCGAACAAATTCTTCCATGCCACGGTCGCTCGCTCGCTGTCCGCGCTCTGCAGTTCCGGCTTCACCCACTCGATGTACCAGTCGCAGAAGTCTCCCCAGAAGAATTGGTAAACACCCTGAGCCGCCTCGTGAAACCGGTAATTCGTCAGTGCGTCATTAACCAACTCAACCGTCGCCGCCAGCCGGGCAAACATCCATCCATCCACGAGCGGAACAACGCCATGATAGGCATACGGCGCTTTCACGCGCACGTCCGGCGCCGCCAATTCTTCCAGCTTCGCTCCACGCTCCGCAAACTTGTCCAGATTCACGAACAAAAATCGCGCCGCATTCCATATTTTGTTCGCGAAATTTCGTGCGCTGGCGAGCTTATCATCAGAAAGAATAATGTCCGTCCCCGGTGCGGCCATCGACGCCAGGCAAAACCGCATCGCATCCGTTCCGTACTGCTGGTTCAACGCCACTGGATCCAGTCCCGTCCCTTTGGACTTGGACATTTTCTCGCCGCTCCCGGTGCGCACCAGCGAGTGCAGATAAACGGCGCGGAAGGGAGCTTTGCCTGTAAAATGAATTCCCATCATGATCATCCGCGCCACCCAGAAAAACAGGATGTCGTATCCGGTGATCAGCAGGCTTGTCGGATAGTATTTCTTGAAATCAGCCGTTTCTTCCGGCCACCCGAGTGTCGAGAATGGCCACAATCCCGAACTGAACCACGTATCCAGAACATCCGAATCCTGCTCGAGATTCGTCGACCCGCACGTTCGACACTTCACAGGCTTCTCGCGCGCCACGGTGACGTGTTTGTGCTCCTTGCAGTACCAGGCCGGAATCCGGTGCCCCCACCATAGTTGCCGCGACAGCGTCCAATCGCGGATATTCCTCATCCAATTGAAATATTCCTCGCGCCGGTTGTCCGGCACGATCTGAATTTCGCCTCGCTCCACGGCCGTGATGGCAGGCTCCGCCAGCTGCTTCATTCTGCAAAACCATTGCGTCGAAGCCCGCGGCTCCACAATCGTCTTGCTGCGTTCACACAAACCGATGGCATTCGTGTGCTCGGTGATTTTTTCCAAGAGGCCCAGCGCCTTCAAGTCCGCAACAATTTTTTTCCGTGCCTCGAACCGGTCCATCCCTGCGTACGCGCCGGCCGCTGCGTTCATTTTGCCGTCGTCCGTCATTACGTCGATTTCCGCTAATTTGTGACGCCGGCCCACTTCGAAGTCGTTTGGATCGTGCGCCGGCGTGATTTTCACCGCCCCGGTCCCAAACTCGCGGTCCACCATCGCGTCCGCGATAATCGGAATTTCCCGATTCATCAACGGCAGCAGCGCTTTCTTGCCAACGAGATGCCTGTACCGTTCGTCTTCTGGATTCACCGCCACGGCCGTGTCTCCCAGCATCGTTTCCGGCCGCGTCGTGGCCACCACGAGTAACTCTTTCCTCCCTGCCACGGGATATTTGATATGCCACAGGTGCCCCTGCCGCTCTTCGTGCACCACCTCTAGATCGCTGAGCACCGTCAAACAAACCGGGCACCAGTTCACCAATCGCTTTTCCCGGTAAATCAATCCCTCTTCGTACAGTCGCACAAACACTTCGCGCACCACGCGCGACATTTCCGGCGACAACGTGAACTTCTCCCTCGACCAGTCACAACTTTCCCCAATTCCCCTCATCTGCTGAGTGATTTGGCTGCCTGCCTCCTCTTTCCATTTCCAAACCTGTTTTTCAAATTCGTCCCGTCCAAGTTTGTGGTAGTCAATACCCAGATCCATTAAGTACTTCACCACCACGCGTTGCGTGGAGATCCCTGCGTGGTCAGTACCCGGTAGGTACAAGGTGTTGTATCCACGCATCCGGTACCAACGGGTGAGAATGTCGATTTCTGTGTGCTCCAACATGTGCCCGATGTGCAACGATCCCGTCACGTTCGGCGGGGGAATGACGATCGAAAACACGGGCCCGGGCGCATTCGCATCCGCTTGGAACAGCGCTTCCTTCACCCAGAAGTCTGCCCACTGCGGCTCGATTTGCTGCGGTTCATATGCTTTTGCTATCTCGCGAGCCATCCGATACATTTCTCCCAACCAGCAGCGGGCCTTGGCCCGCCTGTTCTAGGCGCATGTAGGCCGTTCAGAGTAATCTTCGACTATACGAGGGGCAAAGCAGTGGCGTCAATTCGGCAGGTTCGCACCGGTGCACGACATTAGGATGAGGGTACTGCAGGTCTCCTTTTTTGCGGTCTGTATCTGAAAGTATTATATACTTACAGATATCTGCCTGTACCATAAAGGAGCCTTCCCTATGTCCGATACCTTACCCAATTTGCTCAACCTCAGAGGCGATTTGCTGCGACAGGTTTCCCAGCTCGGCGACTTCCAGCCGGGCTCAGTCACCCGCGTCCACCGCCGCTGCGGCAAGCCCAATTGTCATTGTGCCAAGCCCACTGATGCTGGCCACGGCCCCCAAGTTCAACTGACCCACAAGATGAGCGGCAAAACCGTTACGCAAACCTTGTCTTCCCTGGCAGCAGTGCGCAAGGTGGAAAAGGAGATCGCCGCCTTTCGCCGATTTCAGGCGCTCACTCATGACCTGGTGGAAGTTAACCAGAAGATCTGTCGTCTGCGCCCGGTCGAAGGGCAGGAGCAGAGTGCCCAGGAAAAAAAACGGCGGAAGCGATCCAGCAGGAAATCATCCGCGAAGTAGAGCATCTGCTGCAGCTTATCCTCGGCGAACACCGCAACCAGCGGGGGCTGGACCTAGAAGCGGTCGAGATGGCCATTCGTTCCGCTATGCACCAGGCAGGAGCCGCCGCGCTAAGCGCATTGCTGCGGTTCGATCCACCGGGCCTCGAGCAGCGCCGGCTTCCTTGTCCCTGCGGTTCTGCGGCCCACTACTTGGAATTACGTTCCAAACCGGTGCTGACCGCCGTGGGGTGGGTGGAACTACAACGCCCGTATTACCTATGCCCAGACTGCCATCAGGGACAATTCCCGGCTGATCGAGAACTGGATGTGGAAGGCACGGAGCTTTCTCCTGGCGTGCGACGCATGTTAGCGGTGGTGGGCCATGAAGCTCCCTTCGATCATGGTCGCGAGCAGATGCACCTGCTGGCCGGCCTCTCGGTCACCACTAAGGCCGTCGAGCGAACCGCCGAGGCCATCGGAGAAGATATCGCTGCTCGCCAGGCAGAAAACATGCAGCGGGCGATGCAACTGGAATTGCCTATGGCGATGGGGCAGCGCATCCCTATCCTCTACGTGCAGATGGACGGCACGGGCGTTCCCATGGTCCGTGCGGAAACCGAAGGGCGGGCCGGCAAGCGGGATGGCCAGCCCGCGCACACGCGCGAAGCCAAGCTGGGCTGTGTGTTCAGGCAGACCACCGTAGATCGGGACGGCCGGCCCGTGCGCGAGGAAGGTTCCACCACCTACGTGGGAGCCATCGAGACCGCCGAAGAATTCGGTCTACGTCTTTATACCGAGGCTGGGCACCGGGGTTGGGCTCGCGCGGAGAAGAAAGTGGTGATCGGAGATGGCGCCGAATGGATCTGGAACATCGTTCAGCTGCACTTCCCCGACGCCATCCAGATCGTGGATCTGTATCATGCGCGCCAGCACCTGTGGGAACTCGCGGCCAAACTCTACCCCAACGATGCTCCCCGCCAGAGGCGCTGGATGATGACCAAGCAGGACAAACTGGACAACGGTAAAATGGAAAGCTTGGTCGCCTCACTGCGCTCTCTGGCTACTTCCCATCCGGAGTTGGCAAAGCAGATCCGCACCGAAGCGGACTATTTTGAGACGAATACCGAACGCATGCGCTATCTCAAGTTTCGCCGGCAGAAACTGTTCGTCGGCTCCGGTGTGATCGAAGCCGGGTGCAAAACGATCATTGGGACTCGGCTCAAACAATCGGGCATGTTCTGGACCGTGCGCGGAGCCAACGCCATCATTGCCCTCCGTTGCTGCCGACTCAGCGGTAGGTTCGAGGATTACTGGGAAGGCCGCCGACGTTGATCTCACTTAT
>MNEA01000015.1:0-18775 GCA_001917435.1 Acidobacteria bacterium 13_2_20CM_2_57_6
CTGGAAGCGATCGCTGGAGCAGCCGCGATCCAAACGAGAATCCAAAAAGCCATTGCGGATGGAGGTGGCTCTGAAGTCTTGGCGCTCGCCGGCGGCAATCCTGCGAACGTTTCCGGATGGATGATTCTGAGCGCAGCAAAAGCCGGCGACAAGGCTTGCGCCGCCATCGTTGAGCAGGCAGCGAATTACCTGGGACTGGGCCTGGCCAACCTCGTGAATCTCTTCAATCCTTCGGTTCTGGTTCTCGATCAGCGGCTGAAGCTTGCAGGACAAGGTCTGCTCGACCAAGTGATCAAGGTAGTGAAAAGGCAGGCCTTGAGCTACTCAACGAAGAACATGCCCATCCTTTTCGGAAAATTGAGTGAAGCTAGCGTCCTGGGAGCCGGCTCGATAGCGTTGGAAAAACACTTCGAAATCCCCACTTTGAAACCACCGCGATTCATGATCGAGTCCCTTTCCAGATTGTCCCGGCGCGGCACGCAAATCGAGAGTCCACCTGAGGGATCTGAAGCGGCCTAGAATCTTTGCTGCGGAGGCATCGCTCTGAATGTTACGCCTAACTTCGGATGCTGCGGCCGGTTCCCTGACGGATCGTGACGATTCGATCTGCTTGAATCTTGTCCCACGCTTCCTGCTGCCCGTCGGGCCAGCAAACAATTAGATCTTCAATCTTCGGATCTTCTCCCAGTCCGAAATGAACGCGGGCGTCGTTCGCACTCAGGTAGCTCGAATCCGTATGCGCACGACGCAGGAGTTTTCTCCCCTTCTGTCGCAGCTCAACCAGCGCGCCAATCCCATAGCGATTCCCGTGATTTGCCTCCAACCGAACAACCAGCCAGTGGTTGCGATTCAAGGAACGACTCTGATTCAGCAAAAGCCGCAGAGGGCCGTTGTTATTCGCTACCACAATATCTACGGCTCCATCATTATCAATGTCTCCGAATGCCGCGCCGCGGCTCACTTCAGTCGCGGCAAACGCCGGGCCTGCGACTCCCGTCATCTCCCGGAATTTCTTCCCTTCACCCTCGTTGTGAAACAGCTGATTCGGCTGGCCAAACGGGTACGCGCTTCCCCGCAATGATTCGAGTCGATTCACTGCGCCGTTGGCGATAAACAAGTCAAGGCGGCCGTCATTGTCGTAGTCAAACCATTCCGTGCCAAAACCCGTGTAGGGAAACGTCGGCAGCAGCAGCCCAAATTCCGCTGAGGCATCATTAAAGTTTCCATGACCATCGTTGACGTAGAGGTTGGCGCCTTCATTGGTCAAATTGGTTTTGAAAATATCCTGGTCGCCGTCACCGTCAAAATCGCCCGTAGCCACGCCCATGCCTGCCTGCGGCAGCCCATCGACGCTATAGGCCGTCCCCGACAGTAGGCTCGTCTCCTTAAACGTTCCATTTCGCTGGTTGATCCAGAGATGAGCGGCGGCGCCGTCATTGGCGACGTAAATGTCCGGCCACCCGTCACCGTTGAAATCGGCGCAAACGATCCCGAGACCGGGGCCCACAGCGGCGGCAATTCCCGCCGCTTCGGTGACATCTTGAAACGTCCCATCGCCGCGATTGTGGAACAGGCGCGCCGGCACCGGTTGGTACATCTTCGGCGTGCAATAATCCCGCTCACCGGTCGGCGCATAGCAGTGCTTGTTTCCCCTTACGGTGAAATCCAAATAATTCGCAACAAAAAGGTCGAGGCGCCCGTCGCGGTCATAATCAACCCACGCCGCGCTCGTGCTCCAGCGCGGGTCATCCACACCGGCCTTTGCCGTCGCGTCGGTAAACGTGCCGTCGCCATTGTTGTGATAGAGAACGTTGCTCCCGAGATTCGTGACGTACAGGTCTTGGAAGCCATCATTATCATAATCTCCGATCGCGACCCCCATGCCGTAGCCGACATGGCCGACTCCAGCTTTTTCTGTGACATCCACGAATTTGAGCTTTCCGGTCTCGCTAAGCAGATTCTTGAACAGGCGGTTGCCCGGCCTCCATCCCGGCGCAGGGGGAAACTTCGCGCGCCGCGCGTCTTGAGTAGGATCGAACGCCGTGCCCTGAATCACATACACATCCAGGTCGTCGTCGTTGTCGTAATCGAAGAGGGCTACACCGGCGCCCATGATTTCCGGCATGTAGTATTCGCCGTTAGCGCCCGTAAAATGGTGGAACTTCAGCCCGACTTCCTCGGCGACTTCGCGGAAGAGTGGAACCTGCGAAGGAAGGTCGAAAACGGGACTGGCAAGCTCGTTTGCTGCACACGCTAGCCCCGAGAGCAGGACCCCCAGAAAATCGCGCCGTCCAAATCCGTTTCGTTGATGCGCAGCTTGGAATAGATTCCTTGAATACCGCTTTGGCATCTTCACTGCGGCGTTCCCGGTGCTTCTAGGGCGCGCAGATCGCGCTCGATGCTGGTGAGCAGGGCAGACTGGCCACGCGCTGCCGCACCATCCCGTGCCTGCCGAATATAGCGCAGGGCGTTTTGACGGTCTCCGGACCGCGCGAACGCCGCACCCAGCGCATAGACATATCGCGGCGAGTTCTCATCCTCTGGCTCAATCGTCTTTTCCAACTCCTGAATTCCCTCCAGGTATTTTTTCTGATTCACCAAAATTCGCCCCAAATTGAAGTGCGCCTGGCGGTCAGCAGGTCTATTCTCGATGGCTTTCCGGTATTCCGCCTCCGCTTCAGAAAAACTGCTTCGGCGCTCCAGAAGATATCCGAGGTTGTTGTGCGCGCCCGAGTAATAAGGATTGATTTCGATGGTTTTCCGGAAAGGGTCCTCCGCCAATTGAAATTTGTCGGTGCTCAAAAGAAGCACTCCGTAATTATAGAAGCTCTCCGCCGAATCTGGATTGAGGCGTATGGCCGTGCGATAATGCTCCTCCGCCTTCTCGAATTGACCTAACCGCCCGTACAATTCGATCAAGTTGATATGCGCCTGGACCAATTGTGGATCGATTTCCAGCGCCTTCTCGTGCGCGGCCGCCGATTCCTCTAACTTCCCTTGTTTTTCCAATTCGGCGCCGTATTGCACCTGATAGGTTGCGCTCCGATTGAGAGCGTGGACCTCAGCCAGCAGCGGATCCCCCGCCGGAGGGGCTCCAACCTTGTTCTTTTCATAGAGGTGAAGCTGCTCGCCCGCTTGGTCCGCTTTTCCAAGCGCGCGATACGTCAACGCTAGAGCGTAACGCGCGGCGCCAAACTCCGGAAACAATTCAGTCGCCTTGCGATAAGCCACAGCCGCGCCCGCAAGGTCGCGGCGTGCAGCTCGGACCCGCCCCAAACCGTAGTAAGCGTCGGCGTTATCGGGGTGCTGCTCCACAATATCGGCATACAATCTTCCGCTGGTGTCCCATTCCGCGGAGGCAAGCAGACAGTTGGCGAGTCGCAATTTTGCGGGGAGATAGTCGGGATCAATGTGCAACGCCAAGCGAAGAGTGGAAGCGGCCCCGTCGCACTTGCCCTGATCCGCTTCAACAACTCCCAGATAATAAGCCCACTGAAGAACGTTGGGTTCGAGTTGCCCGGCGCGCCGATAACACACGGCTGCTTCTTGTAACAAGCCGTAAGTCTGAAGAACCATACCTAGCCGTCCGCTCGCGGCGGCGTCCCCTGGATGGCTGCGAACGTAGGAATAAGCTTCCCCAATCTGCTCCTGGATGCCGGGAGAGAAATTGTCAAGACTCAGGCGAGGCAACTCTGGAACAGCGGGAGTGTTTTGAGCCCCCCAACTGGAGGAAGCGAAGACTAGAAAGAAGATCAAACATAGCGCCTTTCGCATCACGTCTTCTCCACGTTTGCAGCCGAGCCTGTCTGGCGGAATCACACGGGTCGCTCAGACGCAAGGGCTTGTCAGTGGTCGGGGAAAAAGGGGAAAAGCCTGCGAATCTCTTCTTCGCTTGGCTGATGGCCGTATTCCGTGATTTCAAAAGCCTCCACATGCTGAATCTGATCCGCGTGTGCACCGTACCGCTTCTGCAAAGCTTCCCGCCACTTGGGCTGGAGCTTTCTCGACGCCAACGGCCCCGCCGCGAGCCATTTCTTTCGCTCCGCGGGATCCTTCGGCACTTGCTCGAGCTGTCCCTCCGTCCACGGCAGCCACTCGTAGAACTGCGACACATGCGCGTCCAACATATTCACCTTCTTCTCGAACACGTCGTCAATCGACACCACAATGTCAGCCCGAAACGGTTGCGGCAGCGTGAAGCGATCGCTGTAGTAGATGAAAACCGGATTCCGCCTGAGCGGCGGCGTATCGGTCACCAAATCCGGCACCATCACCATGTAGGACGCGTCCTGCACCAACACTCCCATATATCGGTGATCCGGATGATAGTCATTGGGACGCGGCGCAATGACGATGTCCGCCTTCCACTGGCGGATTTCGCGGATAACCTGCTCACGGACCTCCAGCGTAGCCAGGAGCTTGCCATCGTGGTTATCGAGCACTTCGTATTCGATGCCGATGCGCCGCCCAGCCTCCATCGCCTCGGCGCGCCGACGCTTGGCGAGTGCTTCTCCACTCATAGACTGATGCCCGGCATCGCCGTTGGTGATTGACACGAACTTCACCTTGTCCCCGTGCGCGGCATACTTGGCCGCGAGGCCTCCGGCGCCAAGGTCGCAATCGTCGGGATGTGCGCCGAACGCGATGACGCGCACAGGCTGGTTCTGTGCCAGCCCCGGCAAGGCCAGAAACGACAATGCCGCCAGAACACACACTAACCCCTGTCCACAGCAAACAGATTTTGCGAAAAGCATTGGCGCAAAGGAATTCGGCTTCCTCATCTTCATGGGACGAATTATATATCGGACGCTCCCCCTACATCGCTATTTTGGCGCTTCGTCAAGGATCGCTTCGGCTTTCGGGTTCCAGTAAATTCTCTTCCCGGACCAATACGCGCGTGTGGCCATCATGCAGGCTACGGAGTGCGCAAATCCGTTGTGCACGGTCGCGTTGGGCTGTTTGCGGCTGCGCAAGCAATCGAGCCAGTTGGTCATGTGCGAGGGTTCTTCATCGCCCATTCCCATGGGGGGGAGACTTGTCTCGCCGGGCAGCAGGACATCTTTGACGGTCCGCTTTGAGTCAACCGTCAGGTCGTCTTCGTGATTGCCCTTCTCTTCCACCACCTGCCAGCGTGGGCTGCCCTCGCCTCCAGCGTTAATCAGCGTAGCTTTCTTTCCCATGATCCGCGTAAAGCTAGGAGCGTCGTTGCCAAAGCTGGTCGAGTAGCTCACCAAGAAACCGTTCGCGTAAGTGAAGAGCGCCTGGAAAGTATCCGGATTCTCCCGGCCATCCGGCCAGGCAAAAATGCCGCCATTTGCCACGACGGAAAACGGATAGTTCACGTCCATGAAGAAGTGGCAGAGGTCGATGCCGTGGCTCATCCACTGGTCGGCGATGCCGCTGGAAAAATCTTTGTAGAGGCGAAACTCGAAGTGAAGCTGCGGATCGAACGGCCGGAAGGGCTTGGTCATCAGCCAGGCGCGCCAGTCTGTATCCTGTTCGCGAATCATCTTTACTTCGGGACGCCCGCGCCAGCGAGGCCCATGGTAGTTCCACACAATCTCATACTTGGTGACGTCTCCGAGAACGCCGGTGCGGATCAGGTCGCGCACAGCAAGCTGATACGGTTCGCTGCGGTGTTGCGTGCCAACCTGAACGATGAGATTCCGGGCGACGACGGCGTCGCGCGCCCCCTTGACCTCTTCGAGAACGTTGCCCATGGGCTTTTCGCAGTAGGCGTCTTTGCCCGCTTCTGCCGTCAGCTTCAATATCGGCGAATGCGAATGTTCGGGCGTGGAAATCATCACTGCGTCAACGTCCTTGAGCGCCAGCAACTCCTGCGGAGGCTTAAGAGCCCGCGGCGCCTTGCCGTAGTATTTTTGATTGGCCGCCACGGCGCGGTCGAGGTTGTGAGTCCACACGTCGCAGACCGCAGATACCTCCACGTTTTTCTTATCTTTCAGAAACGCCACAATCCCATCGAGTTCCGTACCGCGGTTTCCGACTCCGATGTGTCCGAGCGAGATCCGGTCATTCGCCCCGACGATGCGGGAGTAAGAGAGAGCCGAACTGCTCATGGCTGCACCTCCCGCAGCCACGGCCGCACCCTTCTGCAGAAATTCTCTCCGGTTCAGTTTGCTGTCTGCGCTGTCCATAGCTCTCCCCCTGGCTTGACTTTATCAAGCCCATCCCGAACTGTAACTCGTGCTCCGCCCCATCAACCGTGAGTTACCAGATCAGCTTCAGAGCGAACTGGAGCTGGCGGTTGCTGGCGGCCGTGCTGCTGATGCTGTTGAAGGCGCCGATATTAGCTACGCTGAGTGGTCCCGTCGGGAATCTGCCAGTGGGATCGAAAGTCGGATTCGAGTCCACAAACGGGTTGGGCATTGAAAAAATGGGGTGATTCAGAAAGTTAAAAGCCTCGAAGCGGAACTGGAGTTTCAGCCGCTCGGTGATGGTGGTGGTCTTCATGGAGCTGCAGTCGAAGCTCACATACTTCGGTCCACGCAGCACGCTGCGACCGGCGTTGCCAAAGACCTCTTGGGACGTCGCGATCGCGAAAGCAGACAGATTCCACCAATCCAGGATTTGTTTTGGGCCAGAGTTGGGATTTCCGATCAGGTCACAGTTGTCTTGTTCAAAGTTGACCTTATTGACGGCGTCGTCGAGGCTCGCATCGAGGCAGGAGACAGGAAAACCGGTTCGCACCGCGCTGATACCACCAATCTGCCATCCGCCAAAGAGTTTCTCAAGAGGACCAGACCACGCCGAGCCCCAATGCCGGCCCTTGCCGAAAGGAAGCTCGTAGAGAGCGCTGTTGACCCAATTAATTTTGGCGTCGAAAACGGAGGGCCCATAGTCGAGCCGGAGGTCATAGATGTGCGGCGTGGCTTGACCGTTACCGCCATCGCGCGTGGAAGAGGCGGTGTCCATGGTCTTGGACCAGGTGAAGGAACTCAGGTAGGAAAAACCGCCGGAGAAGCGCTTTTCGACTTTCGCCTGCATGGAATTATAGTTGGCCGAAGTAGCGCTTTCGAACAGGTTAAAAAACGAAGCCAGGGAAGCGTACTTTGGCGGCAGAAAGGTGACGGGCTGTAAAACCTTGTCGCCTTGCATCGCGGGGAATGGCTGATTTTGGTCGGTAAGGTGAGGTAAGTGCGTAGAAGCCGAACCCACATAGGCGATTTCGAAGATGAGATTGTTCCTGAGTTCCTGCTGGATTCCCAAGCTCCATTGCTGGATGCGAGGAGTCTTCAAGTGAGGCTCGACGACGAACATGGAAGGTTGAATCTTATTCTGCGAAGTGTTCGCGAAGACCTGATTGACAATGGTGAGCTGACTCCCCTTGCGGATGAGTTTGGCAGAGCGCGGCGCATTTCGAGCGAAATCGAACCAGGGATCAGCGTTCATGGGCGAGTAGAAGATTCCTGCACCACCGCGGATGACGGTTTTGTTGTGTCCGAAGCCAGGAGTCCAGGCGAAGCCGAACCGCGGAGAGACGTTGGACTTGTCGGTGAAGACGAGATTGTGTCCGAGCCGGTTGTCTCTGACAAAGGGCAAATACGTAGGTGATGCGGGGTTTGAGTCGAGTTGTACGCTGGGATCCCAGCCCTGATAGGGATCTCCTGAGCCGGGACGGACCACTACAGGAATTGCGCCGCTGACATCCACATTGACCATGGAATCCTTAAGGTCATGCCAATAGGGCGCAACGTCGTAACGTAAGCCAAAGTTCAACGTGAGATTTCGACGAAGTTTGAAGTCATCTTGAACGTAATAGGCCTGTGTCCAACGAAAGAGATGGACGTGAGAGTCGCCCGTGGCGACTTCGGAATCGTTGCTGATCCCCAGAAGCATACTCGCAAGAGAAAGGCCTCCTGTAATCGCGCCGGTTACGGGATCGGGCAGCGACCCGGTTGCAAAAGACGGGTTGGTAAAGGAGGCTCGGGCTAGGTTGTGAGAGAGCAAATTCAAATTTTCGTGGCGGAAGTCCCCGCCCGCTTTGAGGACGTGACGTCCCTTGATGAGCGACCAATCGTCGCCATATTCGTAAGTTGCCTGAATCTTGCGCAGCGGATGGCCGAAGGAATCTTCACCAAGGCTTTCGAATCTGTCACCGCCACCGCTAAAGCTCGGAGTACCAAAGTCGACAGGGTCGCCTGACCCCCCGGGTATCCCCAATTGTTGCACAACATTGGTCTTGCCAGCGAGAGGGCCGATGCGGCTACCAAGCGCGCGGACATAGTTGACCTTGGCCTCGTTCACCATGTTAGCGGAAATGGACCAGGAGTAGTGAAGGCCGACAGTCGTGGTTTTGACGGCCTCAGTCAAATCGCGTACGGGCATGAGGTCATTGTTGACCACGTCCTCCCGGCCCCAGGAATAGCGTCCCCAGAGGTTCATGTTGGGCTTGAGAACGTAGTCGAGGCGTCCGGCGAGCTGGTCACGATTCGTGGGAACGCCAGCAACGGCGGAGAAGTTGTCACGGAGGCCGGGCTGGTTTGGCGCGGGCACGTAGGAGGAGGCGAGAAAGGCCGCGGTTGCGGCGTTCCAACACTGCTGAGGAATCTTCATGTTTGGCCAAGGCACGTCGGTGTTGGGATTGGAATTGAAGCAGCCAGCCGGAAGCGTATTGCCGGCGCGGAATTTCGGGGAACCGTCCGGATTAGTGTCGTGCGGCATAAAGATAGGAACGCCGTAGTCGGAGAAGTCGCCGTTTTTCACATTGGGCATGGGCACGGTGATGAGGCCGGAGAAGTTCGTCCGGTCTCTCAAGGCTTCATATGCGCCGAAGTAAAACACCTTGTTGGCAACAATTTTTCCGCCCGCGGTTGCGCCGAATTGGTTACGCTTGAAAGGCGGCTTGGGAGCGCCCTCGCCGAGGTTTATGTTATCGAAGAAGTCTCTCGCATCGAAGACCTCGTTTCGCAAGAACTCGTACGCGGTTCCATGAAACTCATTGGTGCCACCCTTGGTAACAGCGTTGATTTGAGCAGCGCCACGGCCGTACTCGGCAGTGTAGGAGTTGGTTTGGACTTTGAATTCCTGGATTTCGTCTACAGAGGGAATAGCGGCGACGGTGTTGAAGTCCGGCGAAGTGTTGACCGCGCCATCGAGAAGAAAGTTGGTGTCCTGAGCGCGGGCGCCACCCACAGAATACTGGTCACTCACGCGCCGGCCGACGTCGCGGACTTCTTGAAATGCGGTGTTGGAATCCTTAGTGAAGGTAACGCCTGGGCCGAGAGTGGCGAGATCGAGGAAGCTGCGCCCATTCAGCGGTAAATCCTCCACCCGCTTGTTATCGATCACTTGGCCGACGTTGCTGGACTCGGTCGAGAGCAGGGGCGCTTCTGCTGTAGCAGTGACCGTTTCGGTTACTTGGCCGACCTGGAGAATGATGTCGACGCGAGCCTTCTGGTCGACCTGTAGCACAAAGGCAGTTACTACCGAGGTGCGGAAGCTGGGGTGCTTGACGGTAATGGAATAGTGTCCCGGCTCGAGGGCCGGAACGGTGTAATCCCCGGAAGCGTTCGTGCGCGTCACGAAATGCGTGTTGCGCTCGACATTGGTTATGGTGACCTCCGCGTCGGGAACCACCGCTCCCGACGAATCAAGAACCATGCCCGTGATGCTGCCGGTGCCGATCTGTCCGAAAGCGCCTGGCCCCGTCAGAACGAGCAGCGCGAGGCAGAGGACGATACCGGGAAGGGTCCCGAAACCGAACACTTTCTCGTCTTTGTGCATAGCTCACCTCTCGAATGATCGAACAGCTAAAGCTTGAGAAAAATTCGGCGCTTATACAGCCAATAGCATAGGTACCACATCACCAGCAACACCGTCGTTGCTTGCGCCACCGGAGCGAGTTTTCCGATGAAGCTGTAGTGGAACGTGAACACGCCGACGGCACGGTCCAGCCACCCGCGCAGGACTTCACTCACGAAATAAATGAAAATTGAATTCATCCCCACGACAAGAAGAGGGAAGCCCCACTTCCGATACCCCAGGACTTCGATGATCAGGTAGAAGCCAATCAGCATGAACAGCACCCACCCGAGGCTATAGAGGATGAAGCTTGCCGTGCAAAGCTGCTTGATAAAAGGAATCCACGGGCGCAAGGCGAATGCCACGGCAAAGGACAAAACCATTCCGCCAGCCAGCTTCTTCAAATTGTCCGCATGCGATTTGGACTGCATCAGCAAGGTTCCTACCCACGCGCCGCCCAAAGTCCACATGGTGCTCGGGATGAAGTTGAGCGTGGAGTAAGCCGGATCGTAGTCGTAGTGGAAAATCGCGCGGTCCACCACGAGCCCGATATGATTCCGATGAGAAAAAGCCCCGTCGGGACCAGGGAATGCGAAGAACAGCGCTGTCCATCCCGCGAGCAGGACAATGGCCGCAGCGGCCTGATGTCGCCATCGCAATTTTAGAAGCAAATACGTCAGGGTATAAGTGAATGCGATCTGCGACAGCACGTTGATGAGCTGCGGCTTGATGGCTCCCGATCCAATCCAAATGATGATTTGGCTCAGGAAGATGAGGCGCAGGGACCGCATCAAGACGTGGCGGAGGTTATCGTGTTCGGTCGCGCCCAGCTCCTTGCGCCGCGCCAGCGCGAAGGGCATGGCCAGACCCACCATAAACATGAAGGCGGGTTGGATCATGTCCCAGAAGACGCCGCCGTCCCAAGGCACGTGATCAAACCAGCGCGCAATGCCGCCCCATGTGGGATCGCCGTGCAATGCGGAGAAACCAAAACCTTCCGAAGCGAGGATCAGCATGATGAAGCCGCGGTAGGCATCGAGCGAGGCGTAGCGTTTCGGTTCCGTCCCGCGCCCGGGCGGGACGCGTTTCACCGTCGCTGAGGTCGTAAGGGTCTCCTGGGTTGTGGTGGCCACATTGCCTCCCTAGGGAACCTCAGAGCTGTGCGCGAGCTGGTGGCCTGTGAGTTAGGCTTTAGCCAGCACCCTTCGACTTGACGGTCGAGAGTGTATCACCCTTTGAGGCGGCGGCAACTCAAGGAACCGGACCACACGCGTCAAATACGCCGGACCGGCCCCTCCTCGGTCGCCTGGGAGTTGCGAACGAGAAGTAACACGAGAATCATCGAGAGAAAAGGAATCATGCCAGCAAAGATCACGATGGCGTCAAAAGAATGGGCGCCCGCAGTCTGGCGCGCATCGGAGAAGTATCCAATCAGCTTAAAAGCCACGATCGTGCCGATGCCCGCGCCGCTTCCACTCATACCGCTCACTGACGCAACCGAGGCGCTTTTAAACAAGTCCGAAGGCAGCACATTGGCAATGGTCGAAAACGCAGCATAGGAAAACGTGGCCAGAGCGAAAAGCGCTATTATCGCCCACCGCTTGAACGTGAAAACCGTGGGATGAGCAGCAACGGGCCGAATCCGCCGAACACAACCAGCGCTTTCCGGGACGCGCCAAGCGACCAGCCGCGCTTGATCAGATAGCCGGAGGCGGTCCCGCCAAAGAAATTTCCCAAATCGCTGGCGATACAGAGAACCCAAACCGCGAGCAGGCCGCCCCTTAGCGGAATGCCTTTTGCCACCAGATAAATCGGGGACCAGTCGGTGACGAAGAATCACACCGGGTCAGTCAGACCCTTGGCAACAATCGTTCCCCACGTCTGAGGCAGGTTGAGGAGGGCTGCCCAGCGCTGCCGCGGCTGACTTGCTGTCACAACGGCGTCCAGGACATCGGCGAGAATCATTTGGCGTCCGGCTTCGTCGATGCGCGGATGTTCCAGAGGCGTGTGATACAGCCGCCATCTCCACCGGAAGTACACGGTCAATGCGAGGAAGGGAGCAGTGGCACCGCCGACAGACGACCCACTGTCAAAGAGCCGTTGCCAGACCTCGCTCGCGCTGGGGGAACCATTCGGAAACCGCTTTGGTTGCGCCGGGCCAGTTGGCGGATTCTCCCGCTCCCAACAGGAAACGGAAGGCCACGAAACCGTAGAAACCCCCGAGCCAGCGGAGTAAAAATCGATACCAGCGAGTACCACAACACGGAGAGCGTCAACCCGCGCCTTGTGCCAATGCGGTCCAGCAACCTTCCGCAGAGGTCTGGCCGATGGAATAGGCCACACGGAATGTGATGACGATGTTGGCGTAATCGGTGTTGGTCCAGTGGTAGTCCTGTTTCAGATAGGGCGCGAGCAACGAGAGCGTCTGCCGGTCAATATAATTAATGACCGTAAACGCGAACAGCAATGCCCCAATCCACCAGCGCAAATGCCGCGTGGGTTGGCTGCGCGTCGAGCTGTTTTGACCGATTCTGGCCATGCGCATTTTAAATTTAGGCGATGCTGCCTTTGCTTTGCGAGCCCAGCAGAGCGGAGGAAAGTTTGTCCAGAAACACGGTCGTGTTCGCGTGTTTGCGCAGAATGGATGCGGGCGCCATGGGGGTGATCTCGCCTTCGAAGCAAG
Source organism: Acidobacteria bacterium 13_2_20CM_2_57_6 (assembly GCA_001917435.1). GTDB lineage: Bacteria > Acidobacteriota > Terriglobia > Acidiferrales > UBA7541 > Acidiferrum. The sequence goes on from MNEA01000015.1 coordinate 12,446, forward strand.
ACCTTACCGCTTGTGCTTTTCGCGCGTCGGGAACTACGACAAGAATTTCCTTCGCTTTCAATATCTGCCGCACGGTCATGGAGATCGCCCGCGTGGGAACCTCCGAAAGAGAGGCAAACCAACCCTCTCCCACTTGCTGGCGGCGGCAGGGCTCATCGAGGTCAACAATGATATAAGGCTCTTCGGTTTGGAAATCTGCGGGGGGGTCGTTGAATGCGAGGTGACCATTTTCGCCGATGCCCACAAAGGCGATGTCGATCGGAGCAGCCGTTAGCTCTACGGAGACCTTGTGAACAATTTCCGGAACATTCCCGTCGCCATCAAGAAAGTGGTACTTGGTGACTCCCGTTTTGTGAATCAGACGTTCGAGGAGGTACTTGCGAAAGCTGGCTGGATGAGAAACTGGCAGCCCGATATATTCATCAAGGTGGAACATCTCTACCTGCGGCCACTCAATGCCGAGCATCGCGGTCAGGGCATCCAGAAATTCGAACTGCGAGGCGCCCGTCGCGGCAATGATTCGTGCTCTCCCCCTGCTTTGTATCGCGTTGCGGAGAGAAACAGCGGCCTGTTCCGCAGCCGCCCGGCCCAGAGAGGCCTTGTCCTCGTATACCTTAATGACCATCGGGCAGTCCCAGCATGTTGGAAAGCGTTCCACCCATGATCATCTTGCGCGTATTCGCTGGAATTCCACACGCTTCGAACAGCGCGTGATATTGATTCACGACCGACTCGATTCCATCCAGACCGTTATCCGACCCGAAGACAATCTTCACAAACGCGCTCGGGTCACTATCAAGCTTCTTTGCCTTCCACTCCGGGCTTTGCCATTCTGTGTTCGACCACCAAAAGATTTTCTGGAAATCCGCAAGTCGCCCCTGCATTTTCGTGAGCGTGGAACCGCTAAGGTCCCAAAATACATTGGGGTTCCACCGGGCAATTTCCGCCGCCCATTCGTATTCGGGATTGCCGCAGTGCGCGCCAAGCACTGTGATTTTCGGAAAGCGCCGCGCAATTTCCTCCAGGTAAATCGGACGCATGCGGCCGGAGGCCACGTCTTCCGGCTCGTCAAATTTTCTCCGTAGCACAATTCCCGTATGGAAAAGAACGATCCAGCCATAACGGTTCGCCAATTCGTATACCGGAAGATACGACGGATCGTTATACGGCCTCTTTACGAACTCCATCTCGCCGAGGCCGCGGTAGCCCATCGCGTGCAGTTCCTCTACCTGCTTGACCACGTCCGGAGCGTCCAGATCCACGAAGCCGAAGGGAATAATTTGCGTGGGATGTTGCTTTGCCGCGTCCGCGACCACTTTTCGGTTAGCAAAAGGAGTGAGCAAACACGCCGTGAGATTCAACTTCTCCGACACTCTCAGAAAGTCGCTGATGAAATTGGGATTCTTCTCATCAAAATGCACATGCATGTCGACGATGTGGTCTGTCTTTCCGGGGGATGGAGCCTTCCCATGGCCAAATGAAAACGAATTGCGGGGCGTCCCTCGAAGCAAGTCCCACCACGCCGGGATTGCGGCAACCGCTCCTGTGCTACCTAGAAATTTCCTGCGCGATAGTGGATCACTCACGGGATCCCTCCTTTCCAAGGCTTGGCGCGCTTGCCGTCGTAATACAAACGCGCGCTATCGGTTCTTCGCTAATTCTGTGATATGCAGTTACGGTCAGTGTGAATGCGAGGGGGCATAGCTCCAGTCAGGAGGTTCTGATGTTCTGGTTTCGCCGCCTCTGTCTATTGTTTCTTCCACTCCCCACCTTCGTGTTTGCTGCTGGCTATGTCTTTGGCCAAAGCGACCCGGATGAGATCGGCCAAGTCCTTGGCGAAGAGATTCTAGCACCCAGTGTCGCTGTGCATCAGGTCAAGTCGTACATTCTCAGCCGCGTTGCTCCGCCGCCTACAGTAACGAATGCGCCGCAATGGACGGAGGAGGAGAAACGCCTGCGGCAACATCTGCTCCAGGACGTGGTGTTTCACGGATGGCCCGATGAATGGGTCAACACTCCGCCTAGGTTTGAAGACATCGGAGTGATCGAAACAGGCCAAGGTTACCGGCTGCGAAAGCTTCGCTATGAGATTGTGCCCGGCTTTCAATCCGTTGCGATTCTTTATGAGCCGGAAAAGCTGCGGGGGAAAGTGCCAGCGATCCTCAACGTGAACGGTCACGTCGGCCCACCGGGAAAGGCTGTTGAGTACAAGCAAAAGCGATGCATCAACTTCGCAAAGCACGGGATTCTGGCGCTCAACCTGGAATGGTTTTTCTTCGGAGAGCTTCGCCAGGATGGTAATCAGCATTGGTACAGCGCGCATCTCGACCTGGTGGGCGCAAACGGGCTGGGAATCTTCCTGCTCGAAATGCGACGCGGGCTCGATTATCTCTACAACCACGCCAACGTGGATCGCAGTCGCCTGGGCGTCACCGGCCTCTCCGGGGGCGGATGGCAAACCATTTTTCTGAGTTCTCTGGACGAGCGTGTGAAAGCAGCCGTTCCGGTGGCCGGCTATTCTTCGGTGTCCGCAAAGGTGGAAGCGCGGAAATATGGAGACTTGGGAGATATCGAACAGAACGGGACCGACCTTTTCGCGGGCCTGGACTATACGCACCTTACTGCGATGATGGCTCCACGGCCGACCTTGCTGATCTATGACGCCGAAGACGACTGCTGTTTTCGTGCGCCGCTGGTAAAGCCGCTCATCTATGACGGCGTGAAACCCTTCTTCCAGCTTTATGGGAAAGAGGATGTTTTCCAATGGTACGAAAACGGCGATCCGGGCACACATAACTATCAGCTCAACAATCGAGAACAGGCCTATCGGTTTTTCAGTCGGCAGTTCGGTATGCCCCCTATCGAAAAAGAGATTCCCGTGGGGCAGGAGATCAAGAGCTACGATGAGCTCGTCGTCGGACTCCCAAAAGACAATCTCACTATTCTGGGACTGGCCCGAAAACTCGCGAATGGAATTGCACGCCGGCCAGTTCCGGCTGATTCCATCGCCAAATCTGCTTGGGCAAATGCGGAAAGAGAGAAGTTGCGGTCCGTGGTCCGCTACAAACCTGTGCAACTCAGCCGGGTATGGACCTTGGCCAACACGAAGCACCGAGGAGTCGAGACATTGTCTTATCTTTTTGAAATGGACAACGGACTGAGCGCCAGTGGCGTATGGCTCAAGGGAATCGTCACACCGGAGACGGCGCCAGTGGCCATCGTGCTCAATGATCTGGGGCGAAAGGCCGCGGCTTCGGATGCTTCAGAGCGCGCAAACAGGGACGAGCAGGTTCTCGCTCTCGACCTGACCTTCTTCGGGGACGCGTGGAAAGACAACGAACCATTCTCCTACGCTCAAATCCTGGACGGGGAAGGAGAGCGCCCGTTGGGGATCCAGGCGGCTCAACTTCTGAAAATTGCCAACTGGATTCAAAAGCGCGCAGGCGTGCAGAAGGTGCGCTTGGAGGCAAGCGGCATCCGCACGCAAACCATAGGACTTGTGGCAGCGGCTCTTCAGCCGGACTTATTTTCTAAAGTGATTACACACGAGGGTATACCAAGCCTGTCTTTCCTGCTGCAGAAGCCTGTAAGGTTTGACGAGGCGCCAGAGCTGTTCTGCCTGGATTTGTACAAGGAGTTTGATCTCGATCGCCTGGCAGCAATCGCCGCTCCCACGCAAGTGAAGTTAGAGAGCTTAGTCAAGAAGGACGCGAACCCGACACTGCCAAAGGAGTAGGGATCGTTACTCTCTACGATGTGTTCGAATTGCTACGCCGCACATTGGCTGATTGCAGAAATGCCTCCAGGTGTTGCCGATCACGAAACGCCTCGGTGCCGCCGGCGCGAGTCGTGGAGAGCGCGGCTGCTATGTTGCCGTATTCAATACGGAGAATCAGAACTTTCGGTCCTTGCCCAAGAAACTTCAGTTTGAAAGAGCTGTCATGTGAACAATGCTAAATCATAGGAAAAGGCAAACTCCAAGGCATCGTGCGGCGGTCGACGCGCCCGAATTTTGAGAGCCATCGTGAATAACCGAGACGGTAGGGTCAAATAAATGACAATTCGGGAAAAGTAGTAGCACAGCATAAATCGCCGCATTTTTATTGGCGAAATGAGCTGTGGCGGAGAGGGGGATTGTAGCCCCAATTGGTGAGTCGGCATTTGAGGGGTCGGTGAGCGTTGGTATGTCTCTTCTTATCAACACCTTTTTTTATTTGCGTATGTCCCTCCTCTGCTCTTTTTGCCGGGTCCCGAAGTCCCTACCTTATGGGTTCGTTTCTTGAACCACTCTACAGCTGGTCTTTTACGCAGCTATGTAAGCGATGTCCCTCTGGCCTAGGGGGATGCGTTCAGGCAATGCCGAGCTTTCTCTGCATCTCTTCAAGAGAGACACCCTTAGTCTCCGGATAAAAGAAGAGAACAACAAGAAACTGAAGTATCATCATCAAAGCGAAAAACACAAATGGATATCCACCGGAAGACGCGGCTAACAGGGGGAAGATTCCGGAGATGAGCGCATTCATAAACCAGTGCGAGAAACTTCCAAGACTCTGCCCTTTAGCCCGCACTCGATTTGGAAAGACTTCACTGAGGAAGACCCAGATTACGGCGCCTTGCGAAAAAGCAAAAAATGCGATGTAACCTATTAGCAGCCAGACCAGGAAACTTTGGTGCCGTCCCGAAAGGAATATTGTCGCCACTCCGCCGAGACATGCAGCGGTACCCACAGAGCCAATCAGGAGCAGTGTCTTGCGGCCGATTCGATCAATGACCGACATGGCGAGCATGGTGAATACCAGGTTCGTGGCCCCGATCGCCACGGCCTGAAGATCTGAGGAAACTTTATTAAAACCGGCATACGCGAAGATGTCGTTCAGGTAGTAGAGGATGGCGTTGATACCAGAAAGTTGGTTAAACATCCCGATCGAGACCGCCAAGAAAATTGGGAGCCGGTATTTCCAAGAGAAGAGCGGATCGTCGGCGACGTGCTCCGCATCGATGGACGCAATGATATCTTGGAGTTCCTGTTCGTAATTCTCTTCGCCAGTCATACGAAGTACTTCGCGCGCCTCGGCCACTCTTTGCTTTTTCACCAGCCAGCGGGGACTGCGAGGGATGCCGAAGAGAAGCAGAAGGAACAGGACTGCGGGTACTGCAGGAACTCCAAGCTTCCACCGCCATTCAGCAGCCCCAAGCTGCATCGTTCCCACAATGTAGTTTGAGAAATAGGCGAGTAGAATCCCGAAGACAATGTTGAACTGAAACAAACCCACGAGACGGCCTCGCCACTTGGCGGGCGCAACTTCCGCAATATACATGGGGCCAAGAACGGAGGAGCCACCAATGCCGAGCCCCCCGATGAATCGGAAAAGCACAAGAGCAAACCAGTTCCATGCAAGTGCACAACCAAGAGAAGAAATGACGTACAGCACGGCCATAGCGCGGAGACTGTCACGGCGGCCGATTTTGTCTCCCGGAATACCGGCAAACATCGATCCGAGGATCGTCCCCCACAGAGCAACCGAAACTGTCAAGCCCAGTGCGGCTGGAGAGAGTCTAAAGGTGTCCGTGAGCGCGTGCGTGGTGCCAGCGATGACGGCAGTGTCAAATCCGAAGAGTAGTCCCCCAAGAGCCGCGACAACAGTGCTCTTCAAAAGATATAGATTAAGTTTCATATCGCCTTTCTAAGAACAGCGCGATTCCTCCAATCGTCATATTGGCAACGCAATAGGCGGCATTATAATTCACGTGCCCCAAGTCTTTGGAACGATTGACGCACCGGATCGCTACTCCAAGGAAGGATCCTGAAAAAATGGAACCGACAACCAAGCTCGCCATCGGTATAGATATCGGAGGAACGAAGGTTGCCGGAGGTCTGGTAGACGCTTGTGGAGAAATTCATGTGCGTAGCAGGACGCCGATGGTCACAACGGGTGACGCCTCGAAAGGTCTTGCCGCCGTGTCTGCCGCGATACAAGCGTTGTTCCCGGATGCTGCTGAACGGCCGCGAATTGAAGCGATAGGAATCTGCGCTCCGGGGCCGTTGAATCCTCTCACGGGCATGATCATTAACCCACCGAATCTTGCGATCTGGCATAACTATCCGTTGGCAAAGGAGATGCGCCGGCTCTATAACGTGAATGTGAAAATCGACAATGACGCCAACGCGGCGGCTCTGGCGGAAGCAAAGTGGGGCGCGGGACGCGGCTATCGAAATGTTTTCTATGCGAGCATTGGAACCGGCATCGGCACGGGAATTATTTTTGACGGGCGTATCTACCATGGAAGGACCGGTGCGGCGGCGGAGGGCGGCCACATCGGAATCGATAG
>MNEA01000015.1:18997-22583 GCA_001917435.1 Acidobacteria bacterium 13_2_20CM_2_57_6
CACTGGTGCTCGCTCGCTATGGAGAAGATGCCGGAATTGCGGGCGCTGCTGTTTTGTGTGAATTCGAGTGACATGTGGCGATATCGGTTAGCGTGCCGGAGCAGTAGCCACACCCACGTTCTTGTCCGCGCCACCATAATAAAAAAGCCAGCGCCCTCCATCGCGCACTAGTCCCTCCACAAAGACGACATTAGGTACTTGTCCGACTTTTTCCCATTCAGGCCCCGGAGAAAAAACGGGCTCCTGAGCGCGCGCGAGAATCTTGGTCGGATCATTCTTGTCGAACAGGACCCAACCAGTTGAGTAGATGTTTTTGTCGTCGGCGCCATTGTAGATCAGGAAAATGCCTTCTGACGTTAAGACCGGCGGAGGCCCTGGTTCGACGACCTGGGAATCAAAGGAGCCTGGGCGGCTGGAGAGGACCGGATGATCAAGAGCTTCCGTCCAGTGGAGCAAGTCTTGGGAGTAGGCGATGCCCATTTGGGTGTCCTGGCCACGCGCGTCCGCGAGAAAATACATCCAATATTTGCCATTGATTTTTTGCGGGACGATTGCGCCGGACTTCGTCCATTTCACATTCCACTTGCCCTTGTAAGCAGGAAAGACAATGCCTTGCCGCTTCCAGTGGACCAAGTCGGTCGACGTGGCGAGACAGAGTTGCGCATCCTTTTTATCGGCACCAATTCCATCGACGTTGTTGTATCCCGTATATGTCAGATAAAAAGTATTACCAAATTTGACTAACCTGGGGTCTTCGACTCCACCGCCCTTTTCATAGGGCATTTCCGAAATCAATACCGGTTTCGGCCGGCGAATGAAGTGAATCCCGTCGTCACTCGTGGCATAGCCAAGCGATGAGGTCCCCTTGTGGTCTTGGGCACGATAGAGCATCACAAACTTTCCGTCCTCTTTTACGACCGCGGGGTTGAATGTTCCCGCGGATTCGAATCCGTCACCGCGCGGAGACACGATGGGATCAGGAGAGAGCCGTATCCACGTTCCGAAAGGTGGCGCAAATGGTGGGGCAGCAATGGCCATCGCAACGCATAACACAAACAGCGGCAACGTAGATTGTTTGACCACGCGACCCACGAAATTCAATTCTTTTCGCATTGCGTTCATTCCTCCGCTGAGAATAGAGCTGGGTGATACCATGCTTCAGCGCCGCTTTCTTCCCTTCAAAGACAACCCAAATGCGATTCAAAACTCTGCCAGCAGCCGGACCCACGACTGCCCTGGGACCTGCACACGGCTGCCAATCGATTGGCCATCATGACTTAGTCGGACCTCATGCCCCTGCGCCGGCGGGATCGAGATGGAAGTGGAGCGCTGCACTGCTGTCGGGTTATACAAAATGAAATTGAGCTCGCGCGGGGGGAACAGCTTCGCGTCAAACACATCAAGCAGATCGAGATTTACCAGCATGAGCTCCCGATCGGTTGCTTGGCCAAGAGCCTCGTACATCAAGTACATCCATAATGACTCCCCAGCACCGTAGATTTCCTTGCCCACATTTCCGGTTTGGCCGCCAAGTTCGAGCGTGCCGAGATTCTCGAATGGAATAAACGCCATTGACGTATGTTGTCGTTTCTCAAAGCAATCCTGAAAGAAATAAAAATTGTTGCGCCGTTGCTGATCCATAAAACGGAGCAGACCCTCAAATACGATCCCCCGTTTCAGGATGCCGGTCCAAGGCAAAACAGCCTCGACATTCTCCTTGAACGCTGGATACAGGATGGAGGCGGCAGCTTGGACCATGCCGCGTACGTCATGGGACTTCTGACTTGGATCGGAATACCAATAAAACATACGCAATTGTTGGTAAAGCAGATAGTTGGCCTGATCGCGCATACCGAGCTCCGCCGCAGCCAATGCGCCGTAGGCAAGTTCCTGCGGTTCATGGAAGAGGCGATCCGACGGCACGGTGTACAGAACCTGGATTGCGCGTCGCGCTTCCTCCAAGTGGTGCTCTTCTCCGGTCAAACGGTGAGCAAGAATCGCAGCCCATGCGTAGAGGCCGCCGATGGCGTAATTCGTTCCGGCTCCCTCGGCAAGGAGCGTGGAAACCCGATAGTAGATAGGAAAGAGGTAGTCATACTGGCGAGCCATTTTCTGCGCGGTCTGAAATGCTTCCAGAAAATGATCCGTGACTTCCTTGGACCCCGCCAAAGACCCGATCGCAGGGTATTTCACGAGCCCGTTCTCAAAGGGATACCAAGAGTCAGTCCTTTCATCCGGTTTTCGCAGGAAGTCATTGCTGATGCTCTGGGTATCTTCGTGGTAGAAGGAGGGCAGGGCCGCGAGAAGTTCATTGCACTCCGTTTCGTAGCTCGGAGAAGGGTGCAATCGAAGATAGAGAAGCGAGGGCCACAGGACATCCGCGACGGTCATGAGCTCGAAGTTGTCTACAGGCTGCTGCCAAATCTGGGAGCTATCCTTGACATATGCACGTAGGCCGGCTTGTCCATTTGCTTCGACCCGAGTCGCACTCTTTTCCTGTAAATCCCCGACGGTAGCCGCCGCGAATTCCTTCCAGGTGGAGGCACAGCCAGGCCATGCGAGCCTCTCCTCGAAAAGGGGAAGCAGGGCCGGCATCCAGCGCTCAACCGCTTTCTGCTCGGTGACTAACTCTTTGAGCGGTCGTTGAAGCAAGAAGTAGGTGAAACGCGCGTCGCCTGCCGGTAGAACATTGCCCGTTGCTTGATCGGCGACTAGACCAACACCAAGGCGTTGGGTTCCATCACGTCCAATTTGTGAGATAGTTGAGCAGCGATAAACTAGAAATCGCGGAAGATTCTCAATCGACATCCACCCCATATCGCTCACGTCGAAGTACATCATGGTTTCGACGCCAGCGTTCTGATCTAGAAGGTAAACCGCAGGCAAGTCGTTGCCATAGGCGCCTAGCGAGTTCCTGGTCGGCTGCGTGAGTGCGACGCGCCGCCAGCTTCCCGACTGGCCTTCCATCAACGTGGAGGTTGAATTCAGCCAGGTGATGATTTGAGGTTCTATTTTGCCGTCTTGATATAGCCGAATCGCCCTCGGAAGATGGAGTGTGGTTCGGAGACGAAACCACGGCTCAGTATGGCTCATGGCCAGAGCGTGAATTTCCGCGGTCCAATCATATTCGAAGCGTTTTCCATCCAGACCGACTGCAGCAGCTGTTCCGTTACATGTGATTCGTTGACCTTCGCGGCTTGCATGCGAGGTCATCAATTGGAATGAGGCACCGGTCACGAGCCGGACGCCTGGCAGTGTCGCGGGTTTCCATTCGCCCTCAACCAACAAGAAGTTCTGGAACGACAGAGGTGTGCCAACAGGCGAAAGGCGGAGTTGCTGCGCGCCATTTTCAAGAATCGTGGAGGACGGAGTGTTTGTGTCAGCGGGGGATCGAAAGGAAACCCCGTCATAGAAGGCGGCGCATGCGGGTGAGCCACTCGCAGCCGTTGCCAAAATCGTTTTCACGAAGCTGCGCCGCTTGAGAAGACTCATTTGGCCGAGACCTTAGCCCGGAAAATTCGTGATTTTAGAAACACGGAAGGCCTCGCTATGGTACAAATCCGTTATCGACGCGGGTTTGAAACCA
>MNEA01000102.1 GCA_001917435.1 Acidobacteria bacterium 13_2_20CM_2_57_6
CAGCTGAGCTACACGCCCACAGCAGGAACTACACTCATTCTAAAGCATTTCTCCCGATTCCAAAATCCATTCCCTCGCATTTTCATCACGTGGAGTGAACCCCTAGAGTGAAACAGTTTGATATAGCACACTTTGCGGGAAAGGAGCCGCAAAGTGGAACGAAAAAAGAGGCAGCGGTACGGTAACGAATTTCGTCGTCAGGCCGTTGAACGAATGAATGCGTGTGACAACATCGTCGCGCTCGCGCGGGAGCTCGGCGTTGGTCGAAGACTGCTTTACGTTTGGCGTGATCGATTCGACGAGGCCGATCCTCCACCTCAGCGATCCCGCGAGCTGATCCTGCGCAAGCAAATCCTCAAGCTGAAACGTCTATTGGCGAATAAAATTCTGGAGGTGGATTTTTTCAGACGTGCCTTGCAAAGAGTAGGAGCTCGACGTCCCCGGAGGAACAGTCTTGGCGACGAGGCATCTACGAAGAAATACGAAGAGAGATGCCATTGCAAGGTCACCTGAGTGTCGAGCGGATATGCCGTATAGCGGACGTTAGCCGTGCTGGATTCTATCGCTACCTGAGAGGAAGGTCGCGAGTCGAAGAAGAAATAACCATACGATCCGCGGTCCAGGATATTGTGCTTGAGCATCGATGGCGGTACGGCTGCAGATCTTGTAGCTCCTTCGAAGGTAGCCAGATCGCGGGAAAGCGGTTTTCTACCAGCACTTTCAGAATCAAGTCCGCATCTCGCCGATCATGTTTCTGCTTCCTGGGCTCGGCTGCCCGAATTTCTGCCGGATGGCCGACCAGGCATTCGATTCCCAGCTCTTCCATGAGGTTCACAAACCACTGCATCGATCCCGTGGCTTCGATGCCCACTCGCACCGGGCGTGGAAGCGAGGAATAAAACTCCCGCACGTTGTTGCCTTCGTGCTTCAGAGTCATGCTCACTACTTCCCCCGTTTCGCTGTCCAGCATTGCCACTGCTTGCTGGCGAGCGTGCAAATCCTATAATTCTCATCTCGGCCTCCTTCAGTCCGAGCACTGTAGGGTGAACACCGAACAGTTTACTCGGGCCGTTGCGAGGCCGGCGTCGTTATGGCATCAATCGTCCATTTGAAGTTCTAGAACTTGATTTGTCCGCTTTGGCCGACCGGGACTTAGCCCCAAAGCGCGATGCAGGATAAACCAGGGTAAAATCAAGCCAGCGATGTCATACGAATTTTTCGAAGAGGCTGACGAGTTAGAACCGCAAGCCGGTTCGAGTCGGTCGGGCGGTCCACCCCGCAAAACAACTCTGGCTGGTGTTCTTAATCCACAAAACTGCCCCCGATGCGGCAGGCGGTTTCCGTCCAAAATAGAAGAATCTGCCATGAGGAAAACTCGCGCCAAGGCCCCCAACGAATGGGAGAAGCTAAGGAAGAGAATAAGCTATAAGGTGTGCACGTGCTTGGAGCCGACGAGTACGTGACTGAAGAGTGGGTCCCAGTACGAACATGTCCGGTCGCCCGACTTTGCCATCATCGCAAACCAAGATAGTTGGCTGATGAGCTATCGCAAGTTAGCCGACCTGGGCGTCCAAGCGGCAGCGGCTTAGAGGTTAAGGACTCTGTGGCCGTCGGCGACTTCGCGGCAGGCATCCGTAAGGCAGCCGGAACGTAGCCGATCGATCTCCGCAGGGCTCAGTTTCCAATTTTTCGCATGTGCAGGTGGGGAGGCAAGCGCCTGCTCCAATTGGTTTGCCTGCTGAGCGGGATTTGCGCCCGCGCTGAAGTTCATTGTAGCGATTTGCAACTCCGAGGCACGATCGTGCCAGGCAGTCCACAAAGATTCGAGGCGTTGCCAGAGAAGGTCCTGGCTAGAAGGCGAGCCGTGCTCGCCCAGAAACAGGGCGGGATGTGTGACGGTGATTGGATTTGGCGACTTCAGCGCCTGGCTGACGAACGGAAGAAGTTCATCTGAATAGCGCACCGCATGTAATGACCGAAGCACTTGCCCGCCACAATCGTCCTTCCTGTCCCACAGCTCCGAGCTAAGGTACTTTCCTGCAGTGGCGTCGCCTATTCGAAACAGATATCCCAGTAAATCGGCCTCGACATCGGCAGCGCAGCCCAGCTTCCCCGTCAGTTCTATCAGCCAAGCTTTGACCGGCACGGCCAGGTTGCGGCTGGCTGCGCGCAGAATCACCGCGGCAAAGCGCTGGGACTGCGCCCAGTCCTGACGCGCCTTGGGATCACTGAGCTGCTCCTTCAGAGGACTATCAAGCTCAGTATGTTCCCCTTCTTCCGTAGAATGGTAGCGCTCCAACCGCTTGATTTTCATCCGTGATGGCATTTTGATGACCCACACCGGTTCTGCGAGAGGCTCGCGGTGACATTCCGCGGGCCTACTCTCCCGCCCACATGTGATTGTCGCCTCACCCGGCCTTCATGGTCCTGGCCGCTGAAATTGCCCAAGCACACGCACCGTTACGATCTGGTGTGGCCGCAGCGCAACCTCCACCGACGAACTCTCGACCGCAAGCTCCTTTGAATCCTCTTCCATGGCATTGCACAGCCACGCTCCTTGAAGGTGCAGCATGGGGAATCGGAGCATTGTCGTGCTTTCTTTTCCACCGGTTTCGAGCAGACGCAGCACTGTCCCGTTACCATCGTCGGCCGCTTTCCAGGCCTCGACGACCACATTCGGTGCATCCAGTTGCAGGAAGCTTAGTGGCACAGGCGCCAGGGGCCGGTCTGGATTTCCGACCTTATCCTGATCAATCACCTGATCCGTTTCCAGCGGTGTCATCGCCGCTCGGCCGAATCGCGCCAGACTTTCGGGCGCCAGTGTCGCGCCGCTGGTCATCACGTAGCGAAACGTGGCTTCGCCGCCTTGCTCGGCACGATAGTTCGTGTGCCAGTAGTTGTTCATCACGTAGGAAAAGATAGTCGGACTCTTAGCAGAGAACGCCTCCGGCCAGACACCGCGGTTGATGTCGCCCAGTGTAACGAGCGGCGCATCCACAGGAACAATCGCCACCTCCGCATCGCCGGCCGAAGCCTTCACCCAGTGGCCGACGCTGAACCACTCGAGGCCCGCACCCTTCAGCATGTCCTTGCTCGGGTCCACCCAGCCGTTCTGAATTTCGTAGCTAAAAGATGGCTTGGCCAAGGCCACCGGAAACGCAAAATAGACCGCTTCCTTGTCGCGAATGAACTCCTTCGTAATATGATTCACGAACTCGATTTTTTTCTCGGCATCACAAAGAAGAATCTCGCTCCGCACCGATGGCGTGTGCACTCCCTTCGATTCGACCTCAAGGATTTGCCGAAACGGAGTTTTCCTGGCCCCGACAAGTCGTCCGTCGCGGGATGGTGAAACTTTCAATTCCGCAAATGGCAGTGACTTGCGCATGTAAACGATCTGCGTTGGTGTCTTTCCTCCGCCTTCGACGTACACGTACTGATTGAAGCGGTAAGGGCTTGCGGCATCCACCAACTCACGGTTGAGCTGTTTGTCGAAGATGCTCTTCAGCGCGCCTGTCGCGGCATCCACTTGAAGGCGGTAAAAGGAATTTTCAATGGTATCGGTCATCACTGCCTGCCGTTCCTTTGCAGGCGCAATGTCTTCGCTCTCCTCCTTGTGTTCCTGAAGGGAATAACATTTGAAACCCATTGCCGGGACGTCGGTCGCTAGAAACCGCACGTGCCTGTAACCGGGCCCCTCGCTCAGAACTTCAAACGGCACCGGCGTCTTTCCGGGATATTCCGTAACGATGGTGTCGTGGTTCAGATCCAGTTCCACAAGCCCACTGCGCTGCCAGCTCAGCGAATTGAAGACCATGAGCGACCCGGCCGGCATGTGAATCTGATCCGCGATCTGGCTGAGCGACTGCTGTGCCAGTGCACGGACGGCTTGCTGGCTCTCCGCGACGTACTCATCCTTTGTTGCCAACTGCCCGACGGACTCCTGGCTATCCGGGCGGTACACAGAATCCCACGAATCCCAAGTGTGTTCCGCGTAGAGCATGAGATTTATCCAAATGCGGTCTAGGAGTTGCCGCGGGACAGCCAGGGTCGGATTTAGGTAGCGCGAAATCGTCGACAGTTCTTCGGCGGAAACCGCCCGGGTCTGGTTGTTGCGGTCGATCGCTGTGTTCTTTGCATCCGATCCTGTCCCGTCCTCCCAGTACGGGCCACCGTCGCCGGAAGCGATCGCTAGTTGCGAGCCGTATTTCCGCTCGACATAACGAAAATAGTCTGGAAACGAGCTGAGAATGAATTTCGGATAAGCGTACGTGGCATTCCAGTTGGCAATAAATTCCGGTTCGCTCAACCGAGCGTCCGTATTCTCCAGTTGACTGCCGAACATTAGCACGGCATCCGGCTTGTACTCTGGCGCGGAAAATTGTTGCAAGTAGGCCGGAAGCCCCTGGCGGCAATTGCCTACATCCGGCGGCAGCTCGCATACGAACCAAAGCTGCGAATACTGCCGAGTATTGGCCATCAGGATTTTCGATCCGTCCGGCCCTTCCCGCCAGAATGGTGACTTTTCATTCCATTTCCCGTACAACACGATTGGGCCGCGGTCACTATTCGTAGCCTCCGCGAAATACCGAATGCCCGCGGCATTCAGTACGGAGGGATACGACCAAGTCACGCTCGGGACATCCGTGATATTCGCGTAGTCAAAAGGAACACCTTCCGTCCGGTGCAGCGTGTGCGCGTATGACAGCGAACGAATCAGTTCCTCCAGGCTTGCATAGCCGGTCAGCAAGTTCGAGTACTGCGCCGGGACGCTGATCTCGCCTTCGTGAATGTACTTTAGTAGTCGTCTCCGCGCCGCCTCATTGCGCGTCGCAAAATAGTTTTGCGCCACCCACGAACCGTCCAGACTGAATCGCATCTCGGGATGTGTCGGCAAGAAATCCAGCAGCTTGTCAATGTTGCGGTTCTGCAATTCCACAACCTTCGCCTGGTAGTCGGTGTAGCCAATGTCGAGGTGGGCGTGGGGTACGAAATAGACCAACCATTTCCGCTCCGGGCTGACCTTCGCGCTTGATCGATACGTCTTGCCGCTGGAGTGAATCGCCACGTTCGCCATGACCTGTCCCGAGAATTCCGGCACGTCGAAATCAATTCGCTCCTGTCCAAAGTCGTTTGCGCCCGCCAGCGCCGCGCGAAAGTGCTTTCCTCCCATCGAGAGGTCTACAGAGCCGGGCCGGAGCTTGTCAGCAACGGTAACGGTCACCCGAGTTACCTCGTACGTCTGATTTTCTTTTTGCCTGAAAAACACGCTAGGCTTCACCGCAGCCGACGGCTGGACTCTTCTGCTGGGACATTGTGTCAGTTTCAATGCATCATAAATCAACGACGCGCGGGTGTCTGGGTTATCCGCATCTTCGACGGCCGTCAGAACCAGTTTGTTTTCCTTGGCCTTAAAAAACTTCGCGGGCAAGTCGATTGCCAGCGTATCTCCCCCATAAATTGGCGAGTCGATACGATCATCGCCTGGGTAGTAGCTGATCTTGCGGTCGAAATAAAAGCGCCCCTTGTGTCCGTTCACCTCAATCATCAGGTCCGGCACGCTCGGATTTACAAGGAAGACGGAAATGGTGAGCCGGTAGACTCCCGATGGCGGTTTCGGCAACGAAAAAAGAATCGTGTATGGCGTCGGGCGTTTGCCGGCCGCGCCATTCACCCATGTGGTTTGCCACGCCGGCCAATCGGCGTTCTTACTCTGGCCAACAGTGAATATCGGCTTCAGTGTTTCTCTTTCCAGATCGAAATTGTGGCCGAACTCGCGCGAGGTCTGATCAAACTCTCCCATCCGCCAGACAAGAACATCCTTCGCTTTCATCTGAGCTGCAGCGCTGTACGCGAACAACCCCAGCAGCAAGACAGCGATGATCGGCAGACGATACATCCATTTCCGAGTTCTCATTGTTCTCATCCTGTGGAATCGTGAACAGTGTTGCTCAATCTTGCCCAACTCTGCAAGACCACGAATTGTTGCCGTTCTCTCCCCCGGAATGAAAGAATGACGATAGCGGGAGCAAAGACTGAGGCAAAAAGGCTAAGTAATCTGTGACGAAGACCTGGAAGATCAACAGAGCAATCGCCAAAGCAAAAGTGGAGGGCACCTCCCCACCTGCCGATATCGACAACTATGGATTATTTCTGCGGGCGTCCACTAGAACAATTACCTGCTTCGCGAACGACCTCCGCAGCGTATCGAAATTTAGATAGGTATTAGGTTTGCCGCAGACGCGACAAGTGTCCCTGTCAATCTCAAAATTTGGCGCGCTTTTGAGGCCTTCGTCTGTTCCGTCCGCGGCTCGCCGAATATGTCGCCACGACCATCAAGGAAGGTTCGCACGTGCTCGTCGAGGGCAGCCTCGTCAGCACCACTTACGAACGCGGAAACGGCAAAGGCAAGAAAGCGAAGACCAACAAGCAGACGTTTTGGTGCATTCGCGCCGATGTGGTGCGCAAGCTCGACCGCGGCGAACCTGAACCGGAAACAGTCACTTTTTCAGAGGGCCTCGGTTTCCGAGGCCCCCCTTGGCATGTTCAGGAGCACTTGACCGTCGCCAATCGCACCACGAACGCTAGCCGCATGCCGCTCTCCCTAAGAGAGCCCGGACCAAGCCGGTACGGGGGTACTAAAGCATGACGTACAATCAGCTACGCCCCTGCCGCAACGCCCGACGGCGGTGGCGGCCAAAATTTTCCCGTTGAGCGTTCATTCCTCACCCCCGCGCGTTTCTCCGAGTGTGAAATTGCCATTTCTCGCGAGCGCATGCACGACGGGCGGCGGCGACCGGCATTTTCCCGCTCCACCTGTACGATACCGACGTGCGCAAGAGAACAGTGCCCGTTGATAACGCTGCGCAAACGCCCCGGTATTTGGCCAAAGTTGTCGCTTGCATGGCCGGCCAAATTCATCGCTTACGCGAAACAGCGGATACTTTTTTGGCCGCGCGTCGACCGGGACGGAGAAACAGAATTTTCGTTTCGCGCTCGCGGCAATGGAATCACGTTTACTTTCTCCGAGAAGGAATGGACGGCTCTGCAAAAGCTGTTCCGTCGCGCATGGCCGTGCGACTCGCGTGGGATGCACTGTCAGGCAACGGGCCCACAAAAGCGTCGGCAGAGTCCTGAAGCTCGAATTCCGCAGCGCTAGGGAGGAAAAATCTGCTGAACTTTTGCTGAACTATAGGCCGCAAATGAAGCTATGTGACTGCAACTGAGCAGTGCCTAATGCAAACAAAACACGTGAAAATCGGTCTGTGCGAATCGGGCAGGTGGGTTTAGCAAACCGCAGCCTTCACACTCTCGGCCAACCTTTCCGGCGACTGGTTTCTGTAGCTCACCACATGTTTCTAGCTCGCGTGCTTCACACATGAGAACTGTTCTTGGAAACAATGAGTGCCGCTGCCTTTTAAGCATGTGCTCTCCCCCTCAATTGGCTCGAATGTGTCTCGGAGTAAATGGTTTCTAACCTACGGCCACTCGTTCCAATCGTTCGAGGGTGTCGGGGTACTTGCGAACCAAAAGGACGAGCGCTGCGGCTTGAGGATTAGGCTTAGCGCGACCCTGTTCCCATTTCTCCAAGGTTCGTTCGTTGATCCGAAGCTTGCGGGCAAAAACAGCTCGTGAACAGCGCAACCTCTTTCGCGTGTCCCGAATCAACTTCGAGTCCACCTTCGGGAGCGGTGCCGCTTCGACCCTATAGGTGCGGAGCGTGATTTTGCCCCTGCGATGACTCTTCATAGCTGCGACGCCTTCCATCAATTCGTCGAAAATCTTTCTCTTGCTCATTTGCATTTACCTCTTCGATTTTCTTTGTTTTGCAAGCCTCGCGGACTGACGAGCCTGAAGTTCAGTTTCAATCGTGCCCTTCAAGGCCTGCTTTTCTTTGGGCGTAAGGTCCGAAGCTTCGTCCTTGTCGTATAGCGTCATCAGCCAGATCTGTTGTTCACCCGGGAAGTAGTAGTAGATCACGCGGAGGCCGCCTCTTCGTCCTTTGCCGCGTCTTGGGTCTCCCCAGCGAAGCTTCCGAAATCCTCCCGTTCCCGGCATAACGTCGCCAAGCTCCGGCGCGGCGGCAAGCCGATTTTGCCGTTCCCGGTACTCGTCGTCAGTCAAATAGTCGGAGAGGTAGCGAGTAAATGCCGGAGCCTCAAGGAATTCCATCCTGTTCTCAGTACGCCACTAGCGTACACCCCATAAGTATACGCTATTAGCGTATGAAGTCAATTGTGAGAGGTTTGAAAGGAGTTGCAACGTGGAAAGGAAATGGCATGGGCGATATCCTCAGAAATTCCGTATTCGAGCTGTGGAGCGGATGAACAGTTGTGACAATGTCTTGCGACTGGCTCGAGAACTCCGTTTGAATCGCGGCCTGCTGTACAAGTGGCGGCATCGGCTCGACCCAGCTAACGATCAGGCTCAAAGCGAGGCCACGGTACGCAATTCCACGGAATCCACACTGCGCATGGAAATCGACAAACTGAAGCGACTCCTGGCGAACAAAACCGTGGAGGTGGATTTTTTCAGAGGTGCCTTGCAAAAAGTCGAGGCTCGACGCCGGAACAGCGGTATCTCTGGCGAGCGGGCGTCTACGATGCAATCCGAGACGTCGTTGCAAGGCAGCTTGAGCGTCGAGCGAATGTGCCAGTTGGGACAAGTGAGCCGAGCGGGATTTTACCGGTATTTTCAGGCCCGAGCGCCGATCGAGGAGAGCATGACGATACGATCTGCCATTCAGGAGATTGCCTTGCAACATCGGCTGCGTTACGGCTATCGCCGCATCACAGTGGAGCTTCGGCAGCGTGGGATGAACGTGAATCACAAACGGGTCGCGCGAATGATGCGGAACGACAACCTCTTGACGATCCGACGCCGTGAATTGCCGTGGGCGACAGACTGGGGAGATGAAGTGGAAATCTACCTCAACTTGGCAAGTCGCTTGAAGGTTGGCGGCCCAAACCAGGTGTGGCTTGCGGATATTACCTACATTCGGCTCAAGACCGAATTTGTTTATCTGGCGGTGGTGATAGATGCCTTCTCTCGAAAAGTGGTGGGCTGGGCACTCGATCGAACTTTGCAGGCGAGGCTTCCCCACGGCGCTCTAAGACAAGCGATTTCAAATAGGCAGCCGCCTCCTGGACTCGTTCACCATTCGGATCGAGGTGTGCAGTATGCCTGTGAGGCTTACATCCAGATGCTTTGGGAACACCGGATAATACCTAGCATGAGTCGTCCGGCACATCCACATGACAACGCCAGTTGCGAAAGTTTTCTAAAGACTCTGAAGCGCGAAGAGATCTACGCCAACGATTATCGCGACATGGAGGATCTGGCTGCAGGGATCGAAGAGTTCATCGAGAGGTACTACAACCGGTCCCGTCTACATTCGGCGCTCGGATACCGATCGCCGGAGGAGTTCGAGAAGCAAGCTGAAACTGAAAGCGGAGACAATCGGCAAATGCGCATCGTCTGGCCAGCTAATGAGACAGTGTACCCATAAAATTGTCTCAACAGGGGGTTCACGCGCGCAGTTGCGCGTTTAAGTCTTACTTGAGCTGTACCAAAACTGTGCCAAAACCCTATCCAATTGTAATTTCGAGGCTTACTTCGAGCGAGAAGCAGATTCCCCGAAATTGTTGGAAACATTAGAAAGTGAAGCAAAGGAATGGAGTCGTTGGAACGGGGGCTCGTGCTTGCAAAGCAGGTGCTCTCGCAGCTGAGCTACACGCCCATTCCTCGGCGAATCATTCTAAGACATTTTGCATTTTCCTTCACCTGCTACCTTACGAGCCTGTTTTTGGACCTAAGTCAGCTTACTCGAATGTGCCAAAGCTTCCTTTCGTTTGTTTTCTGCGACTTGCAGGTTCCATTCGAGTCAAAACGTAGTAAAAAGGTGCAGCCGTTCCACACTCAGGCGGCAGCTCAACATGAAAGAAAAAGATCGCTTCGCTACGTATCCAAGTCTGCGCGACCGCGTAGTTCTCGTAACCGGCGGAGCTACGGGGATTGGCGCCGCGATTGTCGAAGAGTTCGCATTCCAGGGTTCGCGCGTAGCGTTTCTAGACATCGATGGGAACGCTTCCTCGAAATTAATTGCTGATATTTCTCCCCGAAGTACTCATCCACCGGTTTTTCTCGCTTGCGACTTGACCGATATTGCCGCGCTGCGAGCTGCGGTTGCACAGACCGAGGCCACTCTCGGCGCGATCAACGTTCTTGTGAACAACGCAGCCAGCGACGACCGGCATTCTTATGCGGACGTGACGCCGGAATATTGGGATGAGCGGATGGCTATCAATCTCCGCCATCAGTTTTTTGCCATTCAAGCGGTAGCGCCGCGCATGATTGCCGCCGGTTGGGGCTCGATCATCAACATGAGCTCGATAGGCTGGATTATTCCCTCAACTGGAATGCCCGCTTACATCACGTGCAAAGCCGCAATCGTCGGCCTCACGCGAACGATGGCCCACGAACTCGGAAAGTCCAATATCCGCGTAAACAGTGTCTTGCCGGGAGCAATTCTGACGGAGCGCCAGCGCCGCCTCTGGTGGACGCCGCAATACGAAGGCGAAATCATAGCCAATCAAGCCCTCAAGCGCAGTTTGGCTCCTGAAGAAGTCGCGCGCCTCGTTCTGTTTCTTGCCGCCGACGACAGCGCGGGAATAACCAACCAGAGTTATGTGATTGATGGGGGTTGGGTGTGATCGATTCGCGCTATGTCAGTGCGCGGTCCAAATGCACGTATCCGCCGTCCACAAACAAATGCTGCCCCGTGATGTGATGTGCCTGCTCCGAAATCAGGAAAAGCACCATGGCCGCGATCTCTTCCGCTTTGGTCATGCGTTTCTCCAGCGGAATCTTCGCAACAATCTCCATTAGCTTCTGCTGCGGATCGGGGAACGTCCCCAGCCATTGTTGATAAAGCGGCGTCATCACTTCCGCGGGCACCACCGCATTCACGCGAATTCCGAAAGGAAGCAGCTCCGCCGCCCACTCGCGCGTGAGCCCGAGGATCGCTCCCTTCGCGGCCACGTAGCCCGAAGTTCCTCCCTGCCCAGTCACCGCGGTCTTCGAGCTGATGTTCACGATCGAGCCGCGCGAATTCTTCAGCGCCCCCAGGGCATGGTGCGCCATCGCATAGTAATGAACCAGATTGCGCTCCAGCGAAGCCACAAATTTTTCGGTCGTGCCATTCTCGAGTCCCACGCCGTCGTTGACGCCCGCATTGTTCACCAGCGCGTCCAGCCGGCCCAATTTCTGAATGGTCCCCCCGACGACCTCCGCACAGGCTTCCGCATCGGAGAGGTCCGCAATGATCAGCCCGGTTTCGGCTCGGTTCGTTCGCAGTTCGGCTTGTAGCTGCTCTCCTGCTTGCTCGTCGCGGTCCACGATCACTGGTGTCGCGCCTTCCGCGCAGCAGCCGCGCACAATCGCAGCGCCAATGCCCTTCGCGCCGCCGGTCACTAGAACAACTTTTCCTTTTAAGCGCAGATCCATGATTTAGCCGCGCAAGTTAAAAAATCCGCCGTCCAGCGGATAATCGGCGCCGGTAACGAATGCCGCTTCGTCCGAACATAGGAACAGTGCCAGCGAAGCCACTTCTTCCGGCTCTCCCATTCTTCCGATCGGCTGCGATTTCGCCAATTTTTCGAAGATCTCCTGTTCTCGCCCCGGATAATTCTTCCCCAGGTAGTCATCCACGAACGGCGTGTGCACGCGCGCCGGAGAAATGCAATTGCACCGGATATTGTGCTGCACGTAATCCTTGGCCACGGAATACGTCATGGCAATCACCGCGCCCTTGGTCATCGAGTATGCAAACCGGTCGGCAAGCGCCGCGGACCCGGCGATGGAAGCCATATTAAGGATCACGCCGCCGCCGTTCGCTTTCATGTGCCCAATGCACGCGAAAATGCCGTTGTAGACGCCCTTAACATTCACGCGAAAAAGGCGGTCGAAGTCCTCTTCGGTCGTGCTCTCCACCGTGCCGATGTGCGAAATCCCGGCGTTGTTCACCAGGATCTGGACGCGCTCTTTCGTAAAAAGCTTCGCGAATACTTCCCGGACCTGCCCCTGGTTCGTGACATCGCACGCGTGCGCCGTGGCCTCCCCACCCGCTTCGGCGATCTCTTCCGCGGTAGCTTCCGCCTGCGAAAGACTGATATCCGCAATCCGTACCGCCGCCCCATTCGCTGCGAAGCGGAAGGCAATCGCTTTCCCGATGCCGCTGCCGCCGCCCGTCACAATAGCGGTTTTTCCGTCAAGCCTGAAATTCCTGGCGCCGCTGCTGGGACTCTTCAGAGTGAGATTCCTCTTTTCCATGGAATAAAATCTTCCTGGCCTTTTCCTTCGGCCTTGGTGCACGCCTCGCCGCTGGCGGTTTGGATGACGAACTCCAGAATCTCTTCGCCTATCTGCTGGATGGTCTTCTCTCCGGAGACGATTCCGCCCGTGTCGATGTCGATGATATCGCCCATCCGCTGCGCCAGCCCCGAATTCGTCGCCACCTTCACGACCGGCGCGATGGGATTTCCTGTCGGCGTCCCCAGTCCGGTTGTAAACAGAACTACACTTGCTCCCGCGCCGACTTGCGCCGTTACGCACTCCACGTCGTTTCCGGGCGTGCACTGCAAATTCAGCCCAGGCTCGGTCGAATATTCCGGATAGTCCAGCACCGCCGTCACGGGAGAACTTCCGCCTTTTTTCGCCGCACCTGCCGATTTCATCGCGTCCGTCAACAGTCCGTCGCGCATGTTCCCCGGGCTGGGATTCATTTCAAATCCCGAACCCACCGCTTTCGCCCGCGCCGCGTAACTTTTCATCAGATGGATGAACCGGTCCGCAACTTCCTTGTGCTTGCTCCGGTTGATGAGTTCCTGTTCCACCCCGCACAATTCCGGAAATTCGGAAAGTATCGTTCTCCCGCCGAGCGCGGCCAAAACATCTGCCGTGTGCCCGATCGCCGGATTCGCCGACAGGCCGGAAAAACCATCCGAGCCGCCGCACTTTAGTCCGACACACAAACTCGAAAGCGGCGCCGGCGTCCGTTGGCACCGGTTCGCTTCCATCAAGCCCAGGAACGTGTTTCGAATGGCCTCCGTCAGCATCGCCGCTTCCGTGCCGCTCTGCTGCTGTTCCACAATCACCAGCGGCTTATCGAAATTCGGATTGCGCTTCCGCAATTCCCCGCGCAGAATCCCGATCTGCGCGTGCTGGCAGCCCAGGCTTAGCACCGTCGCGCCGGCCACATTCGGATGATGGATATAGCCCGCGATCAGTCCACAAAGATTGTTGGAATCTTCCCGCGTTCCTCCACAGCCACCGTCATGCAGAAGGAACCGCACGCCGTCCACGTTTTCGAAGACTCGGGAACGCTGCGGCCTGGCCGTCTCTCCCGTCAACTCGCGCGTCTTGATCTCTTCGGTGCTGCCATCCGCATAGAGCCGCGCCAACTCCGCCACCTGCCTCCGGTACACTTGCGGCGCGGCGAATCCCAGCTCCTCTTCAAACGCCTGCTTCAGCACCGCAATGTTCCGGTTTTCGCAGAACACCAGCGGAACCACGATCCAGTAGTTGCGCGTGCCCACCTGGCCGTCCGATCGCCGGTATCCCAGGAATTCCCGTTGTTTCCATCGCGATGCGTCCGGCGGCGTCCAGCGGTACTCATCCATTTTTTCCTGAAACGCTGCGGCCTCGTGATGGATATTACGCGTGGTCAGCAATCCTCCGCGCCGGATCGGCTCCATTGCTTTCCCGACGAGCACCCCGTACATAATGATGCGCGCCCCGGCAGCTAGATCTTCTGTGGCGAACTTGTGCTTGGCGGGAACGTCCGATTCCAGCGTGTAGGTCTGGGAGTTAAACGAAACCTGCTCGCCTTTGCGCAAATCCGTCAGCGCAATCAGCACGTTATCTTTGGAATCGAGTTTCAGCACCTTTTTCTGCATTTCATCTGAACCAATAATTTGCTCCGAGAACACCTTGCAGCCGCCGCGCCGCTTTTCCCCTGCATTGTAGACCACGCCGCGCAGTTAGTCGCGCACCTGCTTCTCCGTCCGTTTTAATCTCCAAAACGCCGCGGCCTTCCCTCCCAGCACCGCGTCTCTTTCGCTCGCCGTGTACTTGCCGAGATAATCCTTCACCACATTCATGACCCGCGCATACGGAGCCGCCACGGCGCACACCGGCCAATCCGATCCGATCATCAACCGGCTCGCTCCAAAGCATTCGAAGGCCACATCCAAGTACGGGCGCAAGTCCGCAGGCTTCCAGGCCTGCCAATCCGCCTCCGTGACCAGGCCGGACACTTTGCACGAAACGTTGGGAAATGCCGCTATCTCCCGCATCCCTCGCGCCCAGACGTCAAGAGCTCCGCTCTTGATCGGCGGTTTTGCCATATGGTCCAGGACAAATCTCTGTCGCGGAAATCGTGCCACGAACTCCGTTGCCACCGGCAGGTGCCGCGTATAAATAAGGATGTCGTAGGCCAGATCGAATTCTTCCAGCATGGCGATGCCGCGAAGAAAATCCGGCTGCACTAGGAACCGCTCATCCTGCTCGCTCTGCACAATGTGGCGAACACCTACCAGCTTGGATTTGCGCGCAAACGACTCCAATTCGAATCGCAATCGTGGCGATCGCAAATCCACCCAACCCACCACTCCAAGAATGAAGGACGCTTGCTCCGCCAGTTCCAGCAGCCATCGCGTTTCTTCCAGCGTCTGCCGGGCTTGAACCGCAACGCATCCCTGAAACCCGCCGCGCTCCAGCTCGGGGTTCAAATCAGCCGGAAGAAAATCCCGGCGCAGCGCCGCCATCGAGTCATCGATCCAGCCATCCTCCCGCGGATCGTAAATCCAGAAATGCTGATGAGCGTCAATGTGCATCGCTCTCGGCTCGCATCAAAACTGATCGCAATGTTTCCGCCGGCCCCGAATTCTCTCTCATCGGTAGTCCACAACTTCCTGCCGCGACTCCCCTAACCCATCGATCCCCAATTCCACCACGTCGCCCGCTTTCAGATACTGCGGCGGCTTCATCCCCAGGCCCACACCCGGCGGCGTCCCCGTGCTGATCACGTCTCCCGGCAGCAGCGTCATGAATTCGCTGATATACGCCACTAGCGCCGGCACATCAAAAATCATCTTGGAAGTGGAACCTCTTTGCCGGAATTCCCCATTCACCTTCAACCACATTCCCAACTGATTGAAATCTCGAATTTCGTCTTTTGTTGCCAGGAACGGTCCCAGCGGCGCGAACGAATTCGCGCTCTTCCCCTTTACCCATTGCCCTCCGCGTTCCAGCTGAAAGCTGCGCTCCGAATAATCGTTGTGCAGCGCAAAACCGGCCACGTGATCCATCGCGGTTTCTCTGCTGACGTAACTCGCTTTTTTCTCCATCACGACCGCCAATTCCACTTCCCAGTCCACTTTCGTCGCATTTTTCGGAATCACCAGTGGATCATTTGGTCCCACCAGCGCAGAAGTCGCCTTGAAAAAAATCACCGGCTCTTTCGGAATTTCCATTCCGCTCTCTTGCGCGTGGTCCCGGAAATTCAGTCCGATGCACACAATCTTGCTCGGTCGGCAAATCGGCGGCCCCAATCGCACCGATTCCCGCACTCGTAGCGACGAAGCGCCTTGCCTCGCCAGCCAGTTCCGAAGTTTGGCAATTCCGCTGCCCGCGAAAAAATCCTCGTCGTAGTCCGAACCAAATCCGGAAACGTCCAGCCGTGTTCCATCCTCAAGTAGTACGCCGGGCTTTTCGCGGCCCATCTCGCCGAATCGAATCAGCTTCATTTCGCAGGCACCTCGAAGTGCACGAAAGTCTACCAACGACACGGCCACACACGCCATGTTTTGCGAAGTCGCGGAGGGGCTACCCAACAAAGTGGCAGTGCGACATACTATTATCCTCTAGCCTTCACCGGGACTCCGTGCCGCCTCCCATGGAGGCTCCCGCTACAGGAGTCGGTATCTTATGCCAGAGCGCTCTAGCCGATCTCGCCCGCGGATCGCAAAAAGAGCCATTGTAGAGCTTGGCCGTTGCGGAAAACATAAGTGCGCGCGGGATACGCGTGGCGACAGAACACGTGTGGAGCGTAGGGTCTATCGTTCTGCTGACCTCTCCCGAGCTTGGCATCCATTCCGAAGCGCGGGTCGTCTACTGTCAACGCGTGGAAAAACAGAAGTATGCTGTTGGGCTGGAACTCGTATCGCCGGGAAAAGAATGGAGCAAACCGAATTAATTCGTTGCGAGAATGATGCCGGAAGATTATGTGTTGAAGCTTTACGGAGTTTGCGATTCTGCTTCGCGTTGCCCGCTGACATCCTGATTTCCCCGCGACGCCACGCCTACTAAGCCTTGCTCATGCGTGCGTCTGCCGCCGCATTGCGGGCATATCCACAAACGATAGTCCCTCTTGTCCAAATCGATTTCGGCAAGGTACATGGGCGTCCCGTCGTCGAGGCACCGCACTGCGGGAATCACTTCCAAATCATTTCTATGTCCGTTTTGGCTTGCCAGGAAATATCCACCAGAGATGCTGTAGTGGACGAGGCAACTGGCCTCCGGACAAGCAAACATTGCAGTTTTCCTGGTGTTTTGCTCGTCGTTGGAAAAGTTTTGCTTCAGCCTCATCTCCACGTGGTGCTCATAACAAAGTGCGCGAAGTGCCTCGCTTGGCTGGTTTGCAGGCATACAACCTCCTTTACGACACACTTCAACAGCGGAAGTCGCGGTTGCGGAACACGCCGGTTCCCTCAAGTCTTTGAAATCCCTACCCCAATAGTTGTTTTCTTACGCCTGCTTGGTTCTGCTGTCAAGAGGCTACTCCGTGAAAAAAATATTAAAAACGAACGGCACAATATTATTGCGACGAATACTTATTCATTTTATCCCTTGCGAACTCGGGCCGTCCGCGGCGATTTCTACGCGGCTGAGCATCTTATCGAGCTCGGCGCGGCTGTAATAGCGGCCGTTAACGACGACGCCCGCGATCTTTTGCGTGTTGGCAATATCTTCGAGAGGATTGGCGGAAAGCAGCAAAAGGTCCCCGAGCTTTCCTTTTTCGACGGTTCCGGCCTGGTCTTCGATTCCCAAAAAACGCGCAGGATTGATCGTCGCAGTTTGCAGCGCGTCCAGCGGAGTGAAACCCGCGGCCACGAATCGCTGCAATTCTTCATGCAAGCTGAACCCAGGGAAAATATGGACGCCGGCGGGCGTATCCGTTCCGGCTAGAAATGGCACGCCGGTCTTGCGCAGCATTTGCACGACTTCTAATTCTCTCTCGATGAATTGTTTGCGCGTGTCGAGATCATCCGTGCCGTAGCCTTGCGTGATTTCATCGGTGAATCGTTTCCACGTTTTGTTCTTCCATGCTGCCGGCACGTATTTCACGCGCGTGTCTTTGCTGAAGTCGCTCACATCGACGAGGTTGCCGCCGCGTTCCCACACCAGCGTGGGGCATTGCCAGGTCTGATTCTTCGCCAGAATCGCCGCCAGCGCAGCAGCGCGTGCCGCATCGTAAGTCGCAAGGAACTTCCCTTCTGTCTTGTCCCCTTTCAAGAAATCGTCCTCGTTGGGCGAGCTCCCTTCAAAAATGCCGATGAGGTGCTCGAAGCTTTTCATGCCCGTTTCAGACATTTCGCTCGCCCGGACGGAGTCGGGCACGTGTCCCTCGAAAGGTATCTGCTGCTTCCTGGCTTCTTCCGCGATGGCAAAAACTGCTTCGCGCGGAATCAGCGATTGCAGCTTGATAAAATCCGCGCCACGTCGCTTGAGATCCGCGACGGTGCGATGCGCATCTTCCGGTGTGGCAATCGCCACGGAACTCGGAAAGCGGGGCCTGGGCCCATCCAGCATGGGCCCGGAGGTGTAAATGCGCGGGCCGACCAGGCGTCCGGCCGCAATTTCGTTGCGCCATGCCTGCACGATGTCCAGCTCGCTGCCCATGTCCCGCACGCCGGTGACGCCGTTGGCGATGAAGAGCGGCAGCGAAATATCTCGCGCATCCGGAAACCAGTCGCCAAACACCAGGTGCACGTGCATGTCCCAGAGCCCGGGGATGAGGAAAAGGCCGCGGCTATTCACGATCGGCGCATTGCGCGGATGCTTCGCCGATTTGCTCGGTTCCACGGAAGCAATGCGATTGCCTTCGAGGACTACGGTTTGTTCCGCATGCAAAGCGCCCGTACGAACATCGACGACGGTCACATTGCTGAGCACCAACTGGTCGCTCGCTGTGGGCTTCTGCGCGTGGCTCGCTGCGCCGAAACACAGGCAGAACAGAAGAACGACGCCGAAGTGCGGCTTAATGCGTTCGTGAATTTTCATTGCCCGGATACTATCTGCTTTCCGCATGGAGTTCACGCAGAACAATTCGCTTACGGCGATTCATTCCGTCATATCCGGCCGGGAGTATGATGAAAGAAGGTCCGGTCCAAGAGATGGAATACCCGGAGAAGTCCAATGATTAAAACGGTCATCAAAGAAATAATCAAAACAATAGCCATTTGCGGAACGCTTTTGCTGGCCGCGAGCGCAGCCCTCGCCCAGGAAAAACAAACGGAAGGCGCAGCGAAACCG
This sequence comes from Acidobacteria bacterium 13_2_20CM_2_57_6, assembly GCA_001917435.1. Lineage (GTDB taxonomy): Bacteria > Acidobacteriota > Terriglobia > Acidiferrales > UBA7541 > Acidiferrum. The sequence continues at coordinate 18,595 of MNEA01000102.1, forward strand.
ATGCCCATGCAGCACGAGCATCATGGATTCATGCAGGAAGGCATGCACCACGCGGTGGCGAAGGGGGTCAAGCTCGATCCGAATTTCGACATGGCCACGCATACAATCACGCTTCGCGTGGGTCCCATGAATTTGCCGGCGCACACCTCGCACATGAAAATGCCGCAGCCGCCGGACCTGATTTGGACAGTGCCCCTCGATGGCTGGCTGCTGGCGTATCACCCGAAGCTCGTCGATGCGGGCGGAAACTCCGTGCCGGGAACGGTGCTGCATCACGTGGCGTTCTGGAACGAGAATCGCGCGGATTTTCTGTGCCCTAACAAGGAAGAGCATATTTTCGGCGCGGGCAGCGAATTGACGGATTGGGCCGAAATCCCCGGCTATGGATATCGCGTGCAAAAAGGCGAAAAGATCCGCATCGAGACGATGATGTACAACCCCACGGCAACGTCGTATGACAAAGCGTATCTGGAAGTCGCGATCCCGTTCCAGGAGACGAGCGATACGGCTGCGCCGCGAAAGAATGTTTATCCCGCGTGGATGGACGTGGCGGCGTGCGGCAATTCCGGATACGACTTGCCGGCGGGAAAAAGCGAGAAGACCGGAACGGTGACGGTGAAATATGACGGGGTTCTGCTTGGCGTGGGCGGGCATCTGCACGATTACGGAAAAAAAATTATCCTGCAGGACGTGTCGCGCAAAGAAACCGTGGCGACACTCGATGCAAAGTCGGACGCGGAAGGGCATCTGGAGTCCGTGCCGGTGAAATTGTTCGTGCAAGACGGTGGGTACAAATTCGCGGAAGGCGACGTCCTGAAAATCTCCGCGACGTACGACAATCCGACCGGCAAACTCTTGCGCGACGGCGCGATGGGCATCGCGGTCGGCTACTTCGCCGCCAGCGACGATACGAAGATGGCGGCGCTGCGGCGAAGTTCGAAAATGCCCCACGACATGGCAGGCATGTCGCACGACCACTAAGAAAGGGCAAAGTAAAGAAGTAACGAGGCAAAGGAAAAGCAGCGGCGAGTTGATGGATAATCACCTCCGGGTGTTTGCGCAAAGAGTCGGCCTCCTTCGTTCGAAATGACGTGTGGGGACGCGGCGCTTGGGAAAAAGCAGAACAGAGCAGAGAAAGTCGCGACCAAGCAAAGGATAGCCGGACGATGAAACTTGTTTCAGTTAATACCGGAATGCCGCGGGAGGTGAGCTGGCACGGGAGAATGGTGACGACGGCGATCTTCAAGGAGCCGGCCACGGGACGGGTGGCGCTGCGCAAGCTGAACCTGGACGGAGATCGCCAGGCGGACCTGAGGGTCCATGGGGGCGAGCACAAAGCGGTTTACTGCTACTCGCTGGCGCACTACGACTCCTGGAAGAGAGAGTTGCCGGGACGGGAACTGCCGATGGGCATGTTTGGAGAAAACTTCACGATTGGGGATGGCGGTCCCGGATTGCCGGAAGAATCCATTTATTTGGGCGACCGATTTTCCGTCGGCACGGCGGAAGTGACGGTGACGCAGCCACGGCTGCCTTGCTACAAGCTGGGCGTAAGATTCGGGTACGACGACATGGTGAAGAAATTTCTGGCGAGCGGAAGGACGGGATTCTACGTGGCGGTCCTACGCGAGGGAGAAGTGGGCGCGGGCGATGAGATGAAGGTGATTGCGCAGGAGGCGAACGCCGTCGCGGTTTCGGAGATCACCCATCTATATGTAGTGAAGAGGTATGGAGAAGCGGAGATCCGCGCGGTGCGGCGGGCGCTGCGAGTGGAAGAGTTGCCTGAGAGTTGGAAGGAATACTTCCGAGAGAGGCTGCGGCAAGCGGGGCAGATAAACTAGAAGTGTAAAAGTAGAAACTAGAAAGTAGAAAGCAGAGAAAATTCCCTCCCTTGCATAACGTGCAAGTCGTCGATGAAGAGAGGACAGATTTCTCTCTGCGCAAGTCGACCGCCTCGAGCGAGGCGGGAAGAAAGCATCGGCTTGCTTCTTTCGGTTCCACAAACGCATCCGGAATGCAAAGAACGCATCCCGCACTGCATCCGGGTATGCAAACAGCGCAAATGAAGGTTGAGTGGCGGGACACTTGAGAGGGCGCTCCAGTTATTCGATCACACTTGTTAAATTGCGAGGGTTTGTTATTCGAGGTCGTGCAGTAAAATAAACACCGGGAAATGGGCCCAAGTATGGATGAGATAACCAAGCAGTCTGCGCAAGAGTACCTGGCCGCAAAACTGACGGAAGAAGAGCAGATTTACGAAGCGCAACAGAATCAGGCGTTGGCGGTGGTGCGATCTCCCTGGGTTTGGAAAAGCGTAAAAGACGCGATTCTCGAAAAGTGCCGCGAATGGAATGCCGTGACGCAAGAAGAGACGCTCACCTGCAGGGAAACGGCGCTTGGAGATTTGCGGGTTTGGTGCGCGGCGCGGTCGAAACAAATGACGGTGCACTATGATTCCAGGAAGCTCTTGATCACGGTGAAGAACGCCGGGCGGCTGGAACACGAAAAAGACGTGATCCTGCACATCGAAGGGTACCGCACAGGCCCCGAACGGACCGACCGGGCTATCCGGCTGATACGGAACGAGCAGCTTGTGAACATTGACCTGTTGATCGTGGGGGAATTGCGGGTGTTGACGGGAATGAGCCGGCAAAGAAAATAGCAAGGCCCAGAACGGCGTACTTTCCGAGAGAGAGCATCCCTTTAGAAAACCAAACGTGTCGCGTCTACGACGCTCAGGCCGGGCTGCAGCCCAGCCGCTACAAGGACAAAGCCGAAGAGTTCTTCACTGCGGCCTGCGTGCCAATGCGGATCTTGCTGCAAATTAATCCAGAAGCGTAAGCTGCGACGGAACTTAAGTCATATGGGACGTGGGGAGAAGAACCATGGTGAAAAACAATGGAGTTCTAGATTCAGCTCTGCTGGCGATCGGCAACACTCCGGTTGTGCGGCTGCGGAAAGTCATATCGCCGTCAATGGCGGACGTTCTCGTAAAACTGGAGTATTACAATCCCACCGGCTCCTACAAAGATCGCATGGCGCTGGCGATGATTGAAGGCGCGGAGGCGCGCGGCGAGCTGCGCCCGGGGATGCGAGTGGTCGAATGGACGGGAGGAAGCACGGGATCGTCTCTCGCGATGGTCTGCGCGATCAAGGGTTACCACTTTACGCCCATTTCCTCGGACGGATTTGCGAAAGAGAAGCTGCAGACCATGCGTATTTTCGGCGCGGACCTGGAGATTTTCCCGGCCGAAGGCGGCAAGCTGGTACCGGAGCTTTACCAGAGAATGAAGAGGCGCGCGGAAGAATTGGCGCAACAGCCGGGCACGTTCTACACGAACCAATTCCATAATGCGGACGCGATCCGCGCGTACATGAGAATCGGGACGGAGCTGGCCAAACAGGCGGGCACCGGCCTGGCGGCGTTTTGCGGCGGAGTGGGCACGGCCGGAATGATCACCGGGGTGTCGCGCGCACTGAAGGAAGCCGGATGCAAGGCGCGCATCGTGGCGCTCGAGCCTGCAACCTCGCCGGTGCTTACTACGGGGAAAGGAGGACCGCACCGCGTCGAGGGGATCGCCGCCGGATTCCGGCCGCCGCACTTGAAGGACGGCGAGTTTGATGAAGTGCGCACGGTGGAGGAACCCGCCGCTCGCGAAATGGCGCGACGCCTGGCGAGGGAAGAAGGAATATTCGCGGGCACATCATCCGGACTGAACGTCACGGCTGCGCTGCAACTGGCACAGGAGCTAGGACGCGGGAGTATCGTCGCGACCGTGGCCGTGGACACTGGTTTTAAATACCTAGCGGGAGATCTATACCAAACCTAGGCGACGATCGCGGAGGCCAGCGGCCCCAAAAAGAAAGATGGGTCCCTCCCCGTAAAAACCACCGGGCCACAGAAAACGTGAAAGGGACGCCGCTACAAAAGCCTATTCTGCGCCGAGGGGGAGGAAGTATTGGGTGCCTTTGACGGGTTCCTGGAGACGGCGGAGAAGAAGCTGGAGGTCGTCGCTACGCTCGACGAAGTCGATGTCCGAAGTGTTGATGACGAGAAGGTCGGAGGCGGCGTAACGAAAGAAGAAATGTTCGTAGGCGCGGGCGACTTCTTCGATGTATTCGGGGGCGATGTGGGACTCGTCGCGGGAAGCTTTTTTGGCGATGCGGGCGCGGAGGACTTCGGGCTTGGCCTGGAGATAGATAACCAGATCGGGAGCGGGAAGGTCTGAGGTGAGGGATTCGTAGTAGCGCTCGTAGAGCTTGAGCTCGGCGTCGTCGAGATTGAGATTGGCGAAAATGCGGTCTTTTTCCATGAGGAAGTCGGAGAGGACCGGGCCGGGAGTTTCGACGGCGAGGGCTTCGCGAAGGCGCTTCTGGCGCTCGATAAGGAAATACATTTGAGCGCGAAAAGCGGAGCCGGGCTTGGCTTTGTAAAAGTCGGCGAGAAAGGGATTGTCCTCGCAATCGTAAATGCGGCGGGCCTGGAGGCGTTCGGCGAGGATGCGGGCCAGAGTGGTTTTGCCGACGCGGAGGGGGCCCTCAATGACGATAAAGCGGGGAGGCTGAGGACCACGCTGCGGAACGCGAGCGCGCTTGGCGGCGGAAGAGTCGTTGCCGGGCATCGTTTCGTGTGATCCGGCGAGGCAAGGATCAACTCGCGGATTATAGCAGAGTCGGGAGGAGTTCCGGCCCACTTTGAGGGGAAGGCGAGGCGGTAGTGAGGGGCCAAAAATGTAGAAACATTTTCACATTTGTGGCCTAGTACTGCCGTTTGAAAAAGGGCAAACGGAGGGGCTAGAGAGCCGTACTAATCAGAATGTGACCAATAGGCCAGTGTGGCCTGCCCTTTTGACCACTAAAGTGGCGGCATTGCGAGTGGGGACGGACTTGCAACACCCACGAACAATACTGAGGTGGCCGATGGTCTTTGCAACGCTGCTCCTGATCTGTGCGGTGCCGCAGGCGGACGACACGGCGAAAGCGGTCAACGACTCGCCCGCAGTGGCTTCCGACAGCGCGACAAAAGAGCCGATTCTGGCGGCCTCCCTGCCCTCCGCACCAGCACCCAAGGTGAAAGCCGACCTGGAGCCGATCGCTCCGATCCCGGGGGCAGTGCAGCCCTTTCTGGCGGTGAAGCCAGTGATTGTGAGGCCCCGCGAGACGCCTCGGCAAAGGAAGATCTGGTATGGGCTGGCGGTGGCAGCACACAGCGGCGCGGCGTTTGACGCCTGGTCCACGCACCGGGCGGTGGCGGGCGGCTACGGGCAAGAAGCAAACCCGTTCCTGCGCCCGTACGCAGGTTCGTACGCGATTTATGCGGCGACGCAGGTTAGCCCGGCGGTGCTTGACTTGCTTGGCAAGCGCATGATGGTCAGCCAACATGGCTGGGTACGAAAGATTTGGTGGTTGCCGCAGGCGGCGGGCGCGAGCGTTTCGATTATGTCCGGTGCGCACAACGTCGGCGTGGTGCACTAAGAGTTCCCTCAATCCCCCGAAGCGTCCCGGTGACCCTCCTCACCGGGACGCTTTTTTACTTCTGTGAAGTGCTCGCTCCGAGCCCTATTTAAACTATTTGCCAACAACGACGATGACGAACGAGCCGGGCTTCATTTTGCCGCGGCGTTCTCCAGGAGCAGGCGGATCGAAGTCCGCAGCTGGGAGAAAGATGTTGTGGGTCTTGAGGTCGAGGCCCATCGTGCGGGCGCTGCGCTTGGTCGGAACATTTTCGACGACGGTGAATTTGTCCGGCGAGTCTTCGTGAATGACAGTGAGGTTGCCGTCGCCGCAGGAGGCGAAAGCGTAACCGCTCGAGGGATCGAACCCGGCGGCATCCGGACCTTCGCAGATGGTTGGCGTTGCGACGACCTTGCCAGTATCCGCGTTCACGACGGCCATCACTTTCTCGTCGCAGACGGAAAAGAGGCGGCGATTGGCAACGTCCATGGCGAGACCGGAAGGAGATTTGCACGGCGCGAGCGGCCAGTGGTGGAGTTCCTTGAGACTTTGCGCGTCGAGATGGTAGAGGTCGGAAGTATCTTCGTTATTGACGTACACGGTGCCCTTGCCGTCAGCGGCCGCGAATTCGGGTTTTCCATTCAGAGGAATCGTACCTACTACGGAGCCGTTCGCGGCGTTGATGGCGGTGGCATTTTTGCCGCGGCCGTTGAAGGTGAAGACGCGCTTGGAGACGGAATCGTAGAGGATAGCGTCGGGATTGCCGTCGGTCTTCACGGTGCCGATGGGCTTCAGGGTCTTGAGATCGAAAATGGTGACACTGTCGGCGCGGCCGTTGCTGGTGAAGCCGCGGCCAAGGTCGGAAGCAACGGCGATACCGTGAACTCCTTGCGTGTCGGGAATGTCGCCAACAACGGCGTAGGTGTCCGCATTGAGAACCACGACGTGCGTGCCGCGCGAGACATAGACGCGGCGCGCGGCGCTGTCCACGTAAACGTAGTCCCAACCGCCTTCGCCGCCGACGGGGATGGTCTTGATGACGTGATAGCCGGAACCAGCAGGTGCCGGCGTGGCGGCTCGCAAGAATGCCGCGGCTGAAAAGACGATCGCGAGTGAACCGAAGATTGTGAGAAGGATGAAACGTTTTTGCATGATGTCGTCTCCCTCTAGTTTGCGATGTTGAGCTTGGCGCAACTACCTATATAGCGGCAAAGATAAACGCAACATAAATGGGTGGAGGCCCCGCTACGGCTTTGCCTGGTGCTGTTCGAACCATCCTGCAACGTAGAGCATTTTGGCGATGTGATGGCTTGGGCGGCGGCCGATGCCGTGGGGCTCTTCAGGCACGCGAACGAGAACAGTGTCAACGTTCAAAAGCTTCAGAGCTTCGTAGAATTGCTCGGCTTCGGAGATGGGCGTGCGATAGTCGGCTTCACCGGTCATGACTAATGTTGGAGTTTTGACTTTGGCGACAAGGTTGGTGAGTGAGCGCTGCATGTAATTATCGGTGCTGTCCCAGGGAAGCCCGGGGAACCAGTATTTGGTAATGAAGGGAATGTCGGACGTGAGCGCGAAGCTGTACCAGTTGATGACCGGATAGAGCGAAGCCGCGGCGCGGAAACGCTCGGTGTGCTCGATGGTCCAGCAGGTGAGTACGCCGCCGCCGCTGCCGCCGGTGACGAAGAGATTGTTCGTATCGATGTAGCCTTTGGCGATGACGGCGTCGACGCCGCTGTTGAGGTCGTAAAAATCGTCACCTGGATAGGCGTGATGGATAAGATTGGCAAATTCCTCGCCGTAGCTGGTGCTTCCGCGGGGATTTATGTAGAGAACCACATAGCCTCTAGAGGCCAGCACCTGCTTTTCAAAATCGAAACGGTCGCCGTAGTCGGCGAAGGGACCGCCGTGAATTTCAAGAACCAGAGGATACTTTTTGGAAGGATCGAAATCCGGCGGGTGAACGATCCAGCCCTGGATTTTACGATTGTCTTTTGAGGATTCGACCGAAATCTCTTCGACGTGGCCGGGTTTGTTTTGTGCTAGCAATTCCTGATTCAAAGAAGTCAGCACTTTCATCGCGCCCATGTTGGAGATGGCGACGTCGCCGGGATTGTCCGGACGCCCGTAGGTGAGCGCGATCATGCCCGTGCGGGACAAAGAAAAGGTGCCGCTGCCACCGGCGCCGAGCGTGGAAGCAAGATGATCGGTGATTTTCTTGAATGCGCCATCCACTGAATAGAAGCCGATCTTGGAATCGCCCTGATCGTCGTAACGAAAATAGACGCCGCTGTTGTCCGGCGACCATTGCGGATCCTGGATATCACGATCGAGTTTGTCGGAGAGGGAGCGCGAATTGCTGCCGTCGCGATTCATGAGGTAAAGCTTGGTCGTTTGATGGCCCTGGTAGCGGTCATCGTAGCCGGTGTAGGCAATGAGTTTGCCGTTGGGGGAGACGGCGGGAGAATTGTCCGGGCCTTTGCGATTGGTCAGAGGACGAAGCGAGCCATCGGCCACGCTGAATTCATAGACCTCGTCGTCAAAATATGCGTGATCGGATTCGGGGTGGCGGTTGACGGAGACGATCAGATACTTGCCATCGGGCGTCCAGGAGGCGCGCGAGGGGCCGAATTCGTTGCCGCCATTGGGGAAATTTCCATTGGAGACCTGGCGCGGCGCGCCGCCTTCGCTGTCGACGACGAAGATTTGCATGAAGCCGGGCTTTAGATAACCAGCGCCATTGAAGCGATACACCAAACGATCGTATGCAGCCGGAGGGTCAGCCCATTTCGCGCCTGAGGGCGGGGCCGGCAAATCGGCGATATGCGGTCCTTTCCCCAGAACGAGCGAGGAGAAGGAGAGCATTTTCCCGTCGGGCGACCAGGCGATAGCGTCTGGAGCTTGCTCGAGATTGGTGATGCGCGCGGTCTGGCCCGTGTCCATCCAGCGAATGTAAATCTGCTGTTTGCCGTCGGCATCGGAGAGGTAGGCCAGGCGCAAGCCGTCCGGGGACCAGCGCGGAGACGCGTCACTGCGATTTCCGGTG
>MNEA01000026.1 GCA_001917435.1 Acidobacteria bacterium 13_2_20CM_2_57_6
GGGCGGACTTGATCCCGAACCTGGTGGAAACCGTGAAAGGGTTTGCGGCGCAGGAGCAAACAGTTTTCGGTGACATCGCGAAGGCCCGTTCCGCGCTGCTTGGCGCGCATTCTCCGGCTGAGAAAATTGCTGCCAATGGACAATTGGATTCAGCGTTAGGGCGCTTGCTCGTGGTCGTTGAAAATTATCCGCAATTGAAATCCAATGAAAATTTCTTGCGCTTGCAGGACGAGCTGGCGGGCACGGAAAACCGCATTGCCGTCGAGCGCCGCCGCTACAACGAAGTTGTGCAGGATTACAACACGTTCATTGCGCTCTTCCCAAACAGTTTGGTGGCGGGCATGAGCGGGTTCCCGCGCAACGATGCCTACTTCAAGACCGAAGAAGGCGCGCGGCAAGTTCCGAAGGTGAGTTTCGGAACTCCTGGCACGCCGGCTGCGCCGGTCACTGTGCCCAAGCAAGCGCCTGCAAAACCCTGAAGCTTTGGCCGCGAACTTCAAGATAGCACAAGCTGCTTGCGGATTCCCGCGACGATTTCCTCCGGGGATTTCGCGGCGTCGACCGTGATGGCATCGTCAGGTTCCTCAAGGTCCGCAAACTGGCCCGCCAGGATGCCTTCGCCGGCAAAATGGCCATGGCGTTGGCGGATTCTTTCGGCGAAGAGCGCGTGGTTCCCTTTTAGATAAATTATTTTTACTTCTGGGCTGGGACGAAGCTCGCGCCGATAAGCGCGCTTGAGGGCAGAGCACGCGAGGACGACGTTTTTGCCGGCGGCGATCCATTCGAGGATGGCCTTGCGCATCGCTTCGAGCCAGGGAGCGCGGTCGGAGTCATTAAGCGGGATACCGTGGGACATTTTTTCGATGTTGGCGGGCGGATGGAAGGTGTCGGCGTCGCCGAATTCCCAGTTGAGCTGCTTGGCGAGCATGGTGCCGATAGTGGTTTTGCCGGCACCAGTTGTGCCCATGATGATGACGACCACAATTCCCTTTCGCCGAGCGTGCCGTCAGACTTGACCGAGGAATTCGCCGAGGAGCATGTGGAAATGGTGCACGCCATTTTCGCGCTTCACGGAGTAACGCCCGCGATCGTACGTCGAAGAGCGCAAACCGCGCTGAACATTTTCGCAGAGGCCGATATCTTCCTGCTGCACTTCATCGCTGAAGGCCACGGCACGTTTGATACGCTCCTGATTTTTCAGCGAAGCCACATCGTGGAAAAACCACTCGAAAATGGTGAGTGTTTTTTCGTGCGAGAGGGGAACGATGACGTTGGTCGAAATGTTGTCCGGATAAATGTTGAGCATGAGGTTCGGATAAATCCAAAAATACAGCGCTTCCTGCAGCCCGGCGCCAGGCGCGTACATGCGTTCGCCTGCGTCTCCTTCTTTGATGGCGCGGATGGGCGCGAATTGCTGGGAGTAATAGTGGAAAGTGTCAGTACGATATTGCGCGTAATCGATTTCCTTCATCAAGCCGGGATGGGCAATGGGGATGTGGTAGCCCTCAAGATAGTTGTCGATGTAAACCTTCCAATTGCAATCGATGACATAGTCGCGGCGCTCCGCGAATCGCAAACCTTGGAACTGAAATCCCTTAGCCTGCTGCGGGATTTGACCGAGATAGCTCGAGAGCGATTCGGCTTTCGGGTCGAAATTCACAAAGATAAATTGTTCCCAGGTTTCGCAGCGAAGCGGCACCATGCCCATGGCGCTACGGTCAAAGAATTCAACGCCGTCGACGTCGGGCGTGCCGATCAAACGGCCATCGAGAGTATAGGTCCACCCGTGATACTGGCAGCGCAGGACATTCTTGCAACCGCTGCCAAGCGCGATCGGCCCTGCACGATGACGGCACACGTTGCTGAAGGCGCGCAACTCGCCCTGCTTGTCGCGAACGACGATGACGGGTTCGCCGGCGACATCCACGGTGAAATAACTTTCGGGATCGGCGATGGTGCGTTTTACGCCGTTCACTTCTCCGCAAGATTGGCCGAGAGTTCCGACGAGTTGCCAGGTACGCTGGAAGATGCGTGACTTTTCAATCTCGAGAATGGCCGGATCCGTGTAAAAGCGCGACGCGAGTGTTTGTGCGCACTCGATCTGTTCGTGGACGTCGAGATGAAGGGGTTTCGTCAGCATGATTAGAACTTGCGGGTTTCCTGGCGCGACCAGCGCTCGATGACGATTTTGCATTCGGTAAAGAATTCCACGGCGTCGCGTCCCTGGCCGTGAAGGATGCCAAAAAAGCTTTCTTTCCAGCCGCTGAAGGGAAAATAGGCCATGGGCGCGGCCACGCCGATGTTGATGCCGATATTTCCAGCGGGCGCTTCATAGCGGAACTTGCGGGCGGCGGAACCGCTCGTAGTGAAGAGGGAGGCCTGGTTGCCATAGGGGCTGCGGCGGAGGAATTCCATGGCTTCGTCAATGGAATTCGCGTGAATCAAACTGAGCACAGGGCCAAAGATTTCCGTGTTGGCAAGCTGGCTATTCGTAGGCAAGCCATCGAGAACCGTAGGCGTCAGGAAATTTCCTGATTCGTATTTCGGGATTTTGGTGTTGCGTCCATCGAGGATAGGCTTTGCGCCTTCGCCGACACCTGCCGAAATCAGCGATTCGATGCGCTGCTTACTTTCCCTAGTAATGACTGGGCCCATCTGAACGCCAGCGTCGAGGCCGTTGCCAACGCGAATGGAAGAAGCGGCATGCGCGATGCAATCGCGAAAGGTTTTTTGCGCTTCGCCAATCGTAACCGCGACGGAAACAGCAAGGCAGCGCTGGCCGGCGCAGCCAAAGGCGCTGTCGCTGATGATTTGCGTGGCGAGTTCCATGTCCGCATCGGGCAAAACGATGACGTGATTCTTCGCACCGCCCTGGCACTGCATGCGTTTGCCGCTTGCGGCGGAACGCGAGTAGACGTGCTTTGCAACCGGAGTGGAGCCGACAAAACTAATGGCGCGCACTTGCGGATGGTCGCAGAGTGCGTTGACGACTTCTTTCCCGCCGTTGACGAGATTCACCACTCCTTTGGGCAGGCCGGTCTTCTCCAAGAGCTCGAAAGCGCGATGCATGGAGAGGGGAACACGCTCGGACGGCTTCAGGATGAAACTGTTTCCGCACGCGATGGCGTAAGGAAGGAACCAGTAGGAAACCATCGCCGGAAAGTTGAAGGGCACAATGGCGGCGACGACGCCGAGCGGCTGGCGAATTTGCATTTCATCGACGCCGGGAGTCACGTCCTCAAGGTTGTAGCCCTGCATCATCATGGGAATGCCGCAAGCGACTTCAACGTTTTCGATGGCGCGGCGGAGCTCGGCGCGGGCTTCGGCGAAGGTTTTGCCGTTTTCGAGTGTGATGACGCGGGCGAGATCGTCAAGATTTTCTTCGAGGAGATTTTTCAGCTTGAAGAGATATTGGACGCGCTCACCGGGAGGCGTGCGCCGCCACGCCGGGAACGCATCGGCAGCGGCCTGAACGGCAGCGTCGACGTCGGCGGAAGTCGAAAGGGGCGTGCGCGCGAGGAGTTTCGCGGTCGCAGGATTGGTGACATCAAAGTATTCGGTTGCAGCAGATCGGCGCCAGGCACCATTGACGTAGTTTTGAAGATCGGTGACTTGGGTGGTTACGGCACTGCTCATACTCAGCTCCTTGGCCTCGGTGTGGAATACTGGAAGCGTTCCGTGGGGCCAACTCGATGAAGAATCAGATCAATGTAGTCTACCAAGAAAAGCAGCATGCCGCGCCCTTACATCGGCAAAAGAGAAGGCGCTACTTGTCGCTGGCGGCCAGGGCTTCGTAGGCGGCGCCGAGGAGGGGGGCGGATTCGTTAAGGACGATAGAGACGGGAACATTGCTGAGCAGGCCCTCGAACTTCCACTTGTCTTTGAAAGCGTGGAAGAAGGTGCCGTCTTTCATTTTTTCGAGGATTTTGACGGCGATGCCGCCGGCGACGTAAACGCCGCCAAGCGCCAGAACTTTCAGAGCCAGATTACCTGCTTCGGCGCCGTAGATGGCGGTCCAGAGATCCAAAGTGTCCGAACAGACGCGGCAGGACTTGTCCAAACCGCGGCGAGTGATCTCCGGAGCAGGGTCGGCGTCCGGATCTTCGAAGGTGGCATGTATCACTTTCGGCGCGAGAAACTCGTGAATGGTGCGGAAGCCGCGGCCGGAGAGAATCAGTTCCCAGCTTACCTGGGGATAGCGGCGGCGCATGAACCGAAGCAGTTCGATCTGCTGCTCGGTGTGCGGCGCGAAATCGGAATGGCCGCCTTCGGAAGGCACGACGCGGTAGCGGCCACCGTCCCACACAAGAAACGACTGGCCGAGTCCAGTACCCGCGGCGATCAATGCCCGCGTCCCGCCCGGTTCCGGATTGCCTGGATTCAAGACGCAAAAATCCTGCGACGGAAGATGCTCGATACTGTGGCCTGTCGCGCCAAGGTCATTCAAGAGAACAACGTGCGGGACGCTCAGCTCCTTGATGAGAGACTTGGTATCCACAATCCACGGAAGATTGGTCGCCCTCACGGTACCATTGATGACCGGCCCAGCGATACCGAAGCCTGCAGCAACAATGCTTTCCTTGCCGAGATGGTCGGCCGCTTGGCGGGAAAATTCCTTGACGATGCGCTCGAATTGCGCGAACTCCTTGCTGGCGAAGCGCTGCTTGAAGACGGGCGTGAGCGTGCCGCCTTTTTCGGAAAAGAGCGCCAGATTACACTTCGTCCCGCCAACGTCCCCTGCAAGGATCACCGGTTCCCCCTACCGCGTCTGCTAACTTTAGTTTACGTCAGGTGCTGCAATTACGGGTTGTACCAATGTCTGCCGTCCCGTTCGAGCAGAAGATCGGACTCTCTTGGCCCCCAACTGCCGGATGGATATTGTGGCACGTTGGCGCTCCTGGTGGCGCTCCAGACGTCAAGAATGGGATCGACCAGCGACCAGGCGGCTTCGACGCTGTCGCCACGATCAAAAAGCGTGGCATCGCCGCGCACACAATCGTTCAGGAGAGTCGCGTAGGCGCTGCGCGAGACATCTCCAAAACTCTCGCGATAGCAGAATTCCATGGTCACATTGCCGATGCTCATTTCCGTCCCCGGGCGCTTTGCGCCAAAGGAAACGGAAATGCCTTCGTCCGGCTGGATATTCAAGATGAGGCGGTTGGGTTCAACGTCTTTTTCGCGGAAAACGATGTGCGGGGCGCGGCGGAATTTGCCGGCGACAAAGGTTTCGGTCTTGGAAGCGGGATTCACGTTGGGCTCTTCGCGGTAGCCGGGCACAGGCTTACCGTCCAGTTTCCCGGGAGAATATTGTCCGCGAACGACGGCCTGGGCCACCATCTCCAAGTCGAAGGGGCGGATGGACTGGAGCACTTTTAGCTTTTCATTGCGCACAGCTGTGGCATCGAAGGAGGCCGGAGGCTCGACGGCTACCAGCGAGGTCAATTGAAGAACGTGGCTCTGAATCATGTCGCGGAGCGCGCCTGCCGTTTCATAAAAACCGCCGCGACGCTCTACGCCGAGCGTTTCCGAGGCTGTGATTTGCACGTGATCGACGTAATTGCGGTTCCAAAGAGGCTCGAAAATGCCGTTGCCAAAGCGCAGGACGAGAAGGTTCTGCACGGTGTCCTTGCCGAGGTAATGATCGATGCGGTAGACCTGCTTTTCGTCGAAAACGTTCAGGACAATCTGATTCAAGGTCTTGGCTGAGGCGAGATCGCGGCCAAAGGGTTTCTCAATGATGATGCGCACCCAGGATTTCGGCGAGGGAGGGTGAGAGAGTCCGGCGCGACCAAGCTGGTCGACGATGTCCGGATAGACTTCCGGCGGCGTGGAAAGATAGAAGAGACGGTTGCCACCGATATTTTTTGCCGATTCCAGTTCGACGAGGCGCTTGGCAAGGTGGGCGTAAGCCTCTGGATTGGAATAGTCGCCTGGGCAGTAATGAAGGTTTGCCGCGAAAGCGTCCCACTGCTTCGGATCGATGGGCCCGACTTCGGAGATGCTCTTGGCAGCTTCGCCAAGCGCGGAGCGAAACGCATCTTCGGACATGGGCGTACGGGCGAAGCCGACGATGGCGTAACGCGGTCCCAAGCCATCGTGAATGGCGAGGTCGTACATGGCAGGAATGACTTTGCGCTTGGCGAGGTCTCCGGAGGCGCCGAAGAGAACAACGGTGCAAGGCTCAGCGACGCTGCCGTAAACTGAACCGGAACGACCCGAATCGCCAGCCATCGTCTCGCCCTCCGCAAATTGCGCGCTGTTCAGGTAGCTGATGCAGCGTTCAAAACTATACCTCAACGCCAAATTTTCCAAGCTCGGAACGCAATTGCTCCGCGTTCTGATGCTGAATGGTGTTCATCCCGAGGCGCCGCGGGCTTTCCAGGTTGAGCGGACGGTCATCGATGAAGAGACATTTTTCGGGAGGGCGCTGGGTGACTTCCAGAGCGACGCGATAGATCGTTTCCTCGGGCTTCCGGGAGCGAACGTAACAGGAACTAAAAAAAACGAGGAAGTTTCGCCGCAGATCGAAGGCCTCAATGCGGAACTGGTTGAGTTCGAGCGGCTCGTTGTTGATGGCGCCGACGAAATACTTTCCGGAGCGCGAGACCTTATCGAGAATGGCGCGCGTATCCGGGAATTCCTTGGACTGCGCAAACATGAAGGCGGTGAATTCCTCGCGCGTGAAGCTGCGCTGGCGATAGAACAAGGTGCGGTCGAGATACTCATTCAAAGTGATTTGGCCGGAGTCGAAGGCCGGAAAAGAAAGATCGTGGCGGTCCTGAAATTCCTCCCAATCGAAGTGGAAGGCTGCGGCGGCTTCTTTTCGTGAGGCGCGGTCCCAGCCATTCGTCAGGATGACGCCGCCGATGTCCCAAAAAAGGGTGGTGATCTCAGCCAAGGGCGCAGCTCCTCCGATTCATGCGTTTGTTGCGGCCCTACGTTTGATGAAGAAGAACGGGAAATGATGCACTATTTTAGGCGTAGTCGCCAGCGACGAAGGATGTCGAAATCAGGGAAGGCCCGAAACTAGGAATTTCGATGAGTTTGCAGTAAGGTGAGAAGGAAGAGCGCGTGTGAGGAGAAGAGAATGGCGGACGAATCTTGCGGTCCAACGCCGGCAGCCAGCGAGCCGGTGAAACCCGGCACACGCATGGTGCAGTGCGTGAAGTTCGGCAAAGAATTGCCTGGGCTGGATCGGATTCCGTGGCGCGGAGAGCTGGGGAAACGCGTATACGAGAGCGTTTCGAAGGACGCCTGGAAACTCTGGCTGGAGCATTCCAAGATGATCATGAACGAGTACCGGCTGAATCCGCTTGATCCGAACTCGCAGAAAATCATGGAAGAGCAGATGGAGCAGTTTTTCTTTGGCGAAGGCGCGAAATTACCCGAGGGATATGTTCCGCCTAAGGCGAAAGGTTAATTCCCCTGGCTGGTTATGCGCCGCGTGACAGGATGCTCGACCGGCAGGCGCGGCGTAATCGTACACGATAATTTCTCATAGGCCTTGCGGAGAGACTCCTCAACTTTTTCTGGTGTGTCGCCCCTCGCAAAAAGAAAACCAAGATAGCTCGAACCCTCAGGCCAGGCGGCGATGGCATCGCGCAATCGGGCGGTGATCGTCAGTTCGGTGATCCCCGGAATTGCACGCGCGGTCTCTTCTCCAGAAACACGTTCCAAAATTCCGCTGATGGGAACGGGAATCATCATGACGCCAGAGGCAATTTGCTCGCGCGGCGAATTCCATCCGGGGAGCCCCTGCGCGTGACGCAGCAGCAACTCTTCGAGCCCAATAGGTTCGCTTTCCCCTTCGAATGAAAATCGCAGAGAGCGGGCGCAGAGACCGCCGATCGGCCGCGGCGCCACTTCGAGCGGCCACAGGCCATCGTCGTTGATGCGAAACTCCGCATGGACTGGGCCATGAGACAGACCCAGCGCTCGCACCGCATCCGTTGCGCATTTCTCGATGGCGCGCTGCACGGATTCGGGAAGGCGTGACGGTGTGACGTAAATTGTTTCCTCGAAGTAGGGGCCTTCGAGCGGGTCGGGCTTATCGAAGATCGCCAATATGCGGAGAACGCCATCGTCAAGAAGTCCTTCGACGGCAACTTCCTTGCCCGGAATATAGCCTTCCACAAGGACCTGATCAAGATTCGGCTCACGAGAGGCGAGAATCTCAGCGGACTTGAGCAACCGCCGGATACGCGTGGCGGCCGAGAGGAATTCTTCACGATTGTTCGCGCGCACTACGCCCTGGCTTGCTGAAAGCGAGAGGGGTTTGAGCACACAAGGATAGGAAATGTTAAGTAGCACTGGCTCGGGAGTGGGCTCGATCGGAAGACTGCGAAACGACGGAACGTTCAGCCCGGCATCGCGAAAGACTTCTTTCATGCGCAGCTTGCTGCGGCAGGCTTCCACTGCCGCCGGATGGTTGTAATGAACTCCCAGACCGCGCGCGGCGTAAGCGGCAGCTGCCGCGGGCCGGTCACCAAGAGCGAGAATCCCGGCGACTTCCTTCCCGCGAAGCGTTTCCATGACGGTGTAGGCAGCCGCTTCAGGCGATTCGAAATGAACGGGGATGGCCTGATCGCCCCATGGATCTTCGAGCTGCTGGCATCGATCGGTGACGTAGACAAGCTGCACGCCGAGCCTGCGAGCGGCATCTTCAAAACTGCGCGTTTGGTAGCCTAGCTTCGCAGTGAAAAGCAGCAAACGTTTGGATGGATTCGTCATGCGCGGTGCGTTTCTCAGCCGGGGTCAGACAAAACCGCCGGCGCTTACGACGGCATTTTTCGTGAGCGGCTTCGGGGCACCGATGGAAACCAATTGGTCGCGAGTTGGCTCGGCGCAGCAGTACCAGGGTTCGCTGAGGAACGGGACGCCAGCTCGGGAATGCGCCGATAAGTTGACTTGCGGAGCGCGCAATCCGGCTGCGGCGTGAGCAGCATTCCAGATGCGTTCGAATGTGGCTGACCGAGATTCTTTTTGGCCCTCGGCCGCGGCGGCAATCTCCTGCACGGTTTCGCTGAGTGCGTCGAGGCGTGGAACGGCATTTTTCCAAGGGTAGGCCAATGATTGCGGATCGAACGGCCGAACCAGACGACGTACCCCCTCCAATTCCAGCATTCGCGAGCCTTCCGGGATGAGCAAACGAATGCCTAGCTGAATCGGTGCGACGTTTTCGATTACGCCCTGTTCCGCGATCACACGCAGCAAATCCAGGTAGCCATCCAATGTCGTCCACGGCGTGAACGGCACGAAAGTCGGATGAAGGGTCATGCCAAGTTCACGGAACATTTTGACGACACGGATGAAATCTTCGCGCGTGTGTCCTTTGTCCAGAAAACCTAAAACGGTATCGTCCACGGATTCGACGGCGCTGATCACAAAGAGGCAGCCGGTATCGCGAAGAGTTGGCAAGTGCTCCTTGTGCTTGAGCAAGTGCTCGATCTTAATGGTCACGTCGTACGTTATGGACGGAAATTCCCGATGAAGCGCCGCGACAAGATCCATCGCGTGACGAATGCCATTAAAGAAATCCGGATCACCGAAGGTAATATGTTGCGCGCCGGCGGCCACCTGGCAGCGAATGTCTTCGAGCACCACGTCGCGGCTAACAATTCGAAAGATCCCTTTGTAGACGGGAACGATGGGGCAATGGCGGCAAAGATGCTTGCAACCGCGGCTCGCTTCTGTCGAACCAACGATGCGAAAGCCATCTCCGGGAACGATGAGATGCGCGTACTTCTCTATCGCGGGCATTCCGGATCGATCCGGGACTTCGAACTGAAGGCGGGCCATGGAGATCATGGAGTCCGGTGACTGCGAGATAGCTTTTCCAGCCGTGGCAAGCCGCTCCGTCAACTGCGCGAGCCCTTCCTCAAATTCGCCGCCGAGAATTGTGGAGACACCGAGCGCACGAAGATACTCAACGTTCATGGGCGCGTACAGGCCATAACAACAGAGATGCGCGGCGGGATTCAGTTTGCGAAGCCGGGGAATAAGTTGCGCCGCGAGCCGCGTGGCCGTGTGCATTGGCAAATAGACGGCGATGAGCCCGGCCTGGCCAATCGCAGCCTCATCCAGGGACTGCCGGGCAAGGTCGAACGTCGTGACACTATGGCCGCGTTTGCGCAGCCATGCCGCAGGCGACGCCAAGCCGAAGGGCTGCCTCCCCAGCTCATAGGTCGAAATGAGAACGATGTTCACGCTCATACTAGTATAGCTGCGCGGCGCGAGGATTCAATTTCGGCTATGATAGAGAGCTACGTACCACGGCGAAAGGACTGTCAGGATGGCCATCAACGCGGGCAATTCTTTCCGGACTCGCGACAAACTGAGCGTGGGCGCCCAGACGTTCGATATTCATCGCCTCGAGTTTCTTGAAGAGCAGGGCGTCGCCGACCTGGCGAAACTGCCTTTTTCGCTGCGTATTCTTCTGGAGAATCTGCTGCGCTGCGAGGATGGCCGGTTTGTCCATGCCGAGGACATCCGGGCGTTGGCGAACTGGCGGCCGGGTGCTCCGGAAAAAGAGATTGCTTTCATGCCCGCGCGGGTCCTCTTGCAGGACTTCACGGGAGTGCCCGCAATCGTCGATCTCGCCACCATGCGCGAGGCTGTGCAACGCATGGGCGGCAGTGCGAAACGAATCAATCCACTGTTCCCCGCCGAGCTGGTTATCGACCATTCCGTACAAGTCGATAATTTTGGCAACGTGAACGCCTTCGGCTTGAATGCGGAGCTGGAATTTCAGCGCAACGTCGAGCGCTACGCATTCCTTCGCTGGGGGCAGACGGCGTTTCAGAATTTCAAGGTTGTTCCGCCAGACACCGGCATCTGCCATCAAGTGAACCTGGAATACCTGGCGCGGGTCGTTTGCGCGATGCCCTATGGCAACCGGTTTGAGGCTTATCCCGATTCCGTGGTGGGAACGGATTCACATACGACCATGGTCAATTCTCTTGGCGTATTTGGCTGGGGCGTTGGCGGAATTGAAGCAGAGGCAGCCATGCTGGGCCAGCCTTCTTCCATGCTGATTCCGGAAGTGGTTGGTTTTCGCTTGCACGGGCGCTTGAGCGAAGGAGCGACCGCGACGGATCTCGTCCTGACAGTAACCGAAATGTTGCGGAAAAAGGGGGTCGTCGGAAAATTCGTGGAGTTTTACGGTTCTGGCTTGTCCACGCTGAGCGTTCCCGATCGCGCAACGATTGCCAACATGGCGCCGGAATATGGCGCGACGATGGGCTTCTTCCCTGTTGATGCAGAAACGCTCGCGTATCTGCAGTTCACCTCTCGTTCGGCCGAACAGATCGCGCTTGTCGAAGCCTATTGCAAAGAGCAGATGCTCTTCCGCACGGATCAAACGCCCGCGCCGCTCTTTAACGACACACTAGAATTGGATCTCGCAACAGTTGAGCCGACGGTTGCCGGCCCCAAGCGCCCGCAGGATCGCGTTGCGCTGCGGCAGGCAAAGTCTTCTTTCACGAAAGTTGTGGAAGGAACGCCGGCGAAGCACGTTGCCGTTCGAAACAATGGCGACTCGTTTGACCTTTCAAGCGGCGCCGTGGTTATTGCCGCTATCACCAGCTGCACGAACACTTCCAACCCTTCGCTCATGCTGGGTGCGGGTTTGCTGGCGAAGAAGGCGGTCGAGCACGGGTTGCGGGTGAAGCCGTGGGTCAAGACCAGCCTCGCGCCCGGCTCGAAAGTCGTGACTGATTATTTGCAAGCCGCGGGATTGACACCTTATCTCGAGAAATTGAATTTTCACCTGGTCGGATATGGGTGCACTACTTGCATCGGCAACAGCGGTCCGTTGCCGGAAGCCATCGGGTCCGCAATCAAGGACAACAATCTGATTGCCGTGGCTGTCCTCAGCGGGAATCGCAACTTTGAAGGGCGAATTCACCCGCTGGTGCGGGCGAATTATTTGGCGTCGCCGCCGCTAGTTGTTGCTTACGCCCTCGCAGGGCGCATGGATATGGACCTCACCACCGAATCACTCGGCAACGACTCGGCAGGCAAGCCAGTGTATTTGAAAGACATCTGGCCGACGCCCCAAGAGATTGAATCGACGGTTCGCTCCTCAGTTTCGTCATCGCAATACAGCAAGCAATACAGCGAGGTGTTCGAGGGCGACGCGCACTGGAAGTCCATGCCCATTCCAAAGGGCGACATCTATAAGTGGGACCCGAAGTCGACTTATATCAAGATGCCACCGTATTTCGAGAACATGCCGAAGACACCTCCGGCGCTGGCAGACATTCACTGCGCCAAAGTACTGGCGATTCTTGGTGACAGCGTGACGACGGATCACATTTCGCCGGCCGGCTCGATTCCCGTGGATTCGCCCGCGGGGAAATACTTGATCGCCCATGGCGTAAAGCCGCATGAATTCAATTCCTACGGCGCGCGCCGGGGGAATCACGAGGTTATGATGCGCGGGACGTTTGCGAATATTCGCCTGCGCAACCAGCTCGCTCCGGGCACAGAGGGCGGCTGGACACTCTTCCTGCCTGATGGCGAGAAGATGTCTATCTACGACGCTGCGGTGAAATATCGCGAAGCGGGAGTGCCGCTAGTAGTCATTGCCGGGAAGGAGTACGGCTCCGGCTCCTCGCGCGATTGGGCGGCAAAGGGCACGCGGCTGCTCGGCGTACGGGCGGTGATCGCGGAAAGCTATGAACGCATCCACCGCAGCAACCTGATCGGCATGGGAGTGCTTCCACTCGAATTCAAAGCGGGAGAAAACAGAGAATCGCTCGGCTTGACCGGTCACGAAATTTTCGAAATTGAAGGCGTTTTATCACTGGCGCCGAAGAAGCAAATCACAGTGCATGGTGCATCAAAGGATGGACGCGTTAAAACCTTCTTGGTGATTGCGCGCGCGGACACGCCGGAAGAAGTCTCCTACTACCATCACGGTGGCATTCTGCAGTACGTTTTGCGGCAAATGCTCTAGCACTCACAAAATCTGTGGCAATCCAGTCCGTGGAAGTATTGATCAGGCAGATTTCGATTGCGGATTCGAGCTGGCCTTGATTCGCCAGAGAAGGATAGAACCCACGACCACGGACACCAGGCTGGCTGTCTGCGCGTTCGAAAGGCCGAAAAAGGATCGCGGGTTGATGCGGATAAACTCAATCACAAATCTCGCCAAACCAGTCAAAATCAAGTAGAGGCAAAATATTCCTCCCGTGGTTCCGCCGTTCGCGGCCTTCTTCCCGACTTGCCAGAGAATCGCGGCAATCACCAGCCAGATAAGAAATTCATAAATGGGGGTCGGGTAAACGCGACAGTCAGCTAGCCAGCCCCATTGAACGCAGGTTTCGGTTGTGGGAACCACCCCGTGAGGGAAAGCCATCCCCCAAGGCCATGGCCACGACGTGGGCCGGCCGTAATCGCCATCACCGGAGAGCAAACAGCCAATGCGCCCGACGGCGTAGCCAACCGCTGCTGCCGGGGAGCACAAGTCCATGAATTCCAGCGCCGGAATCCCAAATCGACGCGCGAGGAAAAGAAGCGCCACAAATCCACCAAGAAAGCCTCCGAACCACGCGAATCCAAAACGGCTGATGAGCAATGACGGATCGGCCACCAACTCGCGGGGGCTTTCCAGAACGTGATAGAGACGCGCTCCGACCAAGCCAGCAAGACCCGCAATGCCAATGATGAGAAATCCTTCGTCGCGATGGCCCGGCTGGCCGCCCTTCAGATAGCCGCGCTTGAGGAATTGCTCGCGGCGGCGGGCAAAGTCTGCTTGCAGGAGGTACGCCGCGACCAACAGGCCGGTGGCGACCATCAGGCCAAACGTTGGGATTGTCAGCGGCCCAAGGTGGAGAAAAGGGATCATCGACGGGTTGAGTTAGGCTCCCCTGTGAGTATACCTAACGGCTTGCTCTCGCTCGAATGCCATGCCCATTTGTGAGCTGATTTCACCGCTGTCATTGCTGACTCCGGCGAATCATCTTGCGCTTCACTTCCGGACGCGAAGGACGAAGCCGAGGCCGACCCAGATACCGAATGCAATCCATTCGGCTGGAGAAAAATGTCCCGGGAATGCTGGCAGAACTTTCATCAAGAAGAGCAGCAACGAAACGGCAATCCCCAGCCCAGTCACGATGCGCATCGAGGCTCGCTTTTCCACGAACCAGAAGGAGAGGCAGGCGGCGAACCACCCCAGGGCGGAGGCCATCGAGCCGACTTCCGTTACCGGAACAAGCAGCGCATCACCAAGAAAGAGTCCGACGATCGTCGCCACAGTAATCCCTACTACTGCAATGGAGGGCGTCAGAAAGACAGGATGAACCGTTCCAAAGCTTTCATGAATGGTCCGGCGACGGCCGTAGGCGAATAGCAGGCGGCTGGACGCAACGAAATTGCCGTTGAAGCATTGGAACAGTCCAAAGAGGGCCATGATCACAATCAACCGCACGGGCCACTGTGCTCCCAGGGCCTGTTCGAACGCGATCGCAGTTGCGAATCGTTTTCCCACTAGACTTTGCCAGGGTGCAACGTAAGCCACTGCCGCCACAGCAAGCACGTAAAAACCCGCGCCGACTAGCAGCGCCATCACGATCGCGCGAAAAAATCCCACCGAACGGAAGCCCGCATGGGCCTCTTCCGCCACCTTGGGCACGGATTCGAATCCAGTCATGAAATACGGCACGATCTGAAGCGTCAGCAGAATCGAAACGAAGGGAGTCGTGCGGAATGCTGGGCTAAAGTTGCCAGGAACGCCGCGAATGGCGCTGATGCCCAAGAGAATCACGAAGAGAAGAAGTACGATCCCAGTCGTCCAGTTTTGAAAAGTGGCGCTCCAGCGGATTCCCCGGTAATTCAGCACGGCAAGAAACGCCGTTAGCGCCACGCCCAACAGCAAACGCGGAAGAAAAACGGCTTGCCCCGCCACTCTGTACAATTCGAACGAATTCAACGAGGGAAAAATGTACGCCGCAAGTTTTCCCACCGCCACTGCTTCCCACGGGCACACGATGAAGTACGCCAGCAACATCATCCAGCCGGTGAAATAACTCACGATAGGCGGAAAGACTTGGGCCGTGTAGGCAGCTTCGCCGGCGGCGTCCGGAAGCCGCTGCACCCATTGGCCATAAACATAGCCGACGGGCAGCAGTAGAAGGCCGCCGATTGCAAAACCAAGAATCGCGCCGAGCGGTCCGCTGCGTCCGAGCCAGTCGTCCATTAGTACTAGCCATCCGGCGCCGATCATCGTTCCAAATGCCAGGGCAAAATAATCGGTGATGCGGAGTTGGCGGGCGAGTGTGGTCATGGCTCCAGGAGCGCGCCCCGATTCTATACAGCTTCTCCCTTTGCGCCACCAGTTTTGATGCGGCGTTAACGTACTGCTAACAAATCGGGCTTAGAACTTCATGCGCAGGAAAATGGCCGAGACGGCTTCGAGTCAGCGCCTCCCCGCGGCGTGTCCGGCCTGGGTATTTCAATTTGCGGTTCAAGACTGAGAATTCCAAGGAGAGATTTTCTATGCATCAGTGCCTCACTAAGGGTCTGGCGATTTTGGCCGCTTCGGCCATGACGCTCTTGCCCGTGTACCCCGCATCGGCACAAGACAAAGACGGTTCCTCAACGAAGACGCCAATCAAACACGTCGTTGTTATTTTTCAGGAGAACGTTTCGTTCGACCATTATTTTGGAACTTATCCGCACGCCAAGGAAAACAATGACGGCTCGAAGTATTTCAAAGGTGCGACGTGCGACGAAGATCACAGCTACAGTGACGAGCAGTTTGCCTTTGACGGCGGTTTGATGGACCGCTTCGCAAAGGTCAGCTGCAAAGACCCTAATATAGGGCCCTTCAGCACGATGGGCTACTACGACGGCAACACCGGCACGGCGCTGTGGAACTACGCTCAACATTTCGCGATGAGCGACAATTCCTTTGGCACCACCTTCGGTCCTTCGACGCCCGGCCTCTTGAATCTGGTCGCAGGCAATACGTTCGAGGGGACAATCATGAACGGAAAATCGGGCAAGGGTAATATCGCGGGAGGCCGAGACGCCGGGGCGGTAATCGGCGATCCGGATCCCTTTGGCGATGCCTGCTCAGCTCCGGGACGCGCCCAAATTTCTATGTCCGGACAGAACGTAGGGGATCTGCTTAACAAAGCCGGAGTCACATGGGGCTCCTTCATGGGCGGGTTCGGAAACTGTGCTGCGGTGTCAACAGGAACTACCGGTTTGACAACCAGTGACTACATTCCCCATCATGCCTTCTTTCAATACTGGCAATCCACGCTGAATGCCAAGCACACACCGAGAACCTCGGTTGACATGATCGGCCATCAAGGTGACGCTGCGAACCACGAGTATGACCTCGCGGATTTTTGGGACGCGCTCAAAGCCCACAACATGCCGGCCGTGAGCTTTCTTAAGGCCAAGGCCATTCAGGACGGCCACGCCGGTTATTCCAATCCTCTAGACGAACAGATTTCCCTCGTCAACACTATCAACGCGCTGGAAAAGACCGACGAATGGAACGAAACCGCCGTATTCATCGCGTATGATGATTCCGACGGCTGGTACGACCACCAGATGGGAACCATAGTGACTCAGTCGAATGTGTCGGACGACCAGTTGCTCGGTCCCGGCAATTGCGGCTCGCCAAAAGCGAATGACGTGAGCGGCGGGACCCAGAACGGCCGCTGCGGCTTTGGTCCGCGGTTACCGCTCCTGGTGGTTTCCCCGTGGGCAAAACAGAACTTCATCGACGACACCATCACGGATCAGTCTTCTATTCTCCGCTTCATCGAAGACAATTGGGACCTCGGCCGAATCGGCGGCGGTTCAACGGATGTCATCGCGGGCACGTTGAACAACATGTTCGACTTCAGCGGCGGCCCGAAAGCCGGAAGACTTATTCTTGATCCAGCTACCGGAATAGTTGTATCTCAATAACCTAGCGTTGAGCGGAAGAGTTCTGCGCCAATCCTTTAATTCCATTCCCCGGAGCGCCTTTGTTCGTAGAAGGCGATCCGGGGAGTTTCTTTTGCCCGTGCTTCACAAAAGCCTCTTTAGACCCGGACAACCCCGTCGCCATCCGTGCCATCCGTTCACTCATCCTCCTGGGTACAAGGAGCGATTCTAGTGACGCGCCTCAAGACAGCGATTTGCCTCGGGACGCTCTTGGTGTCCGCGACACGAGTCTTGCCGCAGACCAAGGACCTTCCTGCCGAACCGTCTCCCGCCCTTTTGAAATCATTCGAAGGCGCTGTGCTTGACGAGATTCGCTTCACCGGACTGCGCCGCATTTCTCCAGCGGCGGTCGCCGCCCAACTTGCTTCTCATCAAGGCGATCGATTTAATCCAGCGAGGATTGATAAAGACGTACGGGCTCTTGCGCGGTTGGGATGGTTCGAAACGATTCAAGTTGAGGCAACGCCCGCAGCGGAATCTTTGCCGCAATCGCCTGAAAACTCTAAATGCGTAACTCTGATTTTTCACGTCAGCGAATCTCCATTTCTTTCCAAAGCGGCGTATTCAGGCTCGCGGCTGCTCTCGCAGAAACAAATCGAAAAATTACTACAAGACAAGAAACTCACACCCGGCTTGGGAAAACCAGCCGATCCCGCGGCACTTCAACGAATCGCTTTTGCAATTCGCAACGGTCTAAACGAACTCGGCCATCCGGAGGCAAGCGTTCGAATCGCCCGTGAGGAAGCGAGCAACGCAACGGTCACCGTTCGATTTGAGATTACTGACGGTCCCTTGCTGCGAGTGCGGCGAGTCAATTTCGATGGCCATCCTCATATCCCCGCCAAGGTCTTGCGCGCACAGATGCACAACATCGCGTCGTGGAAACGACTCGCCTCCTGGCGCGATAAAAATGCATACACCCGTGAAGCGTTTGACGAAGATCGTCGGCGCATCGTCACCTATTACCAGAACCATGGCTTTCCGGAAGCGCGAGTCGGCAGCGCGTTGGTCGCTCAGTCCAACGAACGATCACGGCATTGGCTTCCGTGGCCGCATGAGTCGGCGCAGGAGGGCCTTTCCATATCTATTCCGATCGAGGCGGGTCCTTATTATCGGTTCGGATCCATGACACTGACCGACGCACTCCGGCAGATCACGAAGGAGCAAGGTCGCGAGCCCATCACGGTTCTCGGAACAGACAGAGGGGATGCTTATTCCGAGCAAGAGATAGAAAAATTGCGACGGTCGTGGACGGCGCGGATTCGATCCAAGAATTCCGAGCTTGATCGCCTTCCTTCCCATTCCGTGGACGTGGTGCGAACTTTCGACCCGGAAAATCACACTGCGCGCATTACCTTCGATCTGAGTAACTCCCCGCCTTATCGCGTGCAGCGAATCGAATTTCTTGGCTTGCACAAATTTAGCGACCGCTACGTTCGCCGCAAAATTCTCTTGCGCGAGGGCCGTCCAATCGATGAGCACGCACTCGAAGTCGGCCTGTTGCGCTTGGCAAGAACCGGCTACTTTAAGCCAATCCAAAAAGAAGATATTCGGGTCCAGCTCGATGAGACTACTCACACCGCCAACGTTTCGATCCGCCTCGAGGAAATTGGCCAACAGCGCGCCTCGCTGTCGGGAGGCACCGGCCAATTCGGGAGCACGCTGGGCGTCGTCTACACTGTCTTCGACCTGTTGAATCGCGAGGAACTTCTTTCCGCGCAGCTCGATGGCGGTCCGGAAACTCTTCAGGTCATGCTTGGCATAGCAAAGGAAGGAATTTTCGGGACGCGCGCCTCGCTGGCTTTTTCGGTTTTTAACAATATGATTCGCCCGCGGTTCGCCAGCAGCGCACAAGGCCCGTTCTTCTCCTCTCACAGCGAAGGGATCAATATTCCCTGGACCTATCCGTTGAGCAGCGCTGACTCGCTCAGCGTCAACTACACCTTGTCGCGAGCAACCACCGAATATCCGCCGGCTTCTATCTCACCCATGTCCGGTGTGACGCTCGGCGAGGTTCGATCAAGAGTTTCCAGCCATTCGCTGGGCGTGGGTTGGAGCCGCGACGAAAGAACTGAGCGCATTCAGTTTGCGAACTCCGCTTCCGGAGGATGGCTCGGCGGCGGTGAAAACATGGTCCGTTCCTCCGCTGAGTATAGTCGGATCTTCCGCGACCCGATTTTCACTCCGCACGGCGCATGGGCCTTTCGAACCACATTCTGCGGTGCAGGAAGTTATCGCGGCGACATGCCATTTTATGCGCGACTGTTCTCAGGGGACGAACTTGTGCGGGGGCTTCGTCCCGGCGAGCTTGGCCCTGACGCAGTAACAGTCACCACTTCGGCGAGCAGCGGTCTGACTTATTCCGCCGCGCCTGCCGGCGCAAATCTTGTCACCACATCTAGCGCCGAATATCGCTTCCCTCTCGCAGGTGGCACGGAAGCGGCCGGCTTCTTTGACTTCGGCTCCGGCTGGCTGCTTCCCCACTGGCTCGGCCCCGCCAAGCCGCTTCTTCTAAGTGCAACAAATGGCGTGCTACACGCCTCCACCGGAATCGAGTTCCGCTGGACTGTGCCTGGCGTCCAGGTCCCCGTTCGCACTTATTACGCGCTGAACGTTCTGCGATTGAATCGCGTCATTCCCCTGTCCAGCACATCCAGCTTCGCCGCCCACAACCGTTTCTCCGCCTTCGGATGGGGCCTCGGCTCGCTGTTCTGAACCATATGTCTGTACTACACTTCCGAGACCATGAAACACAGGAAACAGCTGAAGGAAGCGTCTCGGATCGTCGAAAAATACTGCATCATAAAAGGGGAAAAATTCCGGCTGAAGGACTACGACCCCGCCGACACCAATGGGGTCAAGAGCAAACAGCATGCTGAAAACATCCTGGAGAGACGCATAGGCCTGCTCAGTGACATGCAGGAAAAGCTTTACGCGCAGGACCGGTGGGCGCTCCTGCTGATTTTTCAGGCAATGGACGCCGCCGGAAAAGACGGCGCCATCAAGCACGTGATGTCCGGCGTCAATCCCCAGGGTTGCGACGTCCATGCGTTCAAGGCACCCAGCAACGAAGAACTGGACCACGACTATCTCTGGCGCACCCATAAGTGCATTCCCTCTCGCGGCAAAATTGGCATCTTCAATCGCTCCTATTACGAAGAAGTTCTCGTCGTCCGTGTGCATACGACGTTTTTGAGGGCGCAGAAGCTTCCCGACGATTTGATCAGCAAACACATTTGGGACCAGCGCTTCGAAGACATCAACGCTTTTGAACGCTACTTGACGCGCAATGGAGTTGTGGTGCGTAAATTCTTCCTCCACGTTTCAAGAAAGGAGCAAAAAAAGAGATTCCTGGAACGCCTGGAAGACTCGAAAAAGAACTGGAAGTTCTCCATGGCCGACGTCCAGGAGCGCGCCTTTTGGAAGGATTATCAGGGAGCCTACGAAGAGATGATTCAGCGCACCGCGACGAAGCACGCGCCCTGGTACGTCATCCCCGCGGACAACAAGTGGTTTACGCGCCTGGCCGTCGCTTCGGCAATCATCGAGGCGCTGAATGGACTCAATCTCGCCTTCCCGGATGTAGATAAGGCAAAGAAAAAGGAATTGGAGGCCGTCCGCGCCTCGCTTCTTGCCCAGAAGGACTAGTTCTGCCATCGCCTTTGTGCAGGCGGCTTTACATCGCCAACTTTCACCTGGCGCCCAGGAAACTGGCAGAAGTTTGGAGCGGGCTACCCACACTCTTCCGAGGGCAGGCGTCCCGCTCCACCACAGAACGCACGAATCGCCGCAAAGCGGTGGCCACTTCCTTGTGCTCTGTGCAGAACGTCAAATCGTTGCATCGAAATCAATTAAATGCTCCCCGTGAAGCTCGCTCGCATCAAGTCGTATAAATTATTGAAAACTATGGAGCTTTCATATGGAAATCGGTCGGGAGCGTCGGCCTCCTAAAGCGCGCAATCGACGCCTAGGTACCGCCACAACCATGCAGACAGCCTGTACAAAATCACGGTACGCCAAAGCTTCCTTCGAGAAGGCTTCGGCGAAAAAACTGCCCCTCAATTCGGGAGGAAATACCGGTAGCGCAAGCTTGGAGGCATGCGTTCCGAACGCGCCCTCGTGTTGTACTCCAGTTGGTAGCCCAGATGCTCCGCATCGGCGGGATAATCTCTGCCTTCGGGATACGGATACGGCAGCAGCGAATGTCGCGGCAGGGGCTCGACAGTAAACGCGTGCGCTGCGTAGAAATCGAGATCCTTTTCAAAGCCGTCGGCGTAAAAGAAATAATCGCGAGTCCACCCGGCAGGCAAAGGAGGGAGCTGCCGCGGATCAAAATCAAGCTTTAGTCCTTCACCCGAACCAAAAACTACGAAGCGATCATCGGGGGTTTGCAACAAATCGATCACGTCGCCGTATCGCGTGTAATTTCCTGCTGCGCGCGCATAGGGGCCGGTCATGCTCCGATGCGAATACGAGTAGATCGTGTCGCTCGCCGGCCTCAGCCGAATTTCGCGCGGATAGCCGAGGAAATCCAACGCTGCTTTTGCGAGAGGCACTTCAGTCACCTGAACATCATGCGCATCGGGTGTCTGGTCGATTCGAATCGTGTCCCAGTAGATTTTCAGATTATTGACGATGCGAATCCGCCGCGTGCCTGCGGGAAGCTTGCCGGTCAAATCTGCAACCATGGTTCGTTCGAGTCCTGCTGGAAAACCCATATCGTTCACGACGCGCACCCACTTGCCTTGCGCGTCGAGTGCTTCCACATAAGGTGGAATCACTTTGATTCCCGCCTGATCCGCCGCGTACAACGAGGTCGCGGTGAAGTAGTCCGTGTAGCCATCGATGATCAATCGCAAGGGCTTTTGCGCGTCCCATTCCCCGAGATCAAGCTCAATCCAATGCAGCTTGGCAAATCCTGTGAAAGGCAACTCTTCAAAATCCGTGACGTACTTGTGATCGCGCCTGGAAATCAACGGCAGCACGTCATTTCCCTTGTCGTCCCACGCACCTGTGGGCACATGAGCGTCACGGCTTACGATCATGCGGAATTCCGGAAATGGCGGCGCGCTGACGAATCGCTCATTCGGAAAAACCTCGTATGTCGTTGGATGATCGATGGCCAGCAACCGCACCTGGTCCAAATACACCGTTTCTTCCATCGGCTCCATAAAGCGGAAGCTGAGCAGGCCGTTCCGGGGCTTCACGCTTTGCGCAGCCACCTTCAAGTACTCGTCGGGATCGGGAACGTCTCTTTCTCCAGGTGCGACCCAGTGACCGACGACGCCGGGTCCGATCATGTCCGCGATGAATTCGTACTCGCGGCCATTCCATGAAAACAAAACGGGGCACGAACTTCCTCGCCGGTCAAGTTCCGCGATGCTGTGCACTTTTTTCGCGGCCAGGTTGATTTCGTCCTGCGGAACGCCGGTCGGCCATAATAGCCGAACAACTTCGGCGTTGCGTTCTGAACCAAGTCCCGCAAGGATCGGTGATGCGCTCTGTCCTAGGTAACCGGACGCACCAACCACTTCCCACTTTTGATACTGCATGCCCGCGTAGAGCTCGACCTTCGTTCCGATTCCGTTCTTGTTGTCGTTCAGCGCCTTGAGGTCGATGCTCATCCAGTTGTGCTGATTGCCGCCTTCATTGCGCAGAATGAGCGGTGCGCCACCGAGTTGCGTTACGACCAGATCCGCGTCGCCATTTCCATCGATATCTGCGACCGCGATCGCACGCGGCCGATTCAGCTTGACCTCATCGAGGTGCACATCCTTGGTGACGTCGGCCCAACCCTTGCTCCCCAGATTCCGCAACAGTCGCAGTTCCCCTCCGTTGCCGGACTCGCCCGCAGCAACGAGATCAATCCAGCCGTCATTGTCGTAATCGAGCGCGGCAATTCCCCAGCCTTTCTGCCAGCCCAAATCGGGGAGCGCAACGCGCTCCACGCGCTTCCCTTCCACATTCCGCCACAGGCTGATCCCTGGAGCGCCTGCATGCGTGAACGCCAAATCCATCCATCCGTCCTTGTTGAAGTCGAACGCGACCACTCCCACCGCAGGCGGCAACTTCTCTTTGCTGAAATCGATGTTGCCCAGCGGCGTAAATTTCCCTTCGCGCGGATTGAGGTAGATGGAAGCACCGGCCTGACCGCCGGCGATGACGAAATCCACCGCTCGGTCATTATTAAAGTCGGTAGTGACAACTCCAGAGCCAGTGGCCGCAAAACCGAGCGCCGTTTCCGCAGACACGTCAGTGAACGTGCTGTTCCCATTGTTGCGCCAAAGCACATTGTGCGGCGGCGTACCAACGGCAGTGCCATCCGGAGCCGTTGTTACATATAAGTCCAAGTCGCCGTCGTGGTCATAGTCCACGAGCGTCAATCCAACGCAGCCTTTTTCCCTGCGAATGCCCGCCGATTGAGTCACATCTTCGAACTTGCCGTCTCCCTTGTTGCGTAACAGCCGCACGCCGTCACTCAGGCACACCGCCAAATCCGTATGACCGTCGTTGTCGAAATCGCCGGCCGCGCATCCTAAGCCACTCCCTGTTAGCTGAATTCCCGCTGCCCGCGTCACATCTTCAAATCGGCGGTCGCCCAAATTGCGCAGCAAGTGGCTGGCGCCGTCCGCCATTCCGCTCACCAGAAAAAGATCCGGCTTCCCGTCGCCATCGAAGTCAAAGAAACATGCCCCTGTGCTCGGCCCAATCTCGGTGTGAATTGCACCCGCACTTTTCGAAACAAAC
>MNEA01000117.1 GCA_001917435.1 Acidobacteria bacterium 13_2_20CM_2_57_6
AACGCCAGAGCTTCGAAATTCGCATGGGCGTTCTGGCCCCTGCGATGCTCTCCGCCCCGGACCAGGCGCTCAACGACTATTCGTGTGCTTGTAACTTGCTGGTTCTAAAAGAAGTGGTCGGGGCGAATGGATTTGAACCATCGACCTCCTGGTCCCGAACCAGGGTAGCAAAATATCCTAAGTGCTTTATCTGGCGTCGCTTCGGGACAAGGACCCGATTTTCTTCCCCTCTTAATTGTACGTAAGTTGTACCTAACAGCATCAGCTCGAAAAGTGTAGGCTAGGCATAGCTCACAACGCCCTCAGCCCAGCCTGTACCGATAACTGCACCCAGGGTCCGATAGAATTGACGCCGAGTAATGTTCGACATCACTATCCTCCATGAAACGTGCGACGCAAGATTACGCTATCTTCGTAAGTTGCGCCGTGTTTCGCTTGTAAGCAAACTAAGGACTTCGGCTTCTGGAGGGTCTAACCTTGGCATAGTCGTTGACATTGGTCGCGGATCAAGAACTCATCGTGAGGCTCGACGCCTGTGCTGAAGGCTTGTCCACACAGCATCCACACGTGACGACCCTTCGCCTAGGTAGACGGCGAACTTTATGAAATCGAGGATTGCAGGGCTAGTATGCACCGCTTTCGTTAGTCTCTCTCCTCTGTCGGCACAGGAGCTCACACAAGATCCCCTTCTCCGCTGGATGGATCAGATCGCACAACAACAACTGGACGGACGGGACCGCGGAATAACCGAAATTCATACCATAACCGACGCCGAAAGTCGGAAACGACTCGTACATG
Source organism: Acidobacteria bacterium 13_2_20CM_2_57_6 (assembly GCA_001917435.1). Classification (GTDB taxonomy): domain Bacteria; phylum Acidobacteriota; class Terriglobia; order Acidiferrales; family UBA7541; genus Acidiferrum. The sequence continues at coordinate 799 of MNEA01000117.1, forward strand.
AAAAACTCTTCGAAATTTTGGGTGGGCTCCCCGACTACAACGGCCCCCTGAATGTCAGAATTACGGGACGTGTCCAGAGTGAGAACTATGTGATCGAAAAAGTGATTTTCGAGAGTGCGCCGGGCTTCTTTGTGACTGCGAATCTTTATCGCCCCAACCGACCTGGCCGTTTTCCCGCAGTCCTTCTGCAGTCGGGCCACACCCAAGAGGGGAAGCCAGAGCCGCAGAGGGTTGCCGTTAATCTGGCTCTGAAAGGTTTTGTAGCATTGACTTTCGATCCTTTGGGGCAAGGCGAAAGAGAGCAGACATATGAGCGACAGGTGGATCGGCCTTTGGCAGGGTGGTCCGTTAATGAGCATATCCAAGCAGGTGCCCAGAGCCTGCTGATCGGCGAGAGTGTGGCCCGCTTCTTCATTTGGGATGCTAAACGAGCCATAGACTATCTCCTCAGTCGGCCTGAAGTGGACTCAGCAAGTCTGGGAGCCGTTGGGTGCTCGGGCGGCGGGGCGTTAACTACATTCATTGGAGCTCTCGACCCGAGGGTCAAGGCAGTCGCCACCGCTTGCTTCATCAATTCCTATCGGCAGTTGTTTGCGGGCCCCGATCCGGATTCGGAAATGAGCCCGCCCCATCTTCTTTCCAGCGGGCTGGATATGGCCGATTATGTAGAATTGTCTGCCCCGAAGCCGTGGCTCATCCTGGCCACCGACCGCGACTATTTCACGCCATCCGGGGCGAGGATCGTCTATGAGGAAGCCCGACATTGGTACGACCTCTACGGCGCACCGGACAAGCTGCGCTTTTTTGTTGGGCCAGGCCCTCACGGCACTCCTCTCGAAACTCGGGAAGCCATCTACGAGTGGATGATTCGTTGGCTTAAGGACGGTCATGGCGATTCTCATGAACAGCCGGTGAAACTCTATACCAACCACGAACTCCTGGTTACACGAAGCGGTCATGTTCAGCACGAACCGGGAAGCCGGAAGCTCTATCAGTTGATCCTGGACGAGTTTCGCGCCAAGAAACGGCAGAAAACAATACCTGAACTTCTGATCGAACTGCGGAGGCTGAAGGTGCCGTCGGAGGGCAGCGCACCCGAAGTGATCGTATCGGAAGTGGTAGACGGTCTAGAGGGTCGTCGTGAGCAGGTTAAATTTGAGAGTGAGCCCGGGGTCGAGATTAGCGGAAGGCTCTACATTCCTAAATCCGGCGGGCGAAAACCAGCCGCGCTGCTCATCGCGGATAAGATGAGTAGCTATTGGATCCCATCAACAACTTCCTTAGCGGAAAGGATCGCCAAGACAGGACGAATTGTGCTCGAGCTGGAGCCGCGTGATTCTCCCACACAGGATGATCACCGGCCGTACGTTGGGAATTGGCTTGCCAACGCAAGAGCCGATCAAATCGGGCGCAACTTGCCGTCGATGCGAGCGCACGATATTTTGCGCGGCGTGGATGTCCTCGCAGCTCGCAGCGACGTGGATCCGGGCTCGATTCGGGCTGCCGCCCGCGGCGTCAGCGGAATCTGGCTTTTGCTGGCGGCTGCGACTGATACGCGTATCGGCAAAGTCTGGCTGGATCGAACACCCTACAGCCTGCGAGCTGCTCTGGGGAATTCTATGAACACCGGCTTATTCGATGCGGTGATCCCCGGCTTTGCACTCCATTGGGACTTGGAAGATCTTCGTAAAGCGATGAGAAATCGGTCGGTATTGTGGACCGACCCTACGAACTGGATGGAGCGGCCTGTTTCTCTTGGTCCCGCGTACAGGTATCGCCATGTCATCGGCGATACCACGGATCTCCACGATGAGCAGGACAACGCGTTCATCAGCGAGTTCATACAATGATGATCCGCAGCATGATACTTGATTCGCCCGCGCAATATTTGCAACGATCCGGGGTCTGGACGAGAGACGCTAACATGTTCGGCCGTCGCGCTTTCTTGAGACACATTTACGGAGGCTTATCGCTCGCCGCAGTTCGGGCCATAGCTCCCTCTTCCGGGAATCTGATGCCGGAGAAACAGCCCCTCGTTTGGGATGTTCATTTCCACCTCACCGATGTGCCGGGTGAAACCCCTGAAGACCGCATGAAAGAAATCGTCAAATATCTCGATCGGATGGGCATCGACCGCGTGATGCTCTCGCTGGGGTATCCCCTTCTCGCGGATCCTTCGCCTAAACAACTTCGCCAAGGGAACGACCAGGTATTGCGAGCAGTCAAATCCAGGCCCCATCGCGCCTACGGCTTTGTGTATCTGAATCCCAAATATGTTCAGGCCAGCCTCAACGAATTCGACCGCTGCGTGCGCGATGGGCCGATGGTCGGCGTAAAGCTTTGGGTGGCCAAGCGCTGCAGCGCGCGAGAACTCGACCCAATTGCGAAGCAAGCCGCCTCCATGGAGGCGCCCATCCTGCAGCACACCTGGTTCAAGGTCAATGGAAATGGGCCGGGCGAATCTACGCCCAACGACATCGTGAAACTAGCCGGACGGTACCCCGGCGTTCCTTTCATCTGCGGCCACACAGGTGGAGACTGGGAGCTCGGAATTCGCGCAATCCGCCCCGCAAAAAATGTTTTCGCCGACCTGGCCGGCTCGAATCCGACATCCGGGTTTGTCGAAATGGCAGTGCGTGAGCTCGGAGCCGAGCGAGTGATCTATGGCAGCGACGCCTTCGGCCGGAGTTGCGCCTCGCAGCTTGGCAAAGTGATGGGAGCGGAGATCTCCGAGACAGCCAGAAGATTGATCCTGGGAGAAAATCTGCGCCGCATCCTGACGCCGATCCTGCGCACCAAGGGTTACACATGATCGACGTCAACGCAAATCTTTCACGGTGGCCATTCCGCCGTTTGGTTGGAGATGATCCAGCGGGTCTCGTCGCGCGTCTCCGCATCCGCAATGTGACCCAGGCATGGGCAGGCACCTTCGACGGAATATTTCACAAGGATCTTTGGAGCGCCAACTCCCGCCTTGTGGACGATTGCCGCCGCTACGGTGGCGGCATTCTCATGCCTTTCGGCTCCGTCAATCCCGGCCTCCCGAACTGGCAGGAGGATTTCCGGCGCTGCAGCGAAGAATATAAGATGCCCGGCATCCGCCTTCATCCTAACTACCACGGATATACCCTCAGAGAGCCTGCGTTTGGGGAGCTGGTGCATCTAGCGGCCGCCCACCGGCTAATCGTGCAGCTCGTGGTATGCATGGAAGATGAGCGAACCCAGCACCCACTGATGCGTGTCCCCCCGGTTGACCTATCTCCACTGTCCGACGTGCTCACGAGCGAACCGGGAGTGAAGGTCATCGTTCTGAATTCTGATCCCATGCGCAACCTGGAGCAGTTGCCAGGGCTCGCTTCCACTGGCGGTGTGTATTTTGATATTTCGATGGTGGAAGGAGTTGGCGGAATCGCCCGTTTGGCCCAGAAGGTTTCCGTCCAACGGCTACTGTTCGGTTCGAATTACCCGCTGTTTTATTTCGAGTCGGCTCTTTTGAAGGTTAGCGAATCGGGGTTCACGGATAACCAAAGCTGGGCGATTTTCGAGGAAAACGCGCGGAGGTTGCTAAGTGCGTGATCGAATGGCAGGCACGCATCGCCTGTCATGACAGCCAACGGGTCAGGTGTTCCGCTACAAAGGCATCGTCAGTGAGGTGAGGGTAAGTCCGCAAGACGCGGTCAATTTCTTCAAGCTGCCCTGGCGAAAGCTCCTCATAGGGATCCAGGCACCATCGCCCCTCCAGAAACCCTTGTCGACGGAGTATCTCGTGCAGGCCCGGGATGCAGCCCGCAAAGCCGTGGGCGGCGTCAAAAAGAACCGCATTGCTGTCAGTTATTTCAGCAGAGCGAGAGAGCAATTCGAAAGAGTCGCTGCCTCCATCGTGGCAACGATGGACACCTTCGAGCAGCTCCACGGCGCGCCGCGTCCATACCGCCCAATGCCCAAGCAGTCCGCCGGTAAACCGAATCGCGACTCTGCCGTGCGACGACGGAAAACTGAACTTGGTCATGAGGTCGCCGACGATGTTGTCGTCGTTCCCGGTATAGAGGACGACTTCCTCATGACGGCCACTCTCGGCCAGCGCTCGCGCCACATCCAGGGTTTGATAGCGGTTGAACGGTGCCACTTTGATCGCCACCACGTTCTTTATCTCCAGGAATTCCCGCCAAAAGCGATAGTCCAGCGTCCGCCCGCCAACCGCGGGCTGCAGGTAGAATCCGAACAAAGGGATAACGTCGGAAACTGCGCGGCAGTGGGTTATCAGGCTAGATTCTGATGCTTCCTGTAGCGCGCCAAGACTCAGCAAACCAGCATCGTACCCAAGTTCGCATGCCAGCGCGGCCTCACGGAGGGCTTGGGCAGTCCCGCCGCAAACGCCGGCGATTCTCATCAGTCGCTTTGCCAGTGCGGCTTCGCAATCGCGGACGGTTTCAATCGCCAACTTTAGGACGGGTTCGAGCAACCCGACTCGGGGATCGCGGATGGCAAACTGAGTTGTGTGCACCCCAACTGCAATTCCGCCCGCGCCGGCCTCACAATAGTAGCGGGTCAAAGCGCGCTGGCGACGTTCGTCGAGTTTACGCTGCGCGTTTAGCGCCAGCGGATGAGCCGGAATCACTGCGCCCTTTTGCAAAACTTTTCGTACTCGAGTGTCCATCGCAATAGGAAGCAACATCGATCAGAATTTTCCGTCCGTGACTTCGAACTTCGTGGGCTTGTCGAGTGTCGCGCCGCCAATCTCCACCCAGTGAGCGACCCAAGTGAGGAGGGTCTCGAGTGAAACGTCGGGCTGACCCAGCAACGAATGGCAGAGCGAGGCATTGCTAAGTAGCGCGCGTTCGGATTCCTGGCCCTCGAACACCGGCGGGCGCTTGAACTTGCTGCCGAAGATTTCCGCCACTTCGCGCACGGAAATCTTCCCGGAGCCTGTCACGTTCAAAATTCTCGGCGGGCATTCGCATAGTTCAAGGGAGCGCAGGGCGTAGGAATTGGCGTCGCCCTGCCAGATTGCGTTGAACCAGCCCATGGTGAGATCTATGGGCTCGCGTGCGTAGACTTTTCGCGCGATATCCACCAGCACTCCATAACGCAGGTCAACAGCATAGTTCAGGCGAAAGAGAAGACACTGCATGCCGCACTCACGCGAGTAGTATTCAATCAAGCGCTCTCTCCCCAGGCAGGACTGTGCGTATTCGCCCAACGGCCCGGGCTCATCCGTCTCAAGGGAGCCTTTCCCGCTCGCCGACGCCAACGGATAGACATTGCCCGTGGAAAAGGCCACGATTCGGGAATTTCGATAATGAAGCGCGATATTTGCTGGAACTACGCTGTTCATGGCCCAGGTCAAATCCGGCCGGCCACTCGACCCAAACTTCCGGCCGGACAGAAACAGAACGTTCTCGCACACGGGGAGCTGAGCGACTTCCTCGCGGACGACAAGGTCGCAGCGTAGGGCCTCAATCCCCCACCGCGCGAGTTCATCGGGAAGATCCGAATTGGAAAAACGGGAGACGGCGATCACACGGCGCTTCACGCCTCCTAGATCCGAAGCGGGTCTTACTCGCTTAGCCAACGAAGGTCCCATTTTTCCGCCCGCGCCGAGAATTAGAATATCTCCGCGCAAGGGCTCCATGGCTTCTAAGTCTTGAATACTGGGCGTGGCAAGCCGCTCTTCCAATTGTTCAACAGAGTCGATGAAATCAATCATGGCTCGGTCCTGCGAGGCGAACCGATCCCGCCCGGCGAGATCGCCCCTATGGTGGATCTAAGCGGGTTTATTTCCCATCTTGTTCGCTCGAATGAGGTACACGGCACCGGCTCCCAAGATTCCCGCCAACGAGATGATAAACCAAGCGAGATCATAGTTGTGCCGAGTGTCAAAAATCCGGCCCGCCATCACGGGCCCAAAAGTTTGTCCCAGCGAGTTCGCCATAATGATCAGCGCCAGTATCTTTCCGAGCGAAGCAAGTCCAAAGCAATCGGCGGCGACAAGCGGGATCAACATGTAGTCGGCACCCATGGCCAAGCCGAACAGAATTGCAAAGCCCGTCACAACTCGCTCCTGGTGATGTAAAAGCAGCATTGGAATTGCCAGCGCGAGCGCCAGATAGAACAGCGCCATGACGTTTTTGCGGGTAAACGAGTCGGCGAAGTAGCCGACAGTCACGCGTCCGGCCAGGCTCGAAAGCAACAGAACGCTGAGCTCCCGCGAAGCCCAACCGGAAGAATAACCTTCATCCTTCAAAAAAAGAATGAAATGAGAGATCACCGTCCCAATCGCGCCGATCACCAGCGTGCTTCCCAGCAGAAGCAACCAAAAGTTCGAAGTTCCGATAGCATCGCGAACGGTTCGAGAGCGTGTGCTCGCGGCTTCGGTCGGAGTAGGATTGGAGAGGCCCCCGTCGGGCTGCAATCCTAAGTCACCCGGCGAGGAACGTGTGACCCAGACGCCGATGGGGACCAGCGTAGCCACAATCAGCGTGCCAATCACCTCGAATGCTCTGCGCCAGCCGAAGGTTTCAATCAGCCGGTGAACGAGGAGCGGCGACACCGTGCCGCCCAACCCGAGACCCAAATACGCATAACCCATGGCGCGACCCCGCATCGCGCGAAACCAATTTGCAATCAGCACCTGATTCGGGATCGGCCCTGCTAAGACATACCCGACAACCTCCGTAAAGCAGAGCATATAGTATTGCCAGAGCGTGTTGACGCTCCCCATCAAAATCAGCGACCCGCCCACGAAGCCGGTCCCCAGGAGGATCGCGAACTTGGCCCCTAGACGGTCAATCAGAGCGCCCGCCAGCAAACCCAAAATCGGCGCCGCCGCCGCAAAGCCCAAAAAGATCCCCGTGGTGACCTGTTGTCGCGAGAAGTGAAGTGATTCGACGAGCGAAGGATAGAAGACAGGAAAGCCGTAGAAGACGAGCCCGACTGCAAAAAACAGATTCAGAAAGGCGGAGAAAACAATCCACCACCCATAGAAGATACGCGGAAGACGGTATTCCCTTATCACGCTAGCCAAACTCGGGCCCAAGGATGGCGCAGAGAAGATCGGGCCGACCGGAGTGCGCATTTTCGCCCCGGTACATCCTGGTCAGGCTCCGGGAAAATTGGAAGCCCTTCTCCGCCACAAGGGCAAGCGCCCAGGGATTGTCTTTCATAACGTCGACAAAGACATTGTTACGCCGGGAACGGAGGAGAAAGGATTCAAAAACTTCCCGTGCCGCCAGACCGTCGGACGCGACCCATGGACCCAGATGGTCCGCCCGCGACCCTTTGCGGCCCAGGGCGAATCCTTTCACGGGATCACCTGGACGGCGGTCTATGACTGCCAACTCAGGAGCGGATGCTGCGACCGACCGAAGAAGGGCGCTTCGGTCCGCGCCAAAAACCTCACGGTCCATTTCCATAACTGCCTCGATGTTCTCGCCGGGGGCCGGTCCCGGCGCAGCCTTTGAGTCGGGTTCCCTGGTTAAACTGTGCCGCTCAATTTCGTATTCCACGCGGAATCCCAGCCGGGCATAAATCGGTTTGCCCTGCGGCGTAGCATCCAGTTTCACACAGGGTATCTCCTTAGCGTCAAGATAATGGATCGCTTTCAGGAGGAGGGCTGTCCCGATGCCTCTCCCGCGCAACTGCGTATCCACCAGCACCATGCCAACCCACGCGAAACGGTTTTCATAGACGATCGTGGTCACCGTACCCGCCACCCGTCCATCCTGCTCCGCGACGAAACATCCTTCGGGGCTAGCTTGAAGAAATCGTTCCCAATCTTCCTGGGTTTGATTCCATCCTACTGCTTCCTTCAGGCGCATTCCGGCAGAGATGTTGCCAGGCGTCATTATTCGGATCCGAGGCGGCATAAGGTAAAGGAACTCTTCTTAGACCTCCGCAAATCTGACTCTTGTCGCGTCAGAATACCTCTCTTTCGCAAGGAAGCCTTGGACTTCGTTGACGCGAAGCGATTCAAATCCCCTTGGAGGTAACGATACCGTTGATTCCAGCACCCTCTCCTTCTTGACATTTTGAGATATGAGCGTACACACTTGCGGCGTCTGCCGGCAGCATCGACCGCACGCTAGGCCCTTGCGAGGATTTCCCTCCGGATGCGCTCGTTCCCGAGTGTTGAACCGCGAGGTAGGTAAAATGTCGCTTCTTCCAAGTCCATCATCTCGCAGACATGTTCCGCTTCTCGGCGCGCTTTCACTGCTGGCAGTTGTCGTCCTTATATTCGGTCTCCTTGTGCGGTCTCGCCGGCAACTCGTGCCGCCCTACAGCCCGCGCGATGCTCTCCGAATGATCAACATTGACAAGGGCTTTCGCGTTGAACTTTTTGCCGCCGAGCCTATGATCAACAGTCCCGTGGCCATGGATTGGGACGAGAACGGACGCTTGTACGTGGCCGAAGATACTGGCTATCCAGTGGATACCAGACCGATAGGCCGCATTGTGCTGCTTGAAGACACAAACGGCGATGGAATACCTGATCGCAGCACTGTGTTTGCGGACCACATTGTCATGCCGAATGGCGTGATGTGCTGGAAGGGAGGTGTGCTGGTGACCGCCGCTCCCGACGTGTGGTTTTTCAAAGATACGACGGGGAGCGGCAAAGCTGACATCCGCGAAAAGGTCCTTACCGGCTTCGCGTTTACGAATCCGCAGCACATGGTCAACGGTCCGGTCTACGGCCCGGATAATTGGATCTACCTTGCGCATCAAGGGCCGGTTACCACTGTAGTATTTCAGGATCCTTTTGGGGATCGCGGCAGTGACATTCGTTTTGAGGACGGACAAGGACCACGGCTGAAAATGGCGCCGCTGAGCGTCCGCTTCAGGTCGGAGACGCATCAGCTCGAGTTCTTGTCGGGTTGGTCGCAATATGGGCAAGCTTTTGATGAGTGGGGACGCCACTTTACGATCACCAACGACAGTAACGGACGCCATGAAGTCATTGCCGCGCGATACTTGCGGCGAAATCCCTCTCTCTTGCTGCCTACCGTACAGCAGGATGTTTCCACGGCTGAGACCAACAGAGTCTTTCCCATCACTCACAATCCGCGATTCGAAATCCTTACCGATGTCGGCACCCTCACTTCTTCGTGCAGCATCACCCTTCCTTATCTGGGTGGTGTATTCCCGGCTTCTTTTGATCGTGTGGCCTGCATGGGCGAGTCCGCGCACAATTTAGTGCACTGCGATGTTTGGTCGGATGCGGGGGCAACCTACAGTGCCCGGCGCCTCGAAAAGGAGGCCGAGTTCGTCGCCTCGACAGATGCCTGGTTCAGGCCCGTTAATATGTACATCGGCCCCGACGGGGCGCTCTACCTCATCGATTATTATCGCAACATTATTGAGCATCCGGAGTGGATGGCCGCAGACACTTACCACGCCGGGAATCTATATAACGGACAGGACCGCGGCCGAATCTACCGGATCGTCCCGGAGACACAAACGCCTCTGCCCTTGCCCAAAAACATTCGACTCGGCCAGGCGCCTGCCACAGAACTTGTACGACAATTGTCCAGCTCGAACATTTGGTGGCGCCGGACAGCCCAGCGCCTTCTGGTGGAGCGCCATCACGATGATGCCGTTCCGTCTCTTGTTCGGCTCTTTGAAGAGAGCGCGTCTCCCTTGGGGCGCGTACACGCTTTGTGGACGCTCGATGGTCTGGGAAAACTCGACCAAACCTTGGTCGCACGGGCGCTTGATGACAGTGTTGCGGGAGTCCGCGAGAATGCCATCCGCATGGCTGAGCCCTACCTGGCCAAAGCTCCCGAGCTGGCCAGGAAGCTCACGAAGATGGCCGGCGACCCTGACCCCAAGGTTCGATTCCAGCTCCTTTGCACGCTGGGCTTCCTTGAATCTCCCGAGGCCATGGCCGCCGAGGACCAGCTGTTAGCAGACGGCGTGGAAGACCCCTGGATGCATGTGGCCGCCTTGAGCGCATCTTCCACTCGCGCGCTCAAGTATTTTGAGCTCGCAGTCTCCCGCTTCATCGACACGGAGACGACAGGACGCCGGAACTTTTTTCACCAAGTCAGTGCTGTGATCGGCATGAGAGCGAGCCGAGAGGAAATGCGAAGAGTTCTGACAACTGTGGCGGGCCGCTCTCGTCGCAATGCGGATTGGTGGGGTGGCGCAACGCTTGACGGCTTGGCGGAGGGCGTTCGCGCGAAGAGCGCTGACGCCAGAGCTGCGCTAAAAGAGAACCGAGACCTATTCCTGGGAATGTTCCAGCAGAGGCCGGGGCCTGTGGGGCACGCGGCGGTTCACCTTTTGACTGTTGTTGGTCTTCCGGACGACGCGACTGCTGCTGAAGCCTTGAAGCGCGCCGAAGTAACAGCGGCGAATCGCAAGACCGACGCCTCTGTGCGGGCCGACGCATTGGATCTGTTGGCGCTCGCAAATTCTGCCCGAGAGGCGCGCATATTTGAACGGCTCCTCGATCCGCAAGAACCCGATACTGTTCAGATCGCTGCCGTGAGGGCCCTTAACTCTGTCAGGGGCCGCAAAGTCGGCCCGCTCCTGCTGGCCAAATGGAACGGCATGAGCGCGCAGGTAAGGGCTGAGGCGACGAATACGTTGCTTGGTGGAGGTTCAGATCGAACCCTTCTGCTCCTTGAGGCGGTCAAGAGCGGTGACGTCCAGACGTGGCAGCTTGACCCGTACAAGCCGCGTCTTTTCATGGATCCCGATCCTGCCGTTCGTCAGATGGCCAGGGCGCTATTCGAGGAAAGTTCGGCACACCGGGAGCAAGTCCTGAAAGAATACCAAGCTGCATTGAATGCTCCAGGACATGTGGCTCGGGGCAGGGAAACATTCCAGCGCGTCTGTTCAAAATGCCATGCGCTTGATGGCGTGGGCGTCGCTGTGGGTCCCAACTTGGGCACGGTTCGTAATCATCCTGCGTCGGAGCTACTGGTTGACGTCATCCTACCGAGCAAATCGATCGAACAGGGTTACGAGACCTACGTGGTTGAGATGTCTTCCGGAGAAATCGTGGATGGCATCATGAGCGCCCAGACTGCCGCAACGGTCACTCTGCGGCAAGAGCAAGGGAGGGAGACTGTCATTCCTCGCCAGGACATCAAGAGCATGCATGTCAGCAAGGTGTCCATGATGCCGGAAGGTTTGGAGAAGCAGATCAGCATTAGCCAGATGGCGGACCTGCTGGCGTTTCTCAAAGCTGTCCGCTAGTGTCGCTAAATAGTGGCTCAGCGGTGAGACACTCCTTCAGCAGCAGGTTTTTTTCCATGTGAGGAAGGCAGACATACCATTTCTTGATGAGAGGGAGAGAATCATGTCCATGGAATTCTCGCGGCGAGACTTTCTCGGCGTATGCTCCTCGGCGGCGTGCGCTGTATCTCTAAATATGGTTGAAGCCTCCGTGGCGCCCCCTGGCGGAGGCTATACCGGAACCCTTTGCCTCTTCTCGAAGCCCTTGCCAGGAATGAATTGGCTGCGACTGGCTCAAGCCGCCAAAAGTATAGGATTTGGCGGAATTGACCTGACGGTACGCCAAGGCGGGCACGTTCCGCCTGAGCGTGCTGCCGAAGACCTCCCCAAAGCCGTGGCCGCCATCCGCGAAGAGGGATTGGACGTCCCGATGATCACCACAGAGATCACTTCTGCGGACGACCCGGCGGCGCGCACAATCCTGACGATCGCCGCCAAACATTCGATACCATTCTTCAAGCCGGGCTATTACAAGTATAAGATGGTCAACGTGCGGCGAGAACTCGAGGAGGCTGCCGGCCAGTTTCGTGGCCTCGTCGGCCTCGGCAAACAGTATGGCGTGCAGGCGGGTTACCACAACCACGAGGAGTACATGGGAGCCCCGGTTTGGGACGTGGCCTCCGTGATAGACACACTTGATCCCAAGTGGGCTGGCTTCTACTTCGACCCGCGTCATGCCGTGGCCGAAGGTGGAGTGGGCGGCTGGAAGATCGCAACGAACCTGGTGATGCCGCGCCTGAAGATGGTCGCCGCCAAAGACTTTCGATGGGAGAAAGCGGAGACAGGCTGGGCGGCCAGGAACTGTCCGCTAGGGGAAGGCATGGTGGACTGGAAGTATTTCGTGAACGCGCTCGCAGCTGGCGGCTTTCAAGGCCCCATTTCGCTACACCTCGAGTATGACGTGGCGGGGAAAACCAGCGCAGCCAAAGAGGAGAATATTCTCGCCGCTCTGCGCCGCGATCTCCAATTCTTGAAGACGCGCTTGCGCGAAGGCTACGGAGCGATAGCAGGTGACCGATAAGAACCAGCGGCGGCCGAAACGACAACAAGTCAGTCGGCGAGAATTCTTGCGCGTGGCGCCTGTGACCTCACTGTTGGCTTCCGTTGCGTTTCGAAGCTGGGGGAACACGTTCCACACTTCGGCCACAAGACCAGCCGGCATCCGAATAGATGACGTGTCTTACGATTACGAGGAATTTCGCTATCGAACTCCTTATAAGTTCGGTGGCAAGGAAGTGGACCGCACTACGATCTTGAACGTGCGGTGTGTCGTACATATTGCGAATGGCCGATCGGCTCATGGTTTCGGGTCGATGACCATGGGTAACGTCTGGTCGTTTCCTTCGGAGCGTATGTCTTACGACAGGACGCTCGAAGCAATGATGGCCTTGGCAGAGCGCATGCGAAAAATTACCGCGGACTTCAAGGAGGCTGGCCACTCGATCGATATCAACGGGGCACTGGAACCGGAGTACTTGAAGGCAGCGGAGGAAGTCTCACGTCGCCTGCAACTCGAAGATGCCATCCCAAAACTCTGCACGCTGGTCACGGCGAGCGCCTTTGATGCCGCCCTTCACGACGCCTTCGGAAAAGTCCATGGATTAACCTCTTATCGCACGTACGGGCGCGATTTCATGATCCACGATCTGTCTTATTACCTCGGCCCGGAATTCAAAGGGGAATACCTGGACCGGTATGTGTTAACGGCCCCAAGCGCGCTGCTGGCGCTCTACCATTCGGTCGGAGCTTCCGATGCCATCGAAGACTCGGACATCAAAAAACGATTGAACGACGGCTTGCCTGAGACCTTGTCCGGATGGATCCGTTACAACGGCCTGACCCACATTAAGATCAAGTTGGACGGCAACGATTTGGACTGGGACCTCGTCCGGATACTGCGGATCGATCGGACGACGACTGAAGTTCAAGCACAACGCGGGATGAAAACTTGGGGGTATTCTCTCGACTTCAACGAGCGCTGCCCCAACGTTGGCTACTTGCTGGAATTTCTGCGTCGCCTGAAGGAAAAGACGCCCGCGGGTTTCGAAAGGATCCGGTATGTTGAACAACCCACAGCGCGGGATCTGGAGAAGCACAGGGAGAATACCATGCACGAAGCCGCCAAGCTGAGGCCGGTTGTGATTGACGAATCGCTGACGGGCCTCGACAGGCTGATGCTGGCGCGGGAGATGGGCTATTCGGGAGTGGCGCTCAAAGCATGCAAAGGACAAAGCCAGGCGCTGCTTATGGCGGCGGCGGCGCAGAAATATAAAATGTTCCTCTGCGTTCAGGACTTGACCTGTCCCGGCGCATCCCTTGTGCATTCCGTCGGACTGGCGGCGCATATGCCGGGGGTGACTGCAGTCGAGGCGAATGCCCGGGAGTATGTGCCGAGAGCAAACAAGGCTTGGGAGGAAAAGTTCCCGGAAATCTTCCGTGTCAAGGATGGAATTCTGCGCACGGCGAACTTGAACGGACCTGGCCTGGGAGCAGTAGCATAATCTCCAATGCAAAAGACTATTTTGTTCTTGATGCTCGCCCTTTTCTCCTTCGGAGCGAGCTTCCCGAGTACGGCAGTATTCGGCCAGAGTGCGGGCTCAGCTAAGGACGAACTTGCGCGCTCCTTTCAGTGGCCAAATGGAAAACGCATGGCGCTCAGCCTGAGCTTCGACGACGGGCGATCCAGCCAAGTCGATACAGGCTTGGCGCTGCTCCGCAGGCATGATGTTAAGGTCACGTTTTTCCTTCAGGGGAACCAGATTGAAAAGCGTATAGATGGCTGGCGTCGGGCCGCAGCGGAGGGACACGAGATCGGCAATCACTCCATGACGCATCCCTGTACAGGAAACTACGAGTTTAGCCGGAAGAACGCACTTGAGGATTACTCCCTGTCGATGATGGAGAAACAACTTGACGCCGCGAACGCGGAAATTAGTCGCCTGCTAGGGGCAAAGCCAAGGACCTTTGCCTACCCCTGCGGGCAGAAATTCGTCGGAAGAGGGCGGCGTGCAAAGAGCTATGTGCCCTTGGTCGCGAAACGCTTTCTGGTTGGGCGCGGTTATCTCGACGAAGCCGCAAACGACCCTGCATTCTGTGACCTCGCGCAAGCGCTGGGCACGTCTTTCGATGACATGAACTTTGAGCAAATGATGAAACCGGTCGAGCAAGCAGCGAAACAAGGCCGTTGGATCATTTTTGTCGGTCATGAGATCGGTGACCGGGGTTATCAAGTGACGGACACCAAGGCGCTGGAGGCCTTGTGCGACTATGCCAGGGATCCAGCCAACGGGATTTGGCTCGGAACCGTTGGCGAAATCGGCGCTTACGTCGAAGAGCATCGATCGGCAATCAAGTAAGGGAACCTGGCTTCGTGGAATACGGAGAACATCAAGCCTTGTTAAAGAGTCCGATGAAAGGGAACGCGGGCTCTTTGAGGCAGTTCATCTCCGCCTGCCGCGGTGCGAGATCTTTGATCGTCTTGCTTGTCATGAGCGCGGCGCCGGTGGTCGGGCAGAATCCTACAGATACGCCGTCAAATCTGGCGCAAGGCACAAAAATATACGCGCAACGCTGCGCTGGCTGCCATGGCGCTGATTCCCGTGGTACGGACAATGCCCCTGGTCTCGCCGGAAATCGCCGGCTACGTGACCGTACTGTTCAGGAGTTGAGGGACCTGATCAGCAAAGGAGTCCCCAGATCAGGCATGCCGGCCTTCGACTTGCCGGCTCAGGAACTCGATGCTCTTGCAGCATTGGTACGCTCTCTGAATGCTCCGTCCGCGGAAAACACGGTACGCGGCA
The DNA here is from genome assembly GCA_001917435.1 of Acidobacteria bacterium 13_2_20CM_2_57_6. Lineage (GTDB taxonomy): Bacteria > Acidobacteriota > Terriglobia > Acidiferrales > UBA7541 > Acidiferrum. Next base: position 15,837 of record MNEA01000117.1, read on the forward strand.
ACCCGGCCGCAGGAGAGCAATTCTTCTTCGGTAGGGGACAATGCGTCACCTGCCATATGATTTCTGGCAACGGAGAACCCATAGGTCCGGACTTGTCGAACGTAGGACGTGAAATGACGGCCGACGAGATTCAAGCGAAACTGCTGGATCCCAGTGCGCGTATCTCCCCCGGGTATGACCTGATTACCGTACAGCTGCATGATGGGAGCACCATTCGTGGATTTGCCAGGAATCGTAGCAATTTTGACATTCGGTTGCAGGACCCGAAAGGACAGTTCCACCTTATTCGGGAGGGCCAGATTTCAGCCGTCACGGAGGAGAAGCGATCGATAATGCCCCCCGTCAAGGCCGGCCCTGAAAAACTTCGGGATCTGATCGCTTACCTGGGCAAGCAGACAGACGTCCGTCTAGGAGTCCGTGCCGGCACACTGTCGGCCTCCAGTGTAGAGGGAATCGGCTTTGTAAGAATCTCCAATCCTGGGCCCGGCGACTGGCTGACCTACAACGGAAAACTGAGCGGAAACCGGTACAGCGAGCTCACTCAAATCAACGCCACAAATGTGAACCAGCTGGCTCTGAAGTGGGTCTTCTCGGTTCCCTTATGGAAAAGCTTGCTTCCCGATACGAACTACTTTGTTGAAAACATGCGCTACTTCGGGTTGGAAGCGACACCCATCGTTGCTGACGGCATCATGTATGTGACCGGCCCAAATGCAGCCTTTGCGCTGGATGCCCTCACGGGTCGCGAGATTTGGGTGTATTCGCGCCCGCGTACTCGGGAACTGGTTGGAGACGCGGCTTTGGGCACAAACCGGGGCGTGGCTGTCCTCGGGGATAAGGTATTTATGGTGACCGATAATGCGCATTTGATCGCCTTGAATCGGACTACAGGCCACGTAATGTGGGAAGTCGTAATGCCGGAGGAGTCTCAGCACTATGGCTCGACTGTGGCCCCCTTGGTCGTCAAGGACATGGTTATTGCTGGAGTCTCTGGCGGCGACTGGGGTATTCGTGGGTTTGTCGCTGCTTACAAGGCTTCGACGGGCGAACCTGTGTGGCGGTTCTGGACCATCCCCGGCAAAGGAGAGCCGGGGTATGAGACTTGGAAGGGCAAGGAGCCAACATTCGGAGGCGGCTCAACGTGGCTCACAGGTTCCTACGATCCGGAGACAGATACTCTCTACTGGTCCACCGGCAACCCTTTTCCGGATTCCGACGACCGTGATCGCCCCGGCGACAACCTTTATACGAATTGCATCCTAGCCTTGAACCCCGGCACCGGTAAGTTGAAATGGTATTATCAATTCACTCCTCACGATGTTCATGATTGGGATGCAACCGAACCCGCTGTCCTGGTTGACACGCGGTATCGTGGGCAAGATCGGAAACTCCTGCTGCACGCAGACCGGAACGGATTCTTCTATGTGCTGGATCGAAAAGATGGCCAAATTCTGTTGGCAAAAAAATTCATACAGCGGCTGACTTGGGCTAGCGGCGTCGCTCCTAACGGCCGCCCTGAGACTTTACCGGAGAATGGCGTCACCTGCCCCCAAGCCGCGACCAACTGGAATGCCACTGCGTTCAGCCCGGTGACGCGTCTCTATTACATCGTTGCCCTGGAGAAGTGCAGCGTAAAACTGGCATCCGGCAAGGAAAAAATGCGCGAGCCCGAAGAGGAACTTGGAAAGAAGTACCTGCGTGCACTCGACATTGAGACCGGAAACATCGTTTGGGAAACTCCGCAAATCGGACCGATCGATGGAAAGCGAAACGCGGGAGTATTGGCCACGGCCGGCAGGATTCTGTTCTATGGAGACCCCAGCGGAGATGTTGTCGCCCTCGATGAGCGCAACGGTAAGGCTTTGTGGCATTTTCCGACGAACGGAGTTAACAAAGCCTCTCCTATGACCTACATGGTCAGCGGCAAACAATTTGTGGCGCTTGCGGCCGGCCCCAATATCCTATGCTTCGGGTTACCGTGACACAGCTTTGTTGAATTCATTCCTGCACCGCCGTTCTGGGAGGCTTGATGAACCGCCTTATTTGCACTTTGGCATGTCTTCTTGTGTCGTGCCGTTTCGCTTGCGGGCAGAGTCCGTCAGGTCCCATCGACCAAGAGTGGCGGTCTTATGGTCACGATCCAGGTGGGATGAGATTTTCGCCGCTGAAGCAGATCGACCGGAGCAATGTCGGGCAGCTTCGCAGGTTGTGGACCTGCCATACGGGGGAAACCAATTGGAATTCCATACGCGCCGGACATATTTCGGCCTATGAAAGTACTCCTCTGATGGTCGACAGCGTCCTTTATTTTTCGACCCCCGCGAGCCGCGTGATTGCGCTGGATGGAGAGACGGGCAAGGAGATATGGATATTTGATCCGTTCTCCGATGCCCAGACCCGACGCACTGTGCAAAATCGCGGTGTTGCCTACTGGGAGGGAAACTCGC
>MNEA01000046.1 GCA_001917435.1 Acidobacteria bacterium 13_2_20CM_2_57_6
CTGCTACACTACCTGTTGTGGTTACCTGAGTTAAATGGATACCCCATTTGTATGAATATCCAAGGCAAGGACTTACAAAATTTGCATTTCGTAAGTGATTGATTCCAAAGGACACGTTTGTAGTTGTGAAGGACCAGTAGGATTCAAAAATGGAGACTTGAAAAAGAAAGCGGGAGCAAAGCTCCTGTCGTCCAGACGCAGTTTATATTAGGTCAAGTATACCATAAGTTATAATAAAGTCAAGGGCGATTTTGGAATAGGCGCATCCGACGCTGGCGTGGGCCAGCGCCGGATGCCCTCGGAAGTTTGCCGCTTCGCGCGGCGCGGCGGCAGTTGGGCGAACGGAAGCCGACCGCTTGAGGGTTGATCAAGTTGTGCTGGCAGTCTTCTTGGCGGGAGCGCCAGGGCGATACTTGGCGCGGACGCGCTGCAGGTCGTGGCGCAGCTTATTGTCTTCGTCTCCAAAGGCAGCGTCGCGCTCGTCCCGTGGGCTCTTGTCCAGATTTGCTTTCTGCCGCGCGGTGATAAAGCTGCCGTCGATCTGCTTCTGGTGCCACTTGCCGTCCTGCGGGTCGAACCAAGAGATGTAGCAACCGGCCGGAACCTCAAGCGCCTTATTCAGGCGAGCGAGGAAATCAAACTGCGTGCCCGCCGGGGCTTTGGTGTCGTAAAACTCCCGGGTAGTAAAATCCGAGACGGAGATCCCGTTGATTGGATAGGCAAAGACTTCGCAAGGGTCGCCGACTTCGACCAAGTACTCAACTTGATGTCCATCGGATGCGGGATCGATATCCGGATCACGGATAAGTTTGTGCCCCAGCGGGTCGACGAGCATTTCAAGAAGCTCATGGCTGGCGGTGATGCTCCAGTCGTTGCCGGCTTGAATTTCAGCGAAGGGCTTGCCGTTCTTGTCCAGATGGACGCCCAAACCGGCGCTGGATTGATCGAGAATGGTCATTGGCCAAGCGCGAGCTGGGACGGCTTCTCCCAAATCAAGCGCCTGCACCTGAGCGTGGACTCCCCAGACGGGAGTGAAATCGCGGTCAAGTTGGATTTGCAAGGCCTGTGCTACCTGATCGACTTGGTCGAAGGGTAGTTTCATCGAGGACTTGTCTTGAAGTGTGACATGACGAATTTTCATTCGGGGACCTCCTGTACGAGGCGAAAGCCTCGGATTGAGGGCCGTAACTGTACTCTAAAATAGTGCAACCTACAACAGGGCTCACGTTGAAAATCCGGCCTCGCGGGAGGCTCGGGCAACCACGAAACAATTCGTGACGCGCGGAGAGAAGATCAATCTCAAAGTGAGTCACGGTGGCACGGTGATGTCACGGGTTGAGACGGTTTTCAGGCCGGTGTCGGTGAAATCCGGGTCATGGCGTGGTGATCAGATGGCCACAAAAAAATATCGCTGAGGAAAAGGGACCGAGGACACCGCGATGAAAAAAAAGAAGATGGCGGCATCAAGCTGCCGATACAAGTTGTGTGCGGGGGATTTTTCGGCGGCCTGACTGGCACGGACGAATTGTCGGACGTTGTGGCATGCGCGGTGCATATATCCGGGCATTGGTCCGCGCACGCGACGGTTGGTCACCGGGGGAAATGGTGCAATGCGCTGGCGAGACCACAACCGCAGCCGAAAATGACTGTCGGAAGTGGCTGTTCGTGGCCGTAGGAATTGACTCCCCCAACCGCCAAGTCTCCTGAGGAAACACCTCAAAAGTGCGCAGCAGGTCGAGATGCTGTGCAAATCAAAGAACGTAAAGAAGTTGTATTTTACGGCTGGATTCCTCCCCTTCCTTTTCATCAACATGACTGTGGTTATCTGCGCGCCAACAGCGAGAGCGCAAGACCCCAGTTCTGAGCAGACGGACGGAATCATTTCCGGGACCGTGCTGCTGAAGACGGGCAACCGGCCTGCGAGCCAGGTGGCGGTAAAACTGAAATCGCATGCGGTGGGAATCTTCCGCAGCGTCCTGACGGACTTTGAAGGCCACTTTGAAGTGCGAAGCCTCCCTCCCAGCACATACGAGATCGTTGTCGATGAACCGGGGTACGAGCCGGCGCAAACCAACACACAGGTCGACGGCACGGCCTCGAAGCTGGTGCTTTACCTGAATTCGTCGAATTTGCGGCCAATGGAGCGGAATAACTACATCGTTTCGGCACGCGAGTTGGGGATTCCGGGTAAAGCGTGGAGTGAGTACGAAAAGGGAGTGGAAAGGCTGACAAAGAAAGATCTAGCCGGAAGCCTGGCCCACTTCACGAAAGCTACCCAGGCGTTCCCCGAGTATTACGAGGCTTACTATCACGTGGGAGTGGTGGAAACTACGCTAGGCCACTTCGATGAAGCGATGCAGGCTTTTCAAAAGGCCATTGACCTGAGCAGCGGGAGGTACGCTTGGGCAGAGTTCGGCTTCGGGTATCTATTTTTTCTGCAGGGAAAACCAGAAGAGGCGGAAATCGCCGTGCGCAGAGGATTGGAGTTGGACAGCAGCTCGCCCGACGGCTACGCCATCCTGGCTATGGCGCTACTACGGCTCCATCGCGCGGACGAGGCGGAAAGAAGCGCACGTGAAGCGCTCCTGCGAAACCCCAACTTTGCGCCGGCCTATTTGGTGTTGTCGGATGCTTGTGGAGAAAGGCACGAGTATCAGGCGCAATTGCAAGGCCTAGATGCCTATTTGAAGCTTGAGCCGAATGGCCTAGGGAGTGAGCACGTCCGCCAGGTGCGTGAAGCAGTCCAGCGACTGGCGGCAAAATCTCATTCCGAAGATTGAGCTTGCCGCATACTTCCACATAACCGCTTTCAGGAGGCAGCGCGTTTGCGCCAGAAGAAGTAGGCGGGAAGGCCGATGAGAAACAGAATGATGGCGGCGGCGAGGTTCGTGAATTGGGAAGGGTCGCGAAAAGCTAAATAGACAGCGTTGGCGACGATGGCCGCAGCGGCAAGGACAAAGAGCATGGGCGTCCAGGGATAGCCGGGAACGCGATAGGGAATGGCCCGCCCTGCCGAAGCACGGCGAAATGGGAAAATGGCGGCAGCGCCGAGCCCGTAGAAGATCCAGCCGATAAAAATCACGCCGCCAATCAATGCACTGAAACTTCCCAACTCACCGGCACAAACCAGAACTGCCGACCAAACGCCCAGTCCGACGATGGCTGCTGCGGGCGTCAAGAACCGGGGATGGACTTCGGCGAGTTTCTTGAAAAAGAGTTTGTCGTTGGCCATGGCATAGAAAACGCGCGGGGCAGTAAGGATTACGCTATTGGCGGCGCTAAACGTGGAAATCAGAATGGTGAGTGCTACGATCTTGCCTGCCCATGAGCCCAGCACCGAAGTGACGGACGTTGCGGCGATGGTGTCGCTAGCGGCCATGTCCGCTGGGCCGAGAGCGAAGAGGTAAGCGACAACGGCGATAAGATAGAGCCCGACGAGAATCAGGGAACCCATCAGAAAAGCGCGCGGAAAGGCTTTTTGCGGATTAATGACCTCGCCGGCGCTGTACGTGCCGAATTGCCAGCCTTCATACGCCCAGAGAACCGCAATCATCGCCAGCCCGAAATTGGACCATAGACCCAGTCCGCGCTGGACGGCACCGAAGGCGGACGGAATATCACGCGCGTGATGGCCGAAGGCCAGCAGCAAAGCGCTGAGGATGACGATGATGCCCATTTTGACGAGGGTGGTCCAATTTTGAAGGTCTGAACTCTTACGCGTACCCCAGACGTTTATGACCGTTACGACTCCGATCATCACCATGGCAGAGATGGTCTGTTCCACCGGAGAAATGGGAATCACTCTGGCGAGATACTCGCTGAAGGCCCGCGCCAAGGCCGCGATCGAACCGCTGGCGATCACCAGGAAGAGACACCAACCATACAAGAAGGCCGCGAGACGCCCGAAGCCGTCACGAATGTAGCAGTACAGGCCGCCTGCTTCGGGATTGGCAGCGGCAAGCTCGGCATAGGTTAGCGCGCCGAGCAAGGAGAGGACTCCTCCAGCCACCCAAACCAGGAGGGAGAGGCCGACAGAGCCGTTGACCTGACGAAGAATGGGGCCGGGCGTCCGAAAAATGCCGGAGCCAATCACGGAGCCGATAAAGAGGAGGAGAAGATCGCGGAGGCGAAGTGTGCGGACGAGTTCGGGCATGAGTCTGGCACCGGACGGCGCGCTTTGGCCAAAGGCATCATAACCGGAGATTGGAAACGGTCAACGGGGATTTGGAGAAAAATAGAGCGGCGCAGGCATGAAACAGAGCAGGAAGACAAGAAGCGCAAGAAACGCTCCCAAGCGGCGAAGCGGGTCGAGCGGAGTGGGATCGTAAATGGGCGGGATGCGAAGGAAACGCATGCCGAGAAGAAGGATTCCCCACACGTACCAGCCTTGCCAGAAACCAAACAGTCCGAGCGAGAGGAGAGCCAGGGGAAGAAGCATGGAAACGTAAAGGTGGAGGCGGGGATCGAGCGATCGCAGAATGTGTCCGCCGTCCAGCTGGGCGACGGGCAAGAGATTGAGTGAAGTGGCGAAAAGCCCAACCCACGCGGCGCGGCCAATCGGATTGAGCAAGAGCATGCCGGGGTGAACATCTGGATGCAGGACGGAAGCGAAGAGTCGCAACAGGAGCGGAGTGCCGAAGGCCAGGTCGACGGTGCGAGTGTCGTCAAGGCCGGGAACAATTTTCGCGTGGAGCACGCCGTAAGCAAGCGCGGGAACCGCCAGTAGGAATCCTACGAGAGGACCGGAAGCGCCGACGTCAAACAGGGCGCGAGTTGTACGAATCGGGGAACGAATGAGAATGAATGCGCCGAAGGTGCCCATCAGCGAGGGAAAGGGAATAAAAAAAGGGTAGCTAGACCGGATGTGATGATGGCGGCAAGCGAAGAAGTGGCCGAGCTCATGGGCGAGGAGAATGGTGAGCAAAGTGAGAGCGAAGGGCAAGCCGGCGGCAAGAGCCACGGGATGTCTGTAAAAAAGGGTGAAGGCGCTCACAAATTCGTCGAACGCAACAGCCTGATTCTGTGCGTAGGCGACGGCGAATTGAGTACCGGCGACCAAGCACGTGCACAGAGTGAGGAGAAAAAGAACACCGGCAAGATAAAGCGACTTAAGCGAAGGGCGAGGAGGAACGGTAGTGTAGGGCAAAGGCCCGTATGGAATGGCGCGCCAATCCAAGTTGATAGGAATAGGTGGCGGATTATTTTCTTGGGGCGGAGTGCTCACGAGGTGGCCAATGTGTTGAATAAGATCGATACGAACCAGTACAGCACAATTGCGCGGGTTCGCGCCAGTTTCGAATGGATCAGGAGTTTGTTTGCCGGAGTTGCTTGCGAGGAAACCGAAACGCGGCTATGCCGATTTCTTATCTTCGTCGATGCCTTGAAGCTCTTTGCCGGGTTTGAAGCGGACGGCTTTGCCGGGCGGAATGTTGACTTCTTCGCCGGTGCGGGGATTGCGGCCGATGCCGGTCTTGCGCGGTTTCACGCTAAAGACGCCGAAGCGGCGGAGTTCGATGCGCTGGCCGCGGCCGAGAGCCTGCTTCAACGATTCGAAAACCGTTTCGACCGCTTGCTCGGCTTTTGTGCGGCTGATGTTCGTTGTGGCCACGACGGCATTTACGATGTCCAACTTAATCACGCAATCCTCCCGCGCTTCCGAGGCAGATGCTAGAGGGTGTGGCCTAGGTTGTCAAGACGGGAGGGGTAATCTACACTGAACATCTTTTGCCGCGCTCCATCGAAACAATTTGGTGCAGCAACAAAACGAAAAGACAAATCGAAGTTACATTTCTTGGGGAGGAATGGATGGCCGTCAAGCCCGACCGTTGGATCCGGCGCAAAGCGCTGGAGCAAAAGATGATCGAGCCGTTTACCGACCGGCAGGTGCGAGAGGGAGTGATCAGTTACGGGGTTTCGTCGTACGGTTACGATATCCGCGTGGCGGATGAGTTCCGGATTTTCACGAACGTGAATTCGACGACCGTGGACCCCAAGCGGTTTGATCCGAAATCGTTTGTGGAGTTTAAAGGCGAGGTGTGCATCATTCCGCCGAATTCATTTGCGCTGGCGCGGTCGGTGGAATATTTCCGGATTCCGCGGAACGTGCTGACGATCTGCGTGGGCAAATCGACCTATGCGCGATGCGGAATTATTGTGAACGTGACGCCGTTCGAACCGGAGTGGGAGGGGTTCGTGACGCTGGAAATCAGTAACACAACGCCGCTGCCGGCGAAGATTTATGCGAATGAAGGGCTGTGCCAGGTGATTTTCTTCGAATCGGATGAAGATTGCGAAGTGAGCTACAAGGACAAGAAAGGGAAGTACCAGGCGCAGAGCGGGATTGTGCTGCCCCGGCTGTAGGGATACAAAGAAGCCTTATTTTGCATTCACGGTGACTGTAGGGCTGTCGAGCGGGTAGCCGCGCTCGCGCCAGGCGCCCAGACCGCCCTCCAGCGGGCGGATGCGCGTGACGCCGTTTTTCCTGAGGAGCAGCGCCACACGGGCGCTGGTGGCTTCGTTTGGTCAAGTACAGTAGAGGATGATTTCGCGATCGCGCGGCAAGCGGTCGTTCTTCTCCTCCAATTCCTTGGAGTCCATGTGAAAGGCGCCGGGAATAGTTTCCGGATCGGCTTCAAAGTCCATCGAGTGGCGCAAGTCAACGATAACCAGTTCTTCGCCGGCGTCGATTTTTTCCTTTAGCTCATCCGCGGTAATGCGCGAGATACGAAGATCGCGGAGAAAGCGCTGGCGAGCAACAAATTTATAGGCGATGTACGCGCCGAGAACGCCGAGAAGAAGGACCAACAGCCAGCCGCCGAGAGCGGCGAGATGCTCGGCCAGACGCTCAATCTCACCACTGAATAAGTAACCGAGGCCGAGGAAAGAGCCGGCCCACAGGAGCGATCCCATGGCATCAAACAAGAGGAAACGCCGCGGACGCATGTGAAAGATGCCCGCCAGGGGAGGGGCAACCGTGCTCAGACCAGGTAGAAATTTTGCAAGCAAAAGCGAGCGCGCACCTTGCTTCGAAAAAACGCCTTCGGTGCGGCGAACGCAGGAATCCGGCTCCAGTGAAATCTTGCAGAGAAGCTGGAGAATCCTGATGCCTTTGCGGCGGCCAAGCTGATACCAGATGGAATCGGCCGACACGGCCGCGAAGATGACGTAGAAGAGCGAGGCGAAAAAGTTCAAGTGGCCTGTACCGGCGAGAGCGCCGGCCGCGAGCAGTAGGGGCATCGAAGGAACCGGAAGTCCGATTTGCTCCGCGAAAACCCATCCGAGCAACAGAATGTATCCGTGATGGAGAAGGAATTCGAGCGTGCGATGCATGGCTGGGCAGGGTTGGCGGTCTCCGGTTATTTCGCTGCGAAAGAAGCAGTATGCCCCCACTTACCGGCCATGACAAATTCCGCGATCGATTTGCGTGTTCTAGGCGCCAGCTCGCGATCCTTCAAAGGCGGAGGCAGGGAAGCGGGATCGCCCGGGTAACCGATGGCGACCGCCGCGATGGGTGCCCATCCCGCGGGAATCCCAAAGACCTGGCGCGCTTTTTCTGGATCAAATCCGGCCATCTGATGGACAGCCAGGCCGCGCGCGGTCGCCTCCACGGAGAGCAGGGCAGTGGCCGCGCCAGTGTCATATTGGGCGTTGCGGTTAGGGGCATTGTTATTAGCAAATGCCAGTTTCGCGACAGCCAGCCCCAGCACGGGAGCGCCGTTAGCCCACTGGGCATTGAATTCCACGAGCACGCTCAATATTTTCTCAAAATTGTCTTTTTCGTCTTTGGTTGCAACGATATATGCCCAGGGCTGTTCGTTAAAGCTGGAAGGCGCCCAGCGGGCAGCCTCGAAAATGCTGCGTAGAACGTCTTGAGGAACAAGCTTATCGGCAAAAGCTCGGGGGCTCCAACGGTCGCGGATTAGTTCGTGAACGGGGAAATCGCTTGGCGCCGGTTTCTGCATGAGTTTGATTCCTTTTGGTTGAGCGAATTTACTTGATGATGCAAACGGGGCGGGCGGTGCATGCGCACCGGCCGCCCACCCCCTACGACACTACTCTCAGCGCCCGTCAATTGCCTGGTTTTGGCGCTTGCTTGATCATTTCGGCATCGATGGTGATATTGACGTCATCACCGACGACCACGCCGCCGTTGTCCAACGTGGCGTTCCATTTCACGCCGAAGTCCTGACGATTGACTTTTGACGAAGCGTTTATAGCGATCCTTTGATTGCCCCAGGGATCTTTCACGGGAGGTGTGGGTCCATCCACGTCGAGCACGACTTCCTTGGTCGTGCCGCGAATGGTGAGATCGCCGTTGACTTTGAGCTTACCGGGGGCGACCTGCTCGACTTTCTTGGATTTGAAAGTCATGGAGGGGAAGTGCGCGACGTCAAAGAATTTGTCGCTGCGCAGGTCATTGTCGCGAGCGGGCTCGCGGGTATCTACAGTCGAGACGTCGATAGTGACGTCGACGGAGGATTTGGTGATGTCCTTGTCGTCCAGCACGACCGTGCCGTTGACCTTGCTGAAAGCTCCGCGCACTGTAGCAATGGCCATATGACGGACCGAAAACTGCGCGGACGAGTGCTGCGGATCAATCTTCCACTCGGACGTGGCCGCGCCGGCGGGCAGTGACAGAATGGCCGTGAGTCCGGCAGTTACCGCGATTCGAGATAGATAGTGGCCCATGTTTTTCTCCTCTTCTTGTTTGATTGGTGATCGAAACTCGCTCCAAAAGGTCTGTTAGGCAGGCTTGCGGTTGCGGACTTCTTCGAGCAGGTCAGAAAGTATCTTCAGGCGCGCTGCTGACATGTGCAGGAACTGGCGTTTATGAAGATCGCGAACCGGCTGGTCAAGAGTTTTTAGAAGGCTGAGTCCTTGCGGTGTGATGCGAGTCTTCACGACGCGGCGGTCGTCGGTCTGGCGTGCCCGGATGATCAGGCCACGCTTTTCCATGCGGTCAAGAAGGCGCGTCATGTCCGGGTCGTGAGAAATCATGCGGTCCCCGATGCCCCGGCAAGGCAAGCCTTTGGGCTCGGCGCCGCGGAGAATGCGAAGAACATTGTATTGTGCGCCGGTAAGCCCGGCGGCCTTCACGAGCTGTTCCGCCTCCTGGGCCAGGGCGTCGGCGGATTGCAAGAGAGCGATGAAGACGCGGTTCTCCAGGGAGATGGGCGGCCTGGAGGGTCTGGCGTGCGAATGCATGCCCCTGAGGATAGTTGTTATAACGAATATTGTCAAGAGGAAAAGATTGATGCGGGTGACCTGAGAGTTAGGGTTTCCGCAGGGGCCGAAGATGAATCTCACTGAGGAAGCTTCGCGGGTTTTGCGTAACGATGGCTTCCACGGCGTGGGCAACGTCTTCCGGAGACAAGGCTTTCGAGGTGTCCTTTGCGCCGCGCGTGGAGAATTCTGTGGCGACGCTTCCCGGGCAAATCACGCTGACGCGAACGCCCTGCTCACGGAGGTCTTCCGCCATGCAGCCGGAGAGCCCGACGACTCCCCATTTGGACGCACAATAAATTCCGCCGCCAGCAAAGGTGTTCTTTCCGGCCAGGGAGCTGATGTTGACGATGTCGCCCGAGCCACGGCGAATCATGGAAGGCGCCACGGCGCGAGAAACGAGAAAGACGCTTTTGAGATTGGTGTCCAGCACGCGATCCCAGTCAGCCTCAGTTTTCTCGTGGGCGGGGCCGAAGAGGCCGATGCCGGCGTTGTTGACGAGGATGGTGATCTGCCCCAGCTTCATTTCCGTTTTCACGACTAGATCAGTCACGTCCGCGGATTTGGTGACATCGGCTGTTTGGAAATGAACGGGCACTCCGATTTTTGCGACACTTTGCGCGGATTCCTCAAGTGTGGCGAAGTCGCGGCCGCAGATCGAGATGGAAGCGCCCAGCGAGGCCAGACGGTGAGCAATAGCCCTGCCGATGCCGCGGCTCCCGCCGGTAACGAGCGCCACACCTCCCGATAAGGGATTCTTTTTCCCTGCATCTCGATTTAGTTTGCCAATTCGAACCATGAGAATTCTTCCTCGTACGGGCCACTCTTTCTGTGCGACACTCATCCTATCATCAGAGTTTTCCGCAGTACTTGGGAGCCCCTGGTGGCCTTGAGGGAAATAGGAAACGCCGCCTTCTTGTATAAGAAATATCCTCAAGTCACCAAGTCAACGAAAGGGAACGTCTTGCAGATGTGGTGCGGATTTCCCTATAATCCGAAGGTTTTCCGAAACAATGCGATTCCCGGCAGAAGCATTCCGGGGTGCACCGGAAGCAGAAAACTCAGGCTTGGAGTTTGAGCGAGGAGAAATGCGAATGAACGCAACACGAAGACTCACGGGACTCGCGATAGTGGCTGCGCTTGGCCTGATTCTTGGGAACGAGCTGAGAGCTTTCGCACAAGCGCCGGCAGCTGGTCAGGACGCCGCGGCCAAAGGGCCCAAGTACACGCAGGCGGAGTACAATGCTGAGCAAGCCTGCGCCGCAGAGAAAGTTCCCGCGGCAGTGATCAAGTGCGCGGACGATTTCGTATCGAAGTATCCGAATTCCGATCTCCTCGTCTACATTTATCCGCTCTACTACCAGGCCTACAGCGGGCAAAAGAATTACCAGAAGATGATGGAAATCGCCGACAAGCTGGCTGCCCTCGGGGACAAGATAGACGCGCTCACTCGATTCAATGCGTATTTTTCACATGCTACGGCGTACTATGCCATGGTCTCTGATCCCGCAGTGGGCCCTAACGCTTCCAAGGATGCCGCTCTCGCCAAGGGGGCTCAGGAAGCGGCAGCTGCCGCATTGAAGACCTTCGAAGAAGTGAAGAAGCCGGATAACGTGACGGACGACGCCTGGGCGAAGCAGAAGACGGTCTCTCAACTCACCCTCAATGGCATCGCGGCCCAAGCCGCCATGAATGCCAAAGATTGTTCCGGGGCGGTGACATACTACAAGGCAGCGCTGGCCCTGAATCCCGACGATCTTACTTTCAACTACCGCCTGGGACAGGCTTACCTGTGCATGAACCCGCCGCAGCAGATGGACGCGTTCTGGTCGATCGCGCGGGCGGTTACGGCCAAGGGTGCAACCCAGGCACAGTCGGCGAAGGTGAAGGACTACCTGCGAAAGCTCATCGTGAACTATCAGGGCGGAACGGTGTGCGACAGCCTGACCGATGCGGAGCTGAATGAACTGTTGCAGCTCGCCGGAACTTCGGCAGAGCGCCCAAGCAGCTACTCGCTGCCGGCCGCCGCAGACCTTGCTGCCGCGCAAAAGGACATGACGATTGCCTCCGTGGTCGCGGACCTGAAGGTGGGCGGCGACAAGGGCAAACTCACGTGGCTGGCAGCATGCGGCCTGGAATTTCCCGAAGTGCCCGGCAAAGTGATCGAAGTCGTGAAGGGTTCTGACTCGATCGTTCTGAAGATCGCCTTCGTCACGAGTGATGCGGAGTTCGAGGCCGCCACGACGCCCAACATGGACGTGAAGGTTGCCGGTCAGCCGGAAGCGGCGCGCGTGGAAAAAGATAGCGCCGTCCACTTTACCGGCACGTTGACTTCTTATGATCCTGATCCAGCATTTTTCCTGCATTGGGACAAGGCAAAAGTAAAGGAAGAAGACATTCCTAAGGAGAAGGGCGCGCCGAAGAGGCCGGTACGGAAACCGGCAGCAAGAAAGCCGGCTGCGAAACCAAGCTAGTCCGCATCCTACCTAGGTGTATTTAGGAAAACGACTCCCTGGAGGACAGGGAGCCGTTTTCATTAGGAACCCTCGTTTCAGGAAGAAGACGGAAATTAGTCAACGGGCACGCCGGCGGTGGCCGTTGGAATCGAGCTTATATTCATCGATTTTGCGGCTCAACGTATTGCGGTGAATGCCTAGGATTTCGGCCGCGCGGGACTGATTGCCGTCGGCGCGGTCCAGAACGCGCTTGATAAAGCGTTTTTCGAACTCCCCGACCGCCTCGTCAAATAGGATCCCGCGCTCCACCATCTGACTGACAAGCCCTTCCAATTGGTCTTTCACGACGGCACGCTCCGCTCAAAAACTCACGGTGTGAGGGCCCACTTACTAATCCAGTTCGCGCCCAGCCAGAATGCGATACGCTTCCCGGTACTTGGCACGAGTGGCTTCGACGACTTCAGGAGGAAGTTCAGGGCCGGGCGGGGTTTTCGGCCATTGCATTCGCTCGAGATAATCGCGAACAAACTGTTTGTCAAAAGAAGCTTGGGGACCGCCGGGGCTGTAGTGCGAGGCGGGCCAGAAGCGGGAAGAATCGGGCGTGAGGGCTTCGTCGATCCAGAGTAATTCGTCGTGGAGCAAACCAAATTCGAATTTCGTGTCGGCAAGGATGATGCCGCGTGGTTCTGCATAAGCGGCAGCGCGGCGGTAGATTTCCAGGCTGATGGCGCGTACTTTCGCGGCAAGTTCCTTGCCCACGAGCGCCGCTGCCCGTTCGAAAGAGATGTTTTCGTCATGGCCGGAGGCGGCTTTTGTAGCGGGCGTAAAAATAGGCTCCGGCAGGCGGTCTGACTCGTGCAAGCCCGAAGGCAGTGGAATGCCACAAATCTTCCCTGTGACCCGATAGTCCTTCCAACCCGACCCGGAGACGTAACCGCGCACGACGCATTCGATCGGCAGCGGCTGGGCCTTTCGTACGACCATAGAGCGGCCCGCGAGTTCGGCCTTAAATTTGTCAAAAGGTGCAGGGAAATCCGTGGCGCTGAGAACGTGATTGGGGATGACATCTTCCAGTAAACGGAACCAGAAAAGCGAAAGCTGGGTGAGGACACGGCCTTTGTCGGGAATGGGAGTCGGAAGGATGACATCGAAGGCCGAGAGCCGGTCCGTGGCGACGATCAGCAGCTTGTCACCGAGATCGTAGATGTCACGTACTTTGCCACGCGCGGCAAGCGTCAACCCGGCGAATTGCGTTTCCCTCAAAACTTTCATGGCAGGAGCAGATGACACAGAAAAAGTTCCCCCGACGAAGTGTGAAGCATTCTAGCGCAGCGCAACGCGATGTCAAAGGTACGCTGAGGAAAATTTCTGCAAAACAAAATAAGAAAAAATTATGCGGCGGGCCAGGGATGCGGCATGGATTCCTGGAAGTGATGGAGAGGCTCGTTGGTCAAACGGTGAATGAATTTCACGCCGCGGAAGCGGCCCGCCGTTTAGGATCGGATGTTTCCGACTCTTCCCAACGAACGCTGACTAACTTTGAGACTCCGGGCTCTTGCATCGTCACGCCGTAGAGCACGCTGCCCGTCTCCATGGTCTTGCGGTTGTGCGTCACGATGATGAACTGCGTCTGGCCGCTCATTTCGGCGATCAGGCGCGTGAAGCGCCCGACGTTGGCTTCATCGAGCGGCGCGTCGACTTCGTCAAGGATGCAGAACGGGCTGGGCTGGTAGCGGAAGATGGCGATCAGCAGCGCCAGCGCGGTCATGGCCTTTTCGCCGCCGGAAAGCAGTAATACATTTTGCAAGCGCTTGCCTGGGGGCGAGGCGACAATGTCGATGCCCGCGTCGCCGGAGCTGTCCGGTTCGGTCAAGCGCATCTCCGCCATGCCGCCGCCGAAAATGGTGTGGAAAGCTTCGGAGAAGCTCTTGTTGATGGCGTGGAAGGCGTGCTCAAACTTTTCCTTAGTGGCGAGGTCGAGCTCGGCGATGGCCTGTTGCGTGTCCGCAATCGACTGCAACAGATCGTCGCGCTCGCGCGTCAGGAACGTGAAGCGCTGCTCGCATTCGTTGAACTCTTCGAGAGCCATCATGTTGACCGGGCCCATGGACTCAATACGCTGTTTCATTTCACGATAGTTTGTTTCGGCAATGGCCAGCTCTTCGCCGGACATGAAAGCCGCCTCAGTGGCGATCAGGTCCTCGGGCTGTGCGTTCACTTCGCTCATGCACGTTTCGCGCAAGTGCTGACGGTCAGAGTCGTTCTTGGCGCGGTCGACTTCCGCGTGGCTGCGCTGCTCGCGGAGTTCCTGCAGCGACTGGCGTCCCATGCGCAGATGGTCTTCCGTCTGTGTAACGCGAGTGCGGGCGGCATCCCATTCCTGCTCGAGTTCCCTCTGGCGGACTTCCAGGCGCAGCTTTTCGCCACGCAGACCTTCGAGCTGGAGGGCAAGCTCTTCGCTTTGCTTGACGAGGGCGGATGTTTCGTCACCGATGGAAGACATCTGCTGACGAAGCGCGGCCTCGCGGCGTTCGAGCTCGGCGCGCTCTTCATTCAGCCGGGCAGCAAGTGCCTCGGCGGCCATGAGGCGCTCGTTCAATGCGGCGAATGCGGCGCGGCCGGCGGCAAGTTCATTTTGTTCCGTTTGGATGGACCCGCGAAGCTGCACGAGCGATTCAGCGAGACGGGCGCTCTCGGCATCGGCCTCGGCGCGGCTCAGCGCCGCGGCAGCATGCTGGTTCTTCGCGAGCTCGGCACGCTCCCGGGCGTTTTTCGCTTCCTGGCGAACACGCGCCAGTTCATTCTGACAAATGGTGAGTTCAAGGCCGAGGCGGGCCAGTTCGCTCTGCATCTGGCTGTGGCGGTGCATGGCGGAGATGGCTGCGCGTTCTGCTTCGCGCCGCTTTTCGTCGATTTCGGTGAGCGCCTGCTCCGTCGAGCGCAACTCCGCGACCGCAGTTTCGATCGCGGCTTGCTTTTCGGCCATCCGATGCTCGAGCTGCAGGACTTCCGCGTCCAGCGCGCGCAATTCGCGCTTCATGCCCAGCGGACCGACTTCGTCGGGCCGGCCGCCTGTGACCATGCGACCCTGGTAGCAGGTGCC
Organism: Acidobacteria bacterium 13_2_20CM_2_57_6; assembly: GCA_001917435.1. Lineage (GTDB taxonomy): Bacteria > Acidobacteriota > Terriglobia > Acidiferrales > UBA7541 > Acidiferrum. Next base: position 14,782 of record MNEA01000046.1, read on the forward strand.
GTCAGGCGTCACGAAGGCAAATTGCGAGTTCTCGCGCGCCAGTTTTTCTGCTGCTGACGTGCTCTCCGTCAAATACGCGGAGCGCAGCCGCGGCAGGAACTGTTTTGCAGCAGCACCGAGCGGATCTCGAAACTCCACGAGCCTATCAAGCCGTGAGATGACGCCGTCTTCGGCGCGGAAATTCACGATCGGTTCATATTCGGAAGTAAGGCGCAAGTTCTTAAGAGAATCCACAAAGAAAGTGGCTCGTCCGCCTACTTCATCGCGGAGCATGGAAACGCCGGCGCGAGCGTGGTCATAAGTCTCGACGACGACATACTCCAACTCGTCTCGCAGGTATTGCTCGATGGCGGCTTCATGTTGCTCCTCGACTTCCGCGTAATCAGCCAGTACGCCGACGGCGCGAAACGCCTTCCCACCGCCGCGCTCGTTAGCGGCAAAAAGTTTCTGCACCGCATCCGCCGTGTACGAGCGGTCATTTAGGATTTGGGTGAGCGTGGAATGACGCGCGCGAACGCCGGCCAAAGAATCGCGGAGCGCTCCCGCTTCTTTAGACAGAGCCTCGCCTTGCTCGCGGAATCCGGCGATCTTGGCCTGAAGCTCCGCGCCGCTCTGTTTCAGCGCATTGAGTTGCCCGTTGGCGGATTCATGATCGAAAGCGGCCCGCTCCGCGTCATCGCGCGCGCACATGGAAGTTTCCAGCAAGTCGTGCTCGTTCGCCTCGAGCTTCCGCAGCGCTTCCGTTTGATGCACGAGCGCTTCTTCGGCTTGCTTTTGTTCGCCGTGCAGGCGCAGCAGGCTTTCGCCGGCCTCCGAAGAGGAGCGGCGCAAGGCCTCAATTTTCGCTTCGGATTCGGCGATCTGCGCGACGCGGGACTCGGCGCGTTTCGCGAGTTCTTCGACGCGAGCGGTCAGAACACCCGATTCCTCACGCAGCAATGTGACCGCTTGAATCTGCGACGTGCTCCGGGATTCCCATTCCACAGCCTGCGCAGTGGCCTGCGCCAATTCCGCATTAACTTGGGCGTGACGCCCGGCGAGTTCCTCGGCGCGCTGCCGGTTGAAGGCGATGCGATTCTCGCTGCGGTCGGCCTCGAGGGCCGTAAGATTCAAAACATTCTGGTTCTGCCGGATCTCGGCGTCCAGTTCGTAAATCCGCTGGTTCAGCCGGTCCTGTTCGCTTTCCTGCTGTTGGATGGCAGTGGCGCGCTGCAATTCGGCGGCGTTTAGCTCTTCAAGCTGCTTGGAGACGCGTTCGGCTTCGGCGTCCAGTTCGCGCGCTTTGCCCGCCAGCATCTGGCGAACGATGCCGCGCATTTGGTCGCGAATTTCGGAATAGCGGCGCGCCTTGGCGGCTTGGCGCTTCAACGAGCCAAGCTGCTTTTCAACTTCCACGACGATGTCATTGACGCGGGAGAGATTGACCTTTGAGGATTCTAGCTTGGCTTCCGCCAGGCGCTTCTTGGTCTTGAATTTGGTAACGCCGGCGGCTTCTTCGATGATGGCACGACGCTCCATGGGCTTGGTCGACAGAATCAAGCCAATGCGGCCCTGCTCAATGATGGCGTAGGAGTCTGGGCCGAGGCCGACGCCCATAAACATCTCCTGAATGTCGCGGAGCCTTCCCACCCGGCCATTGATCAAGTATTCGCTTTGGCCGGAGCGATAGAGGCGCCGGGTGACGACGACTTCGCCCGGTTTCGTGGCCAGAACCGGCTTGTCCGCCTGCTTTCTCTTACGCTTGAACCTGCCACCGGGCTCAGCCGGGGATGGGACTGAAGCGTCAGCGGCGGCTTCTTGCGTATCAGGGGTCTGCGCGGGGTCCAGCGAGAGATTTTCGGTCGTATCGGTCAAGCCGGAGATTTCGATGTTCTCGGTAACGGGAGACGCGGAATCCGTCGCCGAGTCTGACGCGGCGCTTTCCATCACGAAGCGGGCGGCTTCGGCCAGCTCGGGATCTTCCATGGTGATGGTGACTTCGGCGAGGCCGAGAGGAGGACGCTTGGTGGTGCCGTTAAAAATGCAATCGGCCATGCGTTCCGCGCGCAGTGATTTGTGGCTCTGCTCGCCAAGAACCCAGGAGATGGCATCCACGACGTTGGATTTCCCGCAGCCGTTCGGCCCGACGATGCACGTTGTACCGGACCCGCTGAACGTCACCACGGTGCGCTCGCAGAACGACTTAAAGCCAACGATTTCGACTTTTCGCAGCTTCAGCAAGATGTCCCCTTTGTCCCTCAAATCGCGCTAAGTCAAGTTTGATGCCAACAACGGCTACTCTGTCCACCCAGGGGGCCGCGGCAATCGAACGCGAGGAGAGACGACGTTGTATTCCTCGGGGGGAGGGTCTTTCGAGCGGCAGGTCAACCTTTCTCAGGTCGCCTGTCAAAACGTTTGGCAGGTTCTCAGTCAGAGGCCCAGCCGCCTGGCGCAAGGATGGCGGTACGGGAGAAAACGGTAACACGATGTACGGTGCGTGTAAAGACTTACCCTACGAGTTGTGGCTGGTTTGCCATCACCACAAGGGCGCGGCGGAATCCCGGATGTGTCGCAGTGTGCTTACTTGCCAGCCGACGCTCCTTCCTTCAGGTGCTTGTCGTACCAGGCGAGGATGCGATTCAAGCGGTCCAAGAGATGTTTTTCTTCGTGGAAGCCGTGCGGCTCGCGGGGGTACAGGACGAGTTCAGCCTCGACTCCATAGCGTTTGAGGCCGCGGTAGAGCTCCTGGCTCTGACCGGGGGGATCGACCGAGTCGGCGTCACCCTGGAGAATCAGCGTTGGGGTTTTCGCATTCCTGAGGTGGACGAAGGGAGAGCTGTTCAGGAATGCGGCGATCTTTTCCGGCTCGTACGGTAAGCCATAAAACCACTCGTCATAGGAAGGACCCTGCTCGGTGCCGTATTCGGAGATGAGATTGGAGAGGCCTGCGCCGGAGACGGCGGCTTTGAAGCGCGTGGTTTGCGTAATCGCCCACTCGGACATGTAGCCACCGTATGACCAGCCGCCGATGGCCAGCCTCGCTGGATCGGCGATGCCTCGAGCGATAAGGTCGTCAATCCCGGCCATAACGTCCCGGTAATCGCCGCCACCCCAGTCGCCGCGATTCATTTCAATAAATTTTTCTCCGTAGCCGCTCGATCCGCGAATGTTGGGATAGAAAACCGCGTAACCTCGCGCTGCCAGGAGCTGTCCCCAAGTCTCGATGGAGTCCTGCCATGCACCTGTGGGGCCGCCGTGGATCAGGGCGATGAGTGGCAGCTTTGATTTGCCGTCGGAGCCCAAGGGTCTCAAAAGCGCGGCTTCGATTTCCTGGCCGTCGAAGGATTTGTACTTGTAGAAGTCCGAGGCGCTGAGCGTGTACTGCTTCCAAGAATCATTCAAGTGAGAGACTTGCTTGGGCGCGCCTTTTTGATCCCAGAGCCACAATTCCTGCGGAGTGGTCGCAGTCTGGCCTGCAAAAGCAACCTCTCCGGAATCGGAAATGCTGAACGCATTTGGATTGACTGGAATCGCAGGGACGTCTTTGAGAGAGCCTTCCGGGGCGAAAGCGACGAACTTCGTGTGGAACCCATCTTCCACCAGAGCGAGCAGACCGCCGTCCCTGGTCCAACGAAAGTCAAAAACCGGCCGATCCACACTGGCGCCACTGAGATTTTGACTGGCTTTTTCGCCGTTTCGGGCAAGGATGAGGTCGTGAGGCGAGGGGCCGTCTTCTCGACAGCCAACGAACGCCATCCTCTTACCATCCGCAGCGATGCGGATATTGCCGAAAGGTCCGCGAGGAGCGAGCGTTTGCGACATGGGATCGGCCACTTTGCGGTCACCAGCAAAGGCGTCCGAAAGACGAAAGGAAAAAATACGCTCGGTGTTTTGATCTGATTCGGGGTGATCCGTGGCGCTCAGCATCAAACCCGATCCGGAGGGATGCCACACGGCTTCGCGGACATCCCATTTGGGTTCGGTGAGGGCTTTGGCTTCTCCGGTGTTTAGCGTGAGCAGCCAGAGCCTTGAATGTTTATCTTCTTTGTCCACGACGCGGGCGTCGTCTTTGTCTTTTTCCTTTTTATCTTCCTCTTCCGTTTTAGCTTCGGGGGCGAGGAAGGCGATCTGCTTGCCGTCGGGAGACCATGCAAAATGGCGCACGCCGCGCTTCCCTGTGGTAAGGGCGCTGGCTTCGCCGCCATCCCTGCGCATGGCGAAGACTTGTTGCTGTTCGTCACGGTCGGAGAGGAAAGCCAGTTGTTTCCCGTCAGGCGACCAGCGCGGTAAAAATTCGGACTTGCCGGAAAACGTGAACTGCCGGAGCATGCCGGACTGCTTCTCATAGATCCAAATGTGGCGTGCGCGGCGCTCTCCCTTCGCTGGTTCCGTGACCACAAACGCCAGACGGCTGCCGTCCGGCGAGAATTGCGGGTCAGAAATGTTGCGTAGGTTCAGGGAAGCTTCGGGAGTCAGCAGTTTTGGCCCGGTATTCTTGGGCGGCTCCTGAGAAGGGCTTGGTAGGCCCACGGCCGCGAGGACAAGCAGAGCGCTAGTCGAAAGAAGACGATTCATCGATAACTCCTTCACTGGAAGAGAAGGAGGACTCTAACCGCGGGAGCGACCAGCGTCAATTAGGACCGAACGGGTCGCGTTGCTTGCAGCATTGAGCTGCTTCGACATTGCTAGGTTTCAAACGGCTCGGCTACAATCGAGCGCTTATTCGTTTGTGGAAAGAGACCACTTAAAGTTCATGGCCGACATTCATCTGCACAACACGCTGAGCGGGAAAATCGAGAATTTCGTTCCGCAAAAGGCAGGCGAAGTCCGCATGTACACGTGCGGGCCGACGGTCTACGACTACGCGCACATCGGAAATTACCGCACATTCGTTTTTCAGGATATTTTGCGCCGGTTCCTGAAGTTGCGGGGGTTCAAGTTAAATCATGTGATGAACCTGACCGACGTGGATGACCGCATCATCGCGAACGCCGCGACCGCTGGCGTGAGTATCCGTGACTACACGGCGAAATTCGTGCAGGCTTTTTTCGACGATTGCAAGACGCTCAGTATTGAAGCGCCGGAGCACTGGATCCGCGCGACGGACCACATTGACGAAATGGTGAAGCTGATCCAACGGCTCCAAGAAAAGTCGTTCACGTATCCCGGCGAAGGTTCAATTTATTACCGCATCGCAAAATTCCCTCAATACGGGAAACTCTCGAAGATCGATTTAACCGGCATCCAAGCGGGAGCGCGCGTCGATAGCGATCGTTACGAAAAAGAGAGCGCGAGGGATTTTGCGTTGTGGAAAGCGCCGAAACCGGGAGAGCACTTCTGGGAGACCGCGATCGGCCGCGGGCGTCCCGGATGGCACATCGAGTGTTCCGCGATGGCCATGAAATATCTCGGCGAGACTTTGGATATCCATACTGGCGGGATCGACCTGGCATTTCCACACCATGAAAACGAAATCGCGCAAAGCGAAGGCGCAACCGGCAAGCCGTTCGTACGCTACTGGCTGCATGCCGAACATCTGCTCGTCGAAGGCGAGAAGATGTCCAAGTCGGAGGGAAACTTCTTCACTCTGCGAGATTTGTTAGCGAAGGGTTACAAGCCTTCGGCTTTGCGGTTTGCCTTAGCCAGCGTTCCTTATCGCAAGCAGCTGAATTTTACTTTTGATGGCCTGCAGCAGGCGGCCAGCTCCTTGGAACGGCTGCGAAATTTCGTCGACCGGCTGAAGCGGGGCAAGTTTCCCGCGGGGAAGCAAGAAGGGATGGCTGCGCGCACTGCAAAGGCAAGGGAAGAATTTGACGACGGACTTTCAGATGACTTGAATACGGCGCGTGCCCTTGCGGCCGTATTCGACTTGGTCCGCGAAGCGAATATTGCTATCGATAAGGGCGAATTCCGGCAGGGCGACGTTCCAGCGGTTCTGGAATTTCTGGCCGCTTTCGACAAAGTATTCGCCGTTATGGAAGACAATGACGGCGAAAAGCTTCGCGCCCTTGGATACGGCGGCTCGGAGAGCGGACCCGGCGACGAGGAAATCGACAAACTTGTGGCGGAGCGCAACGCTGCGAAGAAAAGGCGGGATTTCGCCACGGCAGATCGCATCCGCAAAGAACTAGCCGATCGTGGTATAATGATTGAGGACGCAAAAGATGGCAGCGTCCGCTGGAAGCGCAAGTGAGCCTTAACCTTCAAATTCGCCCTTCATATATCCCGGGATTCCTCCCGCCGGCCGCCCAGCGGCCAGAACTCTACGGCGTAGACTTAGTCTGATTTTCTTTCTCCTGCAGGCCATCTGCGGATACGTCCGCTTGGAGGCCTGCGCTTGCGCGAAGTTCTTGATTGACTTCAACCTTTTGTTTCTTTACTGGAGGAAGAAATGCCAACGACATTAGAAGTAAAAACGCCCCGGCTCGTGACGGCGCTGCCCGGACCGAATGCCAAGAGGGTACTGGAACAAGACACGAAATTCATGTCGCCGTCGTATACGCGCGACTATCCGCTGGTGGCCAAGAGGGGTCACGGCGCGATTGTGGAAGACGTGGATGGTAACTCCTTTCTCGATTTCGCGGCGGGAATTGCGGTGTGTTCGACTGGACATTGCCATCCGAAGGTCGTCGCCGCGATTCAGAAGCAAGCTGCCGAGCTCATTCACATGTCCGGCACGGATTTTTATTACGAAAGCATGCCCCAACTGGCGGAGCGGCTAAGCAAGACGATGCCGGGCGCGGAAAGCAAGAAGGTTTTCTTCACCAATTCAGGGACCGAAGCGATCGAAGGCGCCATCAAGCTAGCGAGGTATGCCACGAAGCGCGACAAAATGGTTGCATTTTACGGTTGCTTCCATGGCCGGTCGATGGGCGCGCTCTCGCTGACGGCGTCGAAATCGACGCAGCGCAAAGGGTTTGGCGCGCTGCTCAGTGGCGTCGAGCACATTCCTTACCCGTACGCTTACCGCTGCGCGCACGGCCACACCGCGGAAACCTGCGGGGCTGAAATTCTCGAACAGCTCGAAGGGCAAATTTTCAAGCGGTTGTTTGATCCCGAGGAAGTGGCTGGCATCATCATCGAGCCCATTCAGGGCGAAGGTGGATATGTGCCGGCGCCGAAGTTCTTCCTGCAGGAATTGCAGCGCATCTGCCGCCAGCACGGCATCATGTTCATGGTGGACGAAGTACAGTCGGGGATGGGCCGCACTGGAAAGTGGTGGGCTAGTGAACACGCAGGGATCGAACCGGACATTCTTTGCTCCGCCAAGGGCATCGCGAGCGGCATGCCGCTCGGGGCGATCATCGCAAGAGAAAGCGTGATGCGCTGGGGGCCGGGTTCGCATGGCACGACGTTTGGCGGAAACCCGGTCTGCCTCGCAGCCGCGCTGGCCACGATGGACCTGATCGAAAGCGAGTACAAGGAAAACGCCCGCCGCATGGGCGACTACCTCTTCGGACGTCTGGCCGATTGGACGAAGAACTTCAAGATTGTCGGCGATGTGCGAGGACGAGGGTTGATGATCGGCATTGAAATCGTGCGGGATCAGCGGACGAAAGAGAAGGCCGCGGATTTGCGCAACGCGATCGTCGATCTGGCGTTTCACAAGGGCCTGCTAGTGCTGGGCGCAGGCGAAAACACCATTCGCCTGTCGCCGCCGCTCTTGATCGATCAGGAACAGGCCGACTTTGCCGTGCGGACACTGGAAGATTGCCTCCGCGAGGCCGAGAAGAAGATCTAATGTCGAGGTCACTGGGTGATAGAGACCTCAGGAAGAGGCAAGAATCCCGTTGCTGCCGCACAAGAACTATGGTGGCTGCGGGATTTTTGTTTATACTGCGCGGAACGCTGGGAGAAGCGCTGCCGAAACCATGCCGATATTTTCAAATCTGATGTTTCAAGCGGTGCATTGGGCGGCGCGGCGCGGTCTGCGCGAAGAGGAGAATTCTTCCAGTGACGCCAAAAAGCTCGAGGCCCGCCGTACCGGCGTTCGCGGAGAAACCTATGCCTACTGGTATTTGCGGAGGCAGGGATACGTATTCGTTGGGCGAAATTACACTCCGCGCGGCATTAAGGGCGAAATCGATCTCGTCGGCTACGACGGCGCGACACTGGCTTTTGTGGAAGTCAGAACGCGCACGATTCGGGAAGACTTGTCGGCGTTGCCTGAACTGAGCGTTACAAGGGAAAAACAGCGTCTGGTAGTTCGCACGGCGCAGCGATTTCTGGCGGAACGTCACGTGGGCGAATGCCCCTGCCGGTTTGATGTTATGGCGATTGATAACTGCCCGGGCAGCCGCCGGTAGTGCGCCTGCACAAGGATGCGTTTAGCCCTCAAATGTAGCGGCTGGGCCGGAATATCTTCACGGAATTGCCAGACGCGGTACAATCCAAAGTCTCCTGGTTGCTACCTTGCGAGGGTGAACCAGAACATCATCGAGGAGGAGTGCATTGCCGGAGTTGCGTAAGGACCCGATCACGGGCCGATGGGTAATCATTTCGACGGAACGCGGTAAGCGGCCGAATGACTTTCTCCGTGAGAGTGTCGTCCCAAGAGAAGAGAAAAATTGCCCCTTCTGCGTCGGCAATGAAGCTCGAACTCCTCCGGAAATTCTCGTTTACGGTCGGAATGGCGGCGGACCCAACACGCCGGGCTGGAGTATCCGCGTCGTGCCCAACAAATTTCCTGCGCTGGGCATTGAGGGCGAATTGGACCGCGAGGGCGAAGGTCTCTTCGACAAGATGAATGGGATTGGCGCACATGAAGTGGTGATCGAATCGCCGAACCATCTTGCGACGCTTGCCACCTTGCCGGAACGTGCCGTGGAGGACGTGCTCTGGGGCTATCGCGACCGCATGCTGGACCTGAAGAATGACAAGCGCTTCCGTTACATTCTCATTTTCAAGAATCACGGGGAAGCAGCCGGGGCGACCATCGATCACCCGCACTCGCAATTAATCGCACTGCCCATCGTTCCGCGGCGCGTGCGCGAGGAAATCGACAACTGCTGGCACTATTACGATGAGAAAGAACGCTGCATTTTTTGCGACATCATCCGCCAGGAACGCGACACCGGCGAACGCGTCATCGGCGAGAACGAACATTTCATCACACTTGCGCCTTATGCGCCGCGCTTCCCGTTCGAGATGTGGCTGCTGCCCAAAGTGCACGGATCGTCGTATGAGAATAATCAGAGCTCGATGTATGCCAGCCTCGCGCGCATGCTGAAGGATACGCTGATGCGTCTCGACCAGGTGCTCGACCGCCCGGCACTCAACTTCATGATCCATACGTCTCCGATCGGTGAAGAGATCAACGACCACTACCACTGGCACATCGAAATCATTCCGAAGTTGACGAAGGTCGCGGGCTTTGAATGGGGCACGGGCTTTTACATCAATCCAACACCTCCGGAAGAATCGGCGCGATTCTTGCGCGAAGCAAAAATTCCCGTTGTTGCGGAAAAAAAGTAGGCGCTGTTGAAAGCAGCGTTGTTAGGGGATGTCCGAAGAGGTCTGTCAGATTTGCTATACTTAGAGATTCCGCGCGGTACCCAAGTGGCCCAAGGGAGAGGTCTGCAAGTCCCCTCCTTTCGCGCGGTGTCATGAGGTATCAATGGGTTGCAGAAACTGAATGAGGGGACAATAGGCAAAAATAGGGTGCGTTGGGCATAACTTTGGGCATAGATTTCGGGCATAATTGATAGAGGTTTGCGAGGGTTTTTCAAACCCTCCTTTGCAGAGGCGCGGTACCCAAGTGGCCTAAGGGAATGGTCTGCAAAACCATCATGCGAGGGTTCGAATCCCTCCCGCGCCTCCAAAATCCCGCTGCTACGCCTGGGCCTTCCTGCCCAGTGACCGCCCTTGTGACGATATCTTCCTCCGTCAGTCTGCCCAGTAAATGCTCCGAGACCGTGATAGTAAAGTCGTGGCATCGGCACGGGTGCTTCGCACGTCGTACTTGTTGGCATTCATGTAGCACTCGTGTGTTCGAGGCCCGGAGCGCATCAGCGGCATAGCGAATTACTCGCCATTTTCTTCGCGTTCAACTCGCTGTCGGAAATCTCTTTCCGCTTCGGCCAGGCTTGGATATTGTCCGCTCTCATAGTTTTTCTTAACAACGTTCAAAATCCTCTCAATGGCACGACGGAAAGCAGCGTCCTTGCCAATTTTGAGTTGGCTCGCTAAGCGGTCAAGAAATTCCGTGCTCACAGTAGGATTATACTTGCCCGTATACCCGTTCCGAAACTGGGATGAAGTAGGGCTGAACAGGCTTCATCATCGTCCGAAAGCATGAACAATTTACTGCCCGCCGGACTCAAAATCCGGTGGCCGCAAGGCCGTGATGGTTCGACGCCATTCTCGGGCACCAACGTCATCTCAGCCCACCGTTCAAATCTAGACCCACGCGCCTTGCTAACGCCCAGGGCGACAGATTTCCAGATAGTTACAACGGCTGTGATGAATGGTAGTGTGGACCCAACCACGGGCAAACTGTCTTAATTTTGCCCGGCGATTCTCAAATGAATGCATTCTTATTCATCATCACTGGCTTGATTGTGCTCGTGGGCTCCTCGGTCATAGCAATTGCCCCTATTTGGAAGGAACAAGAGAGGCAGTTCCGATTAATTGGTGTTGTCCTCCCTGTAGGCGGTGGAGTCATGGGCATCGTGATTGGACTAAAGTCTGCCGCCAAGTCAGACGCTCTGATGCGGAGCACCGCCCAAATCGTGCAGACATCTGCGAAAACTTTGCGGGGTGTGGACGAAACACTGAAAACATCTAAGGATGTTCTGAAAGAAACTGGGGATAATCTGGAAAGACTAAGGAGAGTCTAGAAATTGGCCAACGTCTTTCCAAAACACTCGCAGAAGAGAAGGCGTTGATCGAGAAAGATTTAGAGCATATAACCGGCAGCAACGGATATTGTTGGGTAGTACCGATTAGCCCTCTACTGGTTGGATTGGGTGGAGACCCGGCGCATCAGGGAAACAACCATTGGCAGCTTGCTTTGAAGAATTCGGACAAAGTCGTCTTGCCGACGTGCAACGTTCGGTTTATCCCCTTCCCGACCAACGAAGAACTTAAGCAGGGTCTGGTATCCTCTCCACCGTTTTTCTTCTATCCTTTCGAAAAGGTCCCACCAGAACCCACTTGGGAGGACAATCTATTGTCCCTTCGATTCCGACAAGGGGCTTGGCGTGGTGGCATTGCTCGCTACCTACGTCCCGGCCAGACGCGCATGCAGCATCGACCCGCTGGCAACCCTGCGCCAGGAGTGAACACCCGATCGTTTCACATTTCGACCAACGGGAGGAAAAGGGGATGGCGAAATCTAAATTGATGTGGGCGTTTACGTTGATCATTCTCTTCGTTAGTGAAGCAACATGGTCACCCGGTCAAGCGCAGCAAAAAGCACAGACGCTTGCTCTTGACAAGCTCGAGCTCCACAACGTCAAGACGGAGGCAGTAACTTATCTTGGCCGTAATGCCATGCGGGTTACCGATGCGGGTCCAGAAGGTCTGGACGATGCTGGCCGACTCGCCGTCATTCCAGGAAGCTCCTTTCAGGATGGCACCCTTGAAGTGAGCCTCAGTGGCGACACGGCTCCCAACGCCCCGCCGAACTTGCGGGGCTTTGTCGGCATTGCATTTCGCATAACCGCAGACAGGTCTCATTTTGAGTGCTTCTACCTGCGCCCCAAGAACGGCCGAGCCGAAGACCAATTGCAACGAAACCATTCTGTGCAGTACATCTCCATACCCGGATTCGGGTGGCAAAAACTTCGCACGGAGAGCCCGGGAAAGTACGAATCCTATGTTGATTTGCTCGCAGGGCAGTGGACGCACGTGAAAATCCAGGTCGCTGGATCCAGTGCGCGGCTATTTGTAAACGGAGCGGAACAACCCACACTCATCGTGAACGACCTCAAGCAACCCATAGTGAACGGTGCCATCGCGCTTTGGGTGGGGCCGGGAACCATTGCTCATTTTTCGGACCTGAAGGTTACGCCCTGACTGTTCTGATCATCACGCCACTTCGTGGATTGTCGGCGAGCCGCGTGCGCCGTGAAAAGGCGGTGGTCCACAGCGGGGGTTAAACCCGCCCGGGAACTGGTTCGCTCCACCCGGTAGCAATCAGAGCAGCGGTGGAGGCAACGAGACTGCTGAAGCCTCTGGTGCAGAGAGTCGCTAGGCGACTTGGCGAGCGTGTAGGCCGTAACGTGAGTGAATGCTGAGCAGGCCCCGAAACCGACAATGCAGGAGCCGACCCGCCCCGGTTCGTGGGAAGGCCGAAGTTGGTGGAACGGGACGAGCGAACAAGTTCCATCCGACCTGCCGGGGTATTGGCGACGGCATGTACGCAATGGGGAGGACCATGTGCAACACGGGAAGTCCCAGCGGTGATCGCAGTATGGATCAACTGGCAACTCGCGAGAGACAGGCCAGGCCGTGTGGGATGGCGGAGAGGCTCGTAGTACCGATGAAGCCGGGTAACACCGGTGGAGGGAAGGGGCTTCAGTTGAAGGCGGACGCAAGAAGCGACGATAGAAAGGGAGATTGGCGATGAGCCTGATAACTCCCAAGCTGTTTTCAGAAGATGCAGACGGCGTCACATGCAATGGCTGTAGCGATTGCGGGAGTCTTCTCCGAGAGCCGGAAGCGGGAAATCCGCACATCCGGTTCGATGAGCGGGATGTGGAAACGGAAGCATGGCGAGGCCAATGAGGCACCGGCAGACGAAAGGGCCGGCAACAGATAGGCCGCACCTAACCCACCGCGCCACATCTCGACTCTACAAGTAATGGCGCGAATCGGGTCTCCTGGAATTACTTCCGCATAGCCCGTTAACTTCCAAGATAAAAAGGCAGAACCCGTGTTTCTGGTTTTTGTCGGGCGCATCTCGACTGCCCGCTCCAAGCACCTTCATGAATGCACGTTTTCGTGGGCTCATTGACCGGCCTCTGGAGGCTTTCCTGCTTCGACTGCTCTAGGCGTTCTTTGCCCCGGACTTTGATTGCGCCATCATCTGCCGCATCGCCGCTGTGGATCCAGGCGCCCGCTTTTCCCGCCAGGTTTCCAGCCTCTTGCAGGTTTCTTCGATGTTGTGGAAAAGAAGCGGATTCTTGAAGGCAGCTCGCCACGTCGGAACGATCGATCGCATGCGGTCCCACACCACCCAGATCTCGCCGTTACTATCGAAAAATAATTCGTCGTTGATCAGCCCGCGGTTGACGATGCTCGCCACCATGTCCCAGTAGCTGATCACCATGCGGATGTACGTGTTTTCCTCGCTGCCCTGCGGATAACTTTTCATCATCTCTTCGGGAGATTGCGGATGAAAGTTCTCGACAAACCATGCGCGCGCCTGGCGCAGGCGCGGCTCCCTCCTCATATCGTACAAACGCAGCATCAGGTTTACTTCGTCGTAGGTAATCTGGGCCATTGCCGTTGCTCCTTGCTCTAGCTCGCCGCATCCGGCTGGGCTGCTTCCTGCGAGGAGTGGGAAACGCCCGCTAGTTCGATGCGATACACGCTCGATATAGGTATACCCTGCTTTTGAAATTCGATCTGAATGCGCCGCCGCAGCTCGCGTGCCACCTCATCCTGCCGCGTCGGTGCCGTCCGCACCTGCAATCGTACTGTCGTGGAACTCCGGTCAAAGCTCTGCACTCCAAGGATGCGCGGACCATCTACCAGCGCCTGCGACCAGGCTGGGTCGCCCCGCAAAGCGGCCGCGGCCGTTTCCAGCGCCTGCAATGTTTTCTCTATCGGACTCTCGGGTGCGAGGGACACGTCCACGAATGCTTGCGACCAATCGCGGCTGAGGTTGCTGACCGTGCGGATCTCCCCGTTTGCAAGGGTTACCAGCGCTCCTCGCGCGTCTCGAATCACCGTGCGCCGCAGCGTGAGGTGTTCCACCCGGCCGATGTACTCGCCGATTTGAATCGTGTCGCCGACAACGTATTGATCTTCGAGCACGATGTAGAATCCCATGATCACGTCTCGAACGAGAGTCTGCGCTCCGAATCCCAAGGCAAGGCTGGCCAATCCTGCCAGAGTAACCGCCGGCGTAATGTTGATATGGAATTCGCCTAGCGCCGTCAGAATTGCCACCGCCCAGACAATCTTGCTCCCCGCACCATATAGAACTCCCGCCAGCGTGCGCGTCTGCTGCTCGCGGAGTTGCGCCGAGCGTCCTGGCGCGGAGGCTTGCTTGATCACTAGATTCGTAACCGCGCGCAGCAGCCGGTTCAGCACTAGCGCGATGACCAAAATTCCAGCTAGATGAAGTGCGTTTGGAAGAGTCAAATCCAACCAGCGATTGAAGGAACTAGGCATGTTTTTGACGAGAGGGGGAGTATAACATTGGAAGAGGTTCAACGAAGTATTCTCCCGTGTGCGGCAGAAGGATTGAGCCTGACGAAGGGAGTCGCTTTCTCAATGAAATCTAGGCGAAAGTTTTTGACAACCACTCTTGCGATGGGCTTGCCCGCTGGCATTCTTGCCCTCATGCGCGGCGCGCAGGCTCGCGGCCAGCGCCCGCAAAACCCGCAGACGCCAAAGGAGGACGATCCGAATCCCCCGAGGATCGATCCCAAGCTTGTCCTTGAGGAAAATCAAAAAGAAATTAAGAAGAGTGTCGAGAAGCTATACGATCTGGCCAGCGAATTGAAGGCCGAAGTGGAAAAAACGGATTCCGTCCATGTTCTCTCGGTCGCCATGCTGCGCAAGACCGACGAGATCGAAAAACTGGCAAAGGAGATCAGGTCTCGCGCCAAGGGATAAGCCGCTTGTGTTTCGATAGGAACTTGTTGCACCGAAAGTGAATTGTGGAATAGTCTTATCGCGCCTCCTTTTTGCTTTTCAGGTTCTCCACGCGTATGGACATGGGTGTGGGGTAAAGTGCCCGCTGGAGATAACTGGCAGAAAGGGAACGGTTGCAACGCGTCTTGTGGAGCCTGCCGTGGCCAGCGAGTGGTCAACAGGCGGACGCATAATCAAACGGGATCCAGCTGAGAAACTGAGGAGGAAGAGATGCGCAATTGGTGTGCGGGATTCGTGATGAGCGCGCTTGTCGCTTTGCCACTCTGCGCGCAGCAGAAGAGCAGCGGAACGGGCGATGAGACCACGAGCGCCTCGGCGAACGCGGAGAAGAGCGCAGCTTCCGGCAAGGCCTCGGACAGTGGCCGGCCCGCGGCGGCAAAGGGCGTGTTCGCGTTGCCGGCGATTCCCAAGCCGGCTCCTTTCCCGGCAGCCGCTGCCGCTGCGGACACTCGCGCGCCGGGCAGGCTCCTTCCTCGTTACGAGATCGCGGCGATGTATGACTATGTCAATTTCGCGCCCGGTAGCCCTTTCGCGGACTTCGACGGCCACGGCGGGTCCGGTTCACTGACCTACAATGCGTCGAGATGGATCGGTCTGACCGGCGAGGTGGGGACTTATGATTTGGCCCGCGGCTCAATGATCAGCTATCTATTCGGTCCTCGTCTGAACCTGCGAAAATTCGATTATTTTGTTCCCTTTGGCGAATTCTTGGCCGGTAGCGTGCGCGGCAACGGGCAGATCACGGGTGCTGCCGAGCAGAATGCATTTGCCCTGGCAGCAGGCGGCGGCGTCGATATGGTGTTGGCGAAGAACGTTGCTTGGCGCGTGGCACAATTGGATTATTTCATGACCACACTTTCGGGCCCCGCAGTAGGCGCTACGGCGCGGCAGAACAGCTTCCGTGCCGCCACGGGCTTAGTCCTGCGGTTCGGGATTCCCAATCCTCCGCCTCCTCCCAACCATTCGCCGGTGGCGGCATGTTCGGTGAGCCCGGCGTCCGTCTTCGCTGGTTCGGGCGACAGCGTGGCCGTGCACGTGAACGCCAGCGATCCCGATAATGATCCGTTGACCTACACGTACACAGCCACCGGCGGCGCGGTCGAGGGCACGGGCCCGGAGGCGCGCTGGAATTCCAGCGGCGTAGCTGCTGGCTCCTACACCGTGAACGTCAAAGTGGATGACGGCAAAGGCGGCTCGGCTTCGTGCGCCGCGGACATCAAAGTCGAAGAAAAGCCCAATCATCCACCAACCGCGTCACTTTCCGTGGAGCGCAGCCCGATTCTTCCCGGTGAACGCACCGGCATCACTTGTAGTGGCAGCGACCCCGACAACGATCCGTTGACCTACAGCTACACCGCGACGGGCGGGCAAATCGTGGGAAGCGGCTCGAACGTGCAGTTTGATTCCACTGGCCTTAAGCCCGGCAGCTACCGTGTGAAATGCTCGGTGAACGACGGCCGCGGCGGCGCCGCCGACGCTTCCGGCAGCGTGGAAGTGAAGCAGCCTCCGGAGCCCCCGCTGGTCAAGCAACTGGAAGCCAAGCTGGCTCTTCACAGCATTTACTTTCCGACGGCCCTGCCCTCCGTTGCCAAACCCATGAGCGGTTTGCTGGCCAGCCAGCAAGTGACGCTGGATGCTCTAGCGAGCGACTACAAGCAGTATCTGGCCTATAAACCGGACGCCAAGTTGATTCTCGAAGGCCATGCCGACGTTCGCGGCGCCAGGGACTACAACGTGAAGCTCTCGGAACGGCGCGTCGAGCGCACCAAGAGCTACCTTGTTGAAAAGGGCGTGCCCGCGGACCATCTCGAGACCCGTGCGTTTGGTTTTGACAAGAACATGACCTCCGAAGAAGTGCAGAAACTGATCCAGGCGGAAACCGATCTGACTCCGGCGGAAAAGCAAAAGATTCTGAAAAACCTGCTGACCGTCCGGCTGGCCAACAACCGGCGCGTCGACGTCACTCTCAGTACCACTGGCGAACAGTCCGTTCGCCGCTTCCCCTTCAGCGCCAAGGATGCCCTCACACTGCTTAGCAGGGGCGCTGGCGAAACACCTAAGAAGAAAACTACCACGTCGGCACCGCCGAAAAAGCCTAGGCCTTAACAGGCTGGCAAAACGGCGGAAAAACTCGGACGTGACCCGTGACTTCCAGCCAAGTCGCTGATAACCATTGGACTCAAAGAAATGCGTTTCCCCGAGAACCCTTCGGGGAGTATGCTCGGACCTCGAAGTAGGCTCTTGTCAGAGTATCTGCCCAGCTCTTTCCCGATTTGGGACAATGTGGAAGGATGGACCAGGACTAATCCCAAAATGGGACTTATCTCTTGCTATTCATTTAACTAACCTGTTGATTTATAATAAGACCTGGTAGCTTGCTGAAACGGAACTCGAGAGGCACATAAAGGCGCAGACCGAGGCTCTTATGGTCCCTGCCATGACTGAGGAAGCAGCAGTCCGCCGCGAAGTTGTCCCGATGAACATTCTTATCGTGGATGACGAGCAGTCCATCCGTGAGACTTGCGCCACGGTCTCCGAGCAATGCGGAATGAAGGCCGCCGCTGTGGCTACCGCGGAAGAAGCGCTGGAGGTCCTGGAACATTCCGCCATAGACATCGTGCTGACGGATTTAAAGCTGCCACGATCGAACGGCGTGGGAACTGCTGAAACAGGTGCACGACCGGCATCCGGAAATTGCCGTCGTGATGTTGACGCAGTACGGCACAATCGAATCCGCCGTGGAGGTCACTCGCCTGGGCGCCGTGGACTACGTGACGAAGCCCTTTCGCATCGAGGAATTGCGCTCCCGGCTAGAACGCGTGGCGCGCGCCGTCGAACTCCAGCAGGAGAACCGCCTGCTCCGCGAGCAATTGCGCACGCGGCCCGGGTTCGGCGGGCTGATCGGCGTCTCCATGAAAATGCAGCGCGTCTACAAAATGATTGAAAAGGTGAGCCAGCATGAGTCCCCCGTTCTCATCCTTGGGGAAAGCGGAACGGGAAAAGAACTCGTGGCTCGCAGCATTCATTTTTCCGGGCCGCGCAAGGACCGGCCGTTTGCGCCGGTGGACTGCTCGGCGCTGGTACACACGCTGATCGAGTCTGAGTTGTTCGGCTATGTCAAGGGCGCGTTCACCGGTGCGATGCAATCCAAGCAGGGTTTACTGGAAGCGGCGCAGGGCGGCACGCTTTTTCTCGACGAGATCGGGGATATGCCCGTGGATTTACAGGCCAAGCTCCTGCGCGCGCTTCAGGAGCGCGAGATCAAGCCTGTTGGCTCCACGGAACGCCGCCGTATCAATGTTCGCATCATCGCCGCCACCAACCGCGATCTGCAAGCGGCCATTCGTTCGGGAGCCTTCCGGCAGGACCTCTACTTCCGCCTGAACGTCGTGCAGGTCAAGCTGCCGCCGCTGCGAGACCGCAAGAGCGATATTCCCATTCTCGTCACCGCGTTTCTCGAAAAATTCTCCGACCCACAGGGTCCGGTGCGCACCATTTCCGAAGACGCCATGCGCCGGCTGATCGCCTACGATTGGCCTGGAAATGTCCGGGAGCTGGAAAACGCCATCGAGCGCGCCGTTGCCCTGGGTTCCGGGCCTGTTCTCCGCGTCGCGGATCTGCCATCCAACCTGCACTATCCCACCACAGAACGCGTCCCGGAAAAAGATGAAATCCTGCCCCTCGAGGAACTGGAGCGCCGCGCGATTCTTCGCACTCTGCGCGAAACCGGCGGCGACAAGCTCTCCGCCGCGCGCATGCTTGGCATTGGCAAGACCACCTTGTACCGCAAGCTCAAGCAATACCACATGGAGCACGCCGAGTAGTAACGCCACTGACTGTCCGCTCTTCTTCAATGTACGTCTGGTTTGTGCGCATCCTTCAGGTTGGCTGAGGGAAAGGGCTTGCGGGAGGGGTGCCATTCGAAAGAATTGTGGAAATCTGTGGAAAAGGGACGGGCTGAAGGAGATTAACAGTCGACAGTTGAAGGTTGAAAGTAAAGAGGATGAAAACGCCCGAAAGAAAAATGAAAGGCGCATTCTCGTGCGACAAACCACGTTGCTTCTGCCCCCACTCTAGAAACAGTTCCGCGAGTTTCTCCTTCATCGACGAACCCGCACTGCAAAACATTGTGGCTGCAAATGCAATGAAGACCAATGCCAATACAAGGATCAGACTGGAGGCACGTTTCAGATTATGTGGTGTTTTTCTGCAAAATTTCGCTTGGCTAGATCGCCTATCCAAGTCAGCGCCACATAACGTTCATCGCCACAGAAGAAAGGAAATCGGCCTGCTCCGCTCGGTCCCATAACACCATCCGGGACGCCCCGATAGAAGCGACCGGGGTGCCAACACCGCACAGAAAGCGCGCAGGAGCGAATGCGGAAGAAAAGCCGGCTTGCTTCGTTGGGCCATCCGAGTGAGGTTTTGTTCCGAGACGACGCCAATCGGAGATTGGCGTTCTCGGATGCGTTTTGCCTTAATCGAAGACAATAGCGGCCACTACCAGGACGGAGCAGCAGTCGTGCTAGCCGACTGTGCGGGCAGATTTTTCGAGGAGTTGCTTCCGCCTGGCCCATTCACTTTTGCTTCATGCCAACGCCGAATTGATTGCCTGCACGAATTACCTTGCCGTTTTCGATCACGAGTTCAAGCAGTTTTTCGCTCTGCACCTGGCGGCCGGTTTCGTCCTGCAGCGCCGCCACAATCTTCTTCGTCCTCACATCAATGATCTCGCCCGTTGAAGAATATCCGAATCGGCTATCCATGCTGAAGCTAACCCAACCGATACAGTCCCGGACCTTAATGCTGGTGACTTGCTTCGGCGGCATTACCGTTGCATCGAACACGTGTATGGCGCTGTTCGCACAGTCCGCGAGCCAAAGTTCCTTCTCGTCAGGAGTCAAAGCGATTCCATGACTCGGGCATGCGTGACGTTTGACGGGACCCTGGGAGTAGCCATTAACCTCCACCCGGCATAGCTTCTTGCCTGTCCGCAGATCACCTACCTCGAAGCCGAGCAAGCCATTGATGTTGACGAAAACCAGCGTGTTGCTGCCGTTAACTGTAAACGGGCGGATCACATTGTCGAATGGCCCCACTTCGCTTGCGATCTTCAGGGTTCTCGCATCCAGCACAGAAAGAACAGGAGACCGCAGGCTCGCCAGGTAGACGCGCTCACCGTCCGACGAATAGATGGTATTGTGCGAACCGGGATGTGCTTCGATCTTTGCAATCACGTCCCCGGTCATCGCATTCACGACATGCCATGCTGTTCCCTCGAGTTGCGGGACATACAAGGTTTTGCCGTCAGGCGAAATTGCCATGCGGTCGCATCCGCCCTCGTAGGTCTTGTCCCAAAGCTCCTCGCCACTGACAGCGTCGATGGCGATCATGCGATTCAGGGATGTAACGTAGACCCTTCCAGTCGTTGCGCTTGCCGCGATCCCCTTGACGTTTTCTGGACTCTTACCATCTGGAACGTTCCAGGTTTTTATGCGCCGGACAAACTTATATCCATTGTCCACGTCGAAAACGAGGATACCGACGCCGCCATGTTCCACGTAATTGCGGACTCCCGGACTGGCTACATATAGAAGGTGTTGCTCTGCCGCTGCCCACGTCGGAACAGGGGACATCGAGAGAGTGAACGACACCAGCAGGATCAGCGCGGGGTAGGTAAGTTTTGTCATTTTTGCTTCCAAACTCGGAGTGCGCCCGTTGGACTCCGCGTGGGGCACCGGAGACAGATGATATACCCTTTTTTTGGACTTACTTTGAAGTTGTGAGGAGTTTGGCAGCGGTGGAAGAGGCGCGCTGCTCGGCGCGGCGTTCTTGCTCGACGTGCTGGGTGCAGTCGGCGATTTCGTCGTCAAGAGCCTTGATTTCGCGCGCGAGAGAGATATTTTGCGGATCCTTAGTGTAGGCAGCGAAGAGGGAATTCCTCTTGGTTCTCAAAGCGTCACACTTTTTCTTCCAGACACCTGCCGTGGCTACCATGGGTCTGACCTCAGAGCTAGTGTGCGCCTTTTTGGAGTTTGCGGATAGGCCGATTTTAGTTGGTGCTGAGGGACTGCGGATACGGTTTGCTTACTTTCCTGGCACGGGGAATATGCGTTTCTGATACCATCGCCGGCAAATGCGGCGGCGTCGCTTCCTAACAATTTCGTGCACGACTTTGGGTGGCGTGCTGGTGTACTCGCTGGACCGGAAAGTTTCCCTCCTCAGTGCCAACGAAAAGAATAAAGACAAAAGCTTACGCATTCCGTTGCGGTTTTTCGATGAGGGAGAGGCCCTGCTCGCCGCTGCCGCAGCGTCGCGCATTTTTCCGAGCGATGTGAGCGGTCCGGGAGCAAAGGAAGCCGGCGTAGTCATCTACATCGACCGGCAGCTTGCCGGGCCGTACGGAAGCGACCGTTACCGGTACACGCAAGGTCCTTTTGAAGATGCGCCGGCGGAATTCGGATATCAGGGCAAAGCGACGCCTCGCGAAATTTATCGCGAAGGATTGAAGGGACTGACGGGGTTCGATCAACTGAATGCCGAGGAGCAGGACGCCACGCTGGAAAGGATAGAGGCGTCCGTTTTCTTCTCTCTGCTGCGCCAGCACACCATCGAAGGAATGTTTTGCGATCCGATGCATGGAGGAAACGCGGACATGGTGGGCTGGCAACTGATCGGCTATCCCGGCCCGCGCCTGAATAACTACGACGAGATCGAAAAATATTACGGGCAAGCGTTTCGCCCAAAACCCGCGGGGCTGCGCGAGGTAAGCGGCCACTCCGTAGGCGCCAGCGAGGACGAGAAATGAAAACGCTGCGGAAAGCCGACGTGGTGATCGTGGGAGGCGGGTGGACGGGCCTGCTGATGGCCAAGGAACTGGGCGCGCGGACGGCGCTTTCGGTCGTGGTGCTGGAACGGGGAGTGCCGCGCAGCACGGATAAATACGCAGATGACATGGACGAACTGGACTACGCAATTCGGCTGCGAATGATGCAGGACGCCGCGCAGGAAACGGTTACGCTTCGGCATGATGCGCGCGGGCGAGCTGTCCCGTTGCGGCGATATGCATCTTTTCTTCCGGGTTCAGGCGTAGGAGGAGCAGGAGAGCACTGGAACGGACAGTGTCCGAGGAATCTGCCTGACTTCTTCGAGCTGTACTCGCGCACGAAAGAAAAGTACGGCGTCAACCGATTGCCGGAGGATCACGCGGTCCAGGACTGGGGCATCACGTACGATGAATTAGAGCCGTACTACACACGCACGGAACGGTTGCTGGGGCTTTCCGGGAAGGCCGGCAACCTGCGAGGGCAGAAGGTGGAAGGAGGGAATCCTTTCGAGGGTTGGCGGAGCGAGGAGTATCCAACGCCTCCCACGAAGCTGCCGTATTTTTCGGCGCTGTTCCGGGATGGCGCAAAGTCGCTGGGTTATCACCCCTACCCCGTGCCGGCCGCGACGCTGAGCCAGGCATACACGAATCCCGACGGAATCTCCCGGCCGCCTTGCGTGTATTGCGGTTACTGCGAACGGTTCGGATGCATGATTGGAGCCAAGGCCCAGCCGACGAGTGTTCTGCTGCCGGTGATCGAGAAAAAGAAAAACGTGACGATTCGCAAAGGCGCGTGGGTGAGGCGCCTTGTGCACGACGCGGCAGGAAGCGAATCAAGAGTACGCGGGGTTACCTACGTCGATGCGACGGGGAATGAGATTTTTCAGCCGGCAGAGATCGTGTTTCTGGCTTCCTGGACACTGAATAACACGCGGCTACTGCTATTGTCGGGTATCGGAGAGCCGTACAATCCCGGCGCAGGGAAAGGCACGCTGGGAAGGAATCTGACACACCAGGTCAGTTTTGCGGCGGCCACGGCATTTTTCGCGAAGCCGCTGAACCGCTTCATGGGATCCGGCGCATCCGGAATGCTGTTGAGCGACTTTGACGGCGACAATTTCGATCATAGCCAATTGAGCTTTTTGCGCGGAGGGCTGCTGGAAGCGCGCAACACCGGAGCGCATCCCATCGGCGAATTTGGAGAAGTACCACACCGCGTGGGGAGCCGATGGGGTTCGACATGGAAGAAGGCAGGGATCGAATATTTCGACAGGGTGGGCCGCATCGTGGTTTCCGGTGAACATTTGGCCTACAAAGGGAATTACATGGATCTCGATCCTACGTACAAGGATCGCTGTGGGGACGCGCTGCTGCGGCTAACGCTGAATTGGCGAGAAAACGAAAGAAGGATGGCCGAGCTTCTGACGGAGAAAACAGTGGAAATCGCGCGTGCCATGGGAGCAACGGAAGTGAATACGTTCCCGGGATTGCGGAATTACGATTCCCGGCGGTATCAGTCGACGCACGTGCAGGGCGGCACGATCCTGGGTACATCGCCAGAGAGTTCCGTGGTGAATACGTATGGGCAGCACTGGCAGGCGGCAAACCTTTTTGTCCTGGGCGGGTCGTTGTTCCCCACGGGGGGCGGCGCGAACCCGACGCCCACGATCCTGGCGATGACGTATCGCACGGCGGACGCCGTAGCGGAGAGGTACGTAAAAAGGCCCGGGCCACTGGCTTGAACTGCTATCGTGAACCAAAGACTCGAATCAATGATTTACGAACGGAAGAGAACGGATTCGCGCTGGAACATTTTGATGGCGAGGAAGAGGGCGGCGGCGGCGTAGACGCACGTGGATGCAAAGATGATGGCGATGTAGTTCCAGTGATAGGTGCCAATCACAAGTTCCTTGCAGAGCAGACTTACGTTGAGGATGGGAACAAGCGCGAGCTTGGGAGTGAGCTCCACGCCCGGCAGCATGGCCGCGATGGCAGGGATGATGACGATGAAAATGAGCGGCATGATGTAGCTCTGCGCTTCTTTGTAGCTCTTTGCGAAAGTGGAGATGGTGATCAGGACAGACGAGAAAAGGACGGCCAGCGGAACCGCCATGATGAAGACGGAGAGCGCTGCGCCGACGCCAATGTGGAGGGTGGTATCAGCCTCACCGGCCTGGATAGGCTTGGTGTTCAGGCTGTTGGCGATGGCGAAGGAAATGCCCATCGAGATGACGGAGAGTGCAGCGGTGGTCAGCGCGGTTGTGAGAACCAACAGGAACTTGCCGAGGACCAGGTGCGAGCGCGAGATCGGGCTGGAAAGAATCGTTTCCATCGTGCCGCGCTCTTTTTCTCCGGCGGTGAGGTCCATGGCAGGATGCATGCCGCCGTTTAGGCACAGAAAAACGACGACGTAGGCGATGAAGCCGCCAAAGAAGAGCGCACCGCCGGATTTTTCAGGTGACGCAACATTGTGAGGCTTGATCGCAAACGGCTTAAGGATGCTGACCGGGAGACTTCTGGCAGCGAGGCGGTCTTTGACGACGGAGTCGCGATACTCGTTGAAATATTTTTCGACTTTGTTCTTGGCGGTTTCGGATTTGAGCTCGCCTTCGTAGTCATGAATGAGGACGGTTTGTTCCTTTTGGTTCGCGAGATTGCGCTCGAAGCCTTCGGGGATTTCAACGACCACGGGAATTTGCTTGTTGACGACTTGTTCTTTCCAATTCGATTCCAGAGGAACAATCTGAATCTTCGGGACTTTTTTCAAACCCGCGAGAACATTGGGGGAATCCTCGCCGCCGATGACCATGACTTTAGGGCTTTCTTCTTTCGCCTTCCCGATGAGCACGGCGATCATGGCGCCGAAGCCGACACTAAGAAGCGGAAAAATGATAAGGGGGAGAACAAACATGGTGATAAGGGTGCGACGGTCACGGAGAGCCTCGGTCAATTCTTTGCGATAGACGATGCCGATATTGCGCGCGGACATGTCAGTTGACCTCCGCAGGAGCGTAGTGGGGAGCGACGACTTTGACGAAAATGTCCTCGAGATCCTGTTCGTGATGCTGATCGCGAAGCTGCGCGAGAGTGCCTTCGGAGAGAAGTTTGCCGGATTGGATGATGCCGATGGTGTCGCAGAGCTTTTCGACTTCGGACATGATGTGCGTGGAGAAAATGACGGTTTTGCCGTTGTTGCGGCATTCGTGGATGAAAGCAGTGATGGTGCGCGCGGTCATGACATCAAGACCGTTGGTGGGCTCGTCGAAGATCATGACGGGGGGGTCGTGGACGAGAGTGCGGGCGATGGAAGTTTTCTGCTTCATGCCGGTGGAGAGTTTGTCGCAACGACGGTCGCGGAAGCCATTCATATCGAGACGGTTGAAGATGCTGTCGACACGCTTTTTGAGCGTGGCTTCGTCTAAGCCATTGAGGCGGCCAAAGTATTCGACCAGTTCCTGGGCAGTGAGGCGAGGGTAGAGAGCCGTAGCCGTGGAAAGGAAACCGACGTTGGCGCGAACTTTTTCGGGCTGCTCGATGACGTCGTGGCCGCAGACGATGGCGGTGCCGTCGGTAGGCTCGAGAATGGTGGCGAGCATGCGGAGAGTGGTGGTTTTGCCGGCACCGTTGGCGCCGAGGAGACCGTAAATCTTGCCGGGCTGGCAAGTAAAGCTGACGTTGTCGACGGCGCGAATTTCGCCGCGTTTTTTGTCCTGGAAGCGCTTGGACAGGCCACGAGCTTCGATCATCGAAGGACCCCTAACTGAATTGGTAAGACAGGGCAAAACAGCGTTCAGAGTGTACTACGCAGGGGGCGGGGAAATGTTACGGGCAAGGGAAAGGGAGTTCAGCCCTTGTGACAGGTGGGGCATTGCTTGGCATCAAACTTCTCAGGAGTGACGCGGAACATATTGTTGCACTGGATGCAGACGCGGTGGATGACAGGACTGACAATGGCCCCGGGCTGGGGCGATTTGGGCAAGCCGCCCGTTGGGGGAGCAGCAGATTTCTCATGGACGCTCTCAGTGGCCATGGGCGGATTCTAACACGGCGAGGTACGGGGTCCAAGAGAGCTGGCGGCATCCATAAGATGTGGCAAGTGCATCCTTTACATGTGGGAAACCATTGATCCGACGGATTGGGTGAGGGGGGAGCAGGGCGCAGAATAAACAACACCTGCGAGGATTCTAGAGAAAGCCGCGCTGCTCTTGCTAGAATAAAATGACTTGACGCTTCTTTGACAGGGTCAAGCAAGCCACGGACAAGTAAGAAGAAATGTTGCGCCTGAAAGATGCGTCCGTGCGTCTTGCGGAGTTCGAAGTGCGGGGCCGCGCGGAATAGGAAGAAATGGATCGCAAGCTGCGAAATCGAATTTTGCTCTACCTGGCACTGGCGGCGGTGCTGGCATACATAGGCGTAGAGCTGAGCGGGCGCAAGCCGGTGCCGAAGATCTCGGCGGTGACGCCAATCCGGGAGAACCTGGTGTCGTCCATCAGCAGCAATGGGAAGGTAGAGCCCATCGCGCCTTATGTGATGCGGGCGCAACTGGATACATTTGTGCTGAAGGTAAGCGTTCACGAGGGTCAGGCCGTCAAGAAGGGGCAAGTGCTGCTGGAGCTGGACGTCAAGGACGCGGCAGCGCAGCTGGCAGAAGCGAAAGCGAAACTCCTGAAGGCAGAGGACGATCTGCGGGCCGCAAGAGCAGGCGGAAAAATTGATGAGGCAGCCAGAGTCACAGGCGACCTGGCGAAAGCTCAAGCGGAACGCGACCAGTTGCAGAAGAACAACAATGTGTTGCAACGGCTGATCGCGCAGCAAGCGGCAACGCAGGATGAGCTTGCGGCGAACGATCTTGCCCTGATCAAGGCGCAAGCCGAGGTAGCCAGGCTGTCGGCGGCCAAGCAGGAGTTTGAGCGGAGCGTGAAGCTGGACACGGATCAAACACCGCTGCGCCTGCAGCAGGTTCAAAACGAAGTGGCTGCCCTTGAGGAAAAAGTGCGGCAGGGGCGCATTACAGCACCGGCGGATGGGACGCTGTACTCGCTGGGAAGAAGCGCCGAATCGACGCCGTTGAAGGCGGGGGATTATGTGAAGGTGGGCGATTTGCTGGCGGAGATGGCGGACCTGCACAAGGTGCGCGTGCGAGCGTTTATCGACGAGCCGGAATTGGGCGCACTTGAACCGAACCAACCGGTGAAAATCACGTGGGATGCCCTGCCGAGCAAAACTTGGACGGGAAAGACGGAGACGGTTCCCAAGCAAGTAGTGCCCCACCAAAACCGCAGCGTGGGCGAGCTGCTGTGCGCGGTGAATAACGATAATTTGGAACTGCTGCCGAATATTAATGTGAACGTGCGCATTAATTCGCGCGAACGAATCGGGGTCTTGTCCGTTCCCCGAGGGGCGGTGGAAGCGGACGGCGGCAGGCGCTATGTCTTCGTGGTGAGAAAAAGCCAACTGGGTGTGGGGAAATCGACGCTTGAAAAACGAGAGATTCACGTGGGGATCGCGGACGCCACGAATTATGAAGTGGTGAGCGGGCTGCGAGAAGGAGAACTGGTGGCGCTTCCGGGGGACGTCGATTTGCGCGACGGAATGACCGTGATCGTCGTCAGCACGGAAGTTACACTTTTTCGGGGACTAAGGAATGGTTAGCGGGAAGAATTGGAGGCTTGCCGTCTTGCTTATGACGAGTACGGCGATGGTGGCCGGAACTATCAAACAAGAAACAAGTCTCGAAGCGGGACGGCATGCTTACGAATCCAGCGAATACGTGAAGGCCGTTCAAGCGTTGCAGGCGGCTGCGGCAAAGGATCCGCAAAATGCCGACGTGCAATTGCTGCTGGCGAAAAGTTATCTGGAGCTGCAGCAGCACGACGCGGCGATCAAAAGCGCGGAGCGGGCGGTGGCTATCGACGCGCAGAATTCGATCTACCACGAGTGGCTGGGGAGAGCGTACGGAGAGAAAGCCGATCACGCGAGCTGGTTTTCTGCGATTTCGCTGGCCAAGAAGACGCGCAAGGAATTTGAGACGGCGGTGCAACTGGACGCGAAGAATTTTTCGGCTCGCCAGGCGCTCATCGAGTTCGATTGCAGCGCTCCGGGCCTTGTGGGTGGCGGCGAAGACAAGGCGCTGCCTCAAATCCAGCAATTGGCGGAGATGGACGCCGCGGAAGGGCATTACGCCAGAGGGAATTGCAGGCGACAGAAGAAAGATTTCGCCGCAGCGGACCAAGAATTTACGCAGGCGCTCGAGAGCAACCCAAAATCGGCGGAGCTGATCTATGACATCGGCGATTATGCCGTCAAACGCAACCAGCCAGAGCGGCTGCTTGCGGTCGCCGACGCGGGGGAACACGTGACGCCGCGTGACCCGAGAAAGAAGTTTTACCGAGGCGTTGCGCTGGTCTTGAAGAAGGAAAACCCTGAGGAAGCCGAAAGACTGCTTAAGGATTATGCGGAAAGAGCGCCGACGCGATCGGGATATCCGCGGCCGTCCGCGGCACACGCGTGGATGGGGCGACTCTTTGAAGATCAGAACAAGATGGAAGAAGCCGCGCTGGAATTTGAAAGCGCGCTGAAGCTGGATCCAAAAAACAAAATGGCGCAGGAAGCGCTCAAACGGCTGAAGAAGGGCTAAGAGTTTTGGCCGCGGCTGCCGGAGAATTCCGGTCAAAAGGCAACGATGGATATTCGCGAAACGATATCGGTGGCGATTGACGCGTTGCGGGCGAATAAATTGCGCGCAATCCTGACGTCGCTGGGCGTGATTATCGGAAGCGCTTCGATTGTTCTCGTCGTCACCGTGGCGCTGACCAGCAGGAAATTCGTACTTTCGCAGATCGAGGCCGTCGGCTCCAACCTAATCCAGGTGGAGCTCGTCCAACGGCCGGACAAGCCGCAGCCGCTCAGTTATGAAATGACACTGGAAGACCTTGAAGCAGTAAGAGGCATCCCCAATGTCATTGAAGTTGCGGGAACGCGAGAACTGCCAATGACTGTGGTTGTCGGCGGGGTGGAGCGACCTGTGAACCTGGTCGGAGTGACGGCGGGATACCAGGCAATCCGGCGGCTGGTGGTTCTGCGCGGACGTTATCTCGATGCCGGGGACATGGAGATGCGCAGCAAAGTCTGCTTAATCACCACGCAGCTTGCAGATCGGATATTTGGACAAGAGAATCCCGTGGGGAGACCGATACGGATGGGAGAGTTAACATTTACGGTGATCGGGGTTTTCCGTGAACGCGTCGAGACGTTCGGTCTTTCCGACATTCAGGAGAACTCCGTCATCCTTCCTTTTACGCTCATGAAGTATTACACCGGCGTGGAAGTGGTGCGTTTGCTGGATGCGCAGGCGGCGCGGGCGGAGGACGTCCCGTCCGTCGAGCGGCAAGTGGGCCAACTATTGCGAGCCCGACATCCCTCGGGAGCGGAATACAAAGTGCTAACGCTGACGGCGATACTGAACGCGGCGAGAAATATCTCGCTCGCACTGACCATCGTGCTGATCATCATTGCGTTCATCGCACTGGTGATCAGCGGAGTAGGGATCATGAACATCATGCTCGTCACGGTGACCGAGCGGACCAGGGAAATCGGAATCCGCAAGGCGATAGGTGCGGCGCGACGAGAAATTCTGTACCAGTTTTTGATCGAATCCTTCTTGATCAGCGGGGGAGGCGCGGTTCTCGGAATCTTGATTGGAATCGCCGTGCCGGTGACCATCCAATCTTTTTTGCCGGGAAATCTGCGGGTTCCGGTGTCACCGCTGAGCGTGATCATCGCGTTTGTCGTGTCGTGTTCAACGGGACTGTTCTTCGGGTATTTGCCCGCGAATCAGGCGGCGAGCCTGCAACCGGTCGAGTCCCTGAGATATGAATGAAGTGGGAGCGGTTAGGGAGTAGGGGATAGCCGGAGGCGAACCAGGGCGGCGTGTAGCGGCCCTTTTTGTTTTTCGACGGCAATGAGTTTCTGCCAGGGGGGAGTATGAAAATGCAATTACCGGGACGTGTTGCAGGGATGATTGTGCTGCTGATGTTGTGCGTTGGAGCTGCGAGCGCGCAGACGCCGTCCGCGCCGAATGCGAGCCAGCCGGCGGGACAGGAGGCGCCCAAGGAAGGGATGCCAGTGGCGCTGACGCTGAAGCGCGCGATTGAGCTGGCGCTGCAGAACAGCAAAGAGATTCAAGTGGCAAAGATCCAAGCGAGCGTTGCGGACCGAGCCGCGCAGATCACCAAGGCGCAGTTCATGCCCAACCTTTATGCGGGTTCCGGCGCCGGATATACGTACGGCATACCGGAAACGCCAGGCGGACGTGCGCCTTCGATCTTCAATGTGTCTTACACGGAACAAGTTTTCAACGAACCATTGCGCGGCCAGGCGAAAGAGACGCAGGAGCAGGCCAAAGCACAAAAGATTATGCTGGAGGATACAAAGAACAGCGTAATCACTCGAACTGCGATGGCCTATCTGGAACTGGGGAAAGTGCGGCATTCGCTGGAGCTGTTGCGCAAAGAGCAGGAGAGCGCGGAAAAAATTCTGCAAGTGACGCAGGAACGGCAAGGGGAAGGATACGAACTGCCGGTGGAAGTGACGAAAGCACAACTCACAAAAGCGCAAGTGGTCGAGCGAATCTTGCAGCTCGAAGGCCGAGAAGATGAGCTGGAAGTTTTTCTGAGATACCAGCTCGGATTATCGGAGGCGCAATCCCTCGAAGTCACGCCTGAGGAGCTGCCCGGGGAAGCGGAGCAGGCAGGAGATAACCTGGTGGCAATGGCCATGACGCGCAATGCAGGCTTGCAGCTTGCGGAATCTGACGTACGCGCGAAAGAGTTCCGATGGAAGGGCGAACGGCGAGGATACTTCCCGACGTTGGAGCTTGTCAGCGTTTACAGCGTGCTAGCAAGGTTCAACAACTACACGCAGTTTTTCACGACCTTTCAGCGGAACAATTTCAACGCAGGAATCGACGTGCACATGCCGATTTTCAGCGCGCAGACAAAGGCCGCGGTGGGGATGGCGCAGATCAACCTGGAGGCCGCGAAGGTTAACCTGACGAATAAAAGAACCGAATTGACCGCGGACGTCAGGCAAAAAACGCGTCGAGTGCGCGAGAGAGACGCGGCGAAAGAGGTGGCGCGGCTGGAATTGCAGCTAGCGCAGCAAAATGTGGCAGTGGAACAGGCGCAGTTTGCCGAAGGGAAACGCAATCTCCGCGAGGTCGAAAAGGCCAGGCTGGAAGAGAACGAAAAGTGGATGGCGTATCTGGATGCAAATTTCCAGAAGCAGCAGGCACAACTGGAATTGCTGAAGACGGCGGGGCAATTGGATAAGGTGTGGCAGTGAGGAAGTGACTGGCGACCCCGACAAGGGCTGGTGATTGTTGATGCTTGATCAGGATGGATTTCCGGCGTTCCTGGAAGCACTGCGGAGGATGGACGCCGGATTTTCTGCGTTGCCGGAGCACCAGAGTACGGTGGCCGGAGTCGAGCGGCTTGCGGAGGCACTTAACGCCACGGTCGAGCGGCTACGCGACAACTACCCTTATTTTCATCCCTTGTATGCGGGACAGATGCTGAAGCCGCCGCACCCCGTGGCACGGCTGGCATACACGCTGGCCATGTGGATCAATCCAAACAATCATGCGCTTGATGGCGGACGAGCGACGTCGGCCATGGAAAAAGAAGCAGTCGCAGAGATCGCGGGCATGTTTGAGTGGAAGACATTTCTTGGACACCTATGTGGCGGCGGAACGATGGCGAATCTCGAAGCCTTATGGGTGGCGGGACAATTGCATCCGCGGAAGAAGATTCTCGCAAGCGAGCAGGCTCACTACACGCACGGGCGGATTAGTGGGGTTCTGCAGTTGCCATTCGAAACCGTGCCATGCGACGGGCAGGCCCGGATGGACGTGAAAGCACTGGCGAACCGTGTGGAACGCGGCGACGTTGGGACCGTTGTAGCGACGATGGGTACAACGGCAACGGGTTCGGTGGATCCGCTGCTGGAGATCCTTGCGCTTCGCAAAAAACATGGGTTCCGAGTACATGCGGACGCAGCATACGGCGGATATTTCGCGCTGACGGAAAATCTTGCAGAAGATACCGAACGGGCCTTCGCACGGTTGGGAGAAGCGGACTCCATCGTGATCGATCCGCACAAGCACGGATTGCAACCGTATGGTTGCGGCTGCGTGCTGTTTCAGGACCCTAAAGTCGGCCGATTTTATAAGCACGATTCTCCCTACACCTATTTCAGCTCCGCGGAGCTGCACTTGGGAGAGATCAGCCTGGAGTGCTCGCGGCCGGGAGCAGCTGCGGCGGCCTTGTGGGCGACGCAGAGAGTGCTGCCGCTGAAGAAGGGCGGCGAGTTTGCCCGTGGGTTGGAGCGCGGCAGGATGGCGGCACTAGCACTTTTCGAAAAACTGCGAAGAGATTCGCGATTTGTGACGACGTTTCCACCAGAACTGGACATCATGGTATTTGCGCCGAGAGTCGAGAGCGTCAGCGAGGCTTCTGCCTTAAGCCGCGAGCTATTCGAAGGTGCCGCGAAACGAGATCTGCATTTGGCTGTAGCGGAATTGCCCATTCGCTTTTGGGAAGCGAATCTGGGAGCGATGAAGCGCGACCACGAAACCATGACTTGCCTGCGCTCCGTGCTCATGAAGCCGGAGCATTTGGATTGGGTAGAACGAATCTGGGATTTGCTCTCATTGTCCACGGATGAGGTTCTTGCTGCCCGAGAACGACCCACCAAGAGCAGGCCTGCAAACCCCGTTTAATGAAGCTAATAGCCGTTCAGTGCCAGATAACACCCACTTGCAGAAAGGTTTGAGGCGATACAACGAAGTCGGGTAAACTACTATCTATAGATTGGGGCCCAAGCCCGCGTATACGCGCGCCCCTTCCCTATTGCAAGATAGACGTAAGTGCCAGAACACGAGACGGCCAAGTTTGGAACGCGAAGGCTGAGGGTGAAGAATGCCGGATGTAATGAAGACTTTACTGTTGAATCCGCCGAGTTTTGAAAACTTTGACGGCGGCGCGAGTTCGCGCTGGCCTGCCACACGCGAGATTGAATCCTATTGGTACCCGGTTTGGCTGACGTACCCCGCGGGCCTGATTCCCGGAAGCAGGCTGCTGGACGCATCTCCGCACAAAGTAAATTGGCGGCAGACTATCGAGATCTGCAAAGACTACGAATTTCTAATCCTGTTCACGTCCACGGTCGGATTGGAGAGCGACGTCAAGCTCATCCGCAAAATCAAGGAAGCCAACCCGAGCATGAAGATTGCCTTCGTCGGGCCACATGGACATATCAAGCCCGAGGAGACACTGAACGCCAGCGAGGACATCGACTTTGTGACGCGCGGGGAGTTCGATCACTCGGTCGTGGATTACGCGCATGGAAAGCCGTTGAGCGAAATTCAGGGCGTCAGCTACCGCAAAGACGGAAAGGTCGTGCACAACGCCGAACGTCCGCAACTCCATACGGAAGAGCTGGACGCGCTACCGTTCGCCACGGACATTTACAAGCGCGACCTGGAGATCGAGCGCTATAACGTGCCGTTCCTGCTGCACCCGTATGTCTCGTTTTACACGACGCGAGGATGCCCGGCGCTTTGCACCTTCTGCATGTGGCCACAGACGATTTCGGGGCACGCCTGGCGGACGCGATCGACGGAGAACGTCGCGCGGGAAGTGAAGCAGGCGCTCGGATACTTTCCGCAGATGAAAGAAATCTTCTTCGATGACGATACATTCAATATCCGCAAAGACCGTGTGCTGGATCTTTGCGTCAAGTTTAAGCCGCTGAAATTCCGGTGGTCTTCGACGGCGCGCGTGCACAGCGACTACGAAACAGTGAAAGCTATGGCGGATGGCGGAGCGCGGCTCTTTATCGTGGGCTTCGAATCCGGCGACGCGCAAATCCTGAAAAACATTAAGAAAGGCGCAACCGTCGAAATGGGCCGCGCCTTCATGAAGAACTGCCGCAAGGTAGGAATCAAGGTGCATGGCGACTTCATCATCGGCTTGCCCGGCGAGACGAAAGAGACGATTCAAAAGACGATCGACTTCGCGAAGGAATTGGATTGCGAAACGATCCAAGTTTCGCTGGCGCACGCCATGCCGGGAACGGAACTGCATGACACCATGGCGCAGCAGGGTTTCCTAAAAGTCGAGGCTCTTGCCGATTCCAGCGGCCACCAGTTGCCGCACATCGAGTACCCGCACTTGTCGAAGCCGGAGATGATGGCCGGCGTGAACCAGTTCTACGATGAGTATTACTTCCGGCCGAAAGTCGTTTGGCGCATCGTAAAGGAAGCGCTGTGGGACAGCCACGAGCGCAAACGCCTGTATCACGAAGCAACGGAATTCCTGAAGCTGCGCGCGGAGCGCCTGAAGTGGGTGCGCAAGGGCGGCGATTACGACAAGCCCATGGTATCCGTGCCGGGCACATCTTCGGCTTCGGGGGACGACTAACCTCCAAAAATGGCAAGCGAAAGAAGACTGCGGATCAAGACGCTAGTCATGGTCCTGACGATGGTAGTGTGCGCCAATGCCGGAGACTTGATGCTTAAGCGCGGGATGTCGCGGATCGGCGCAGTCCAACTGACGGTTTCCGGGCTCGCACGAGCGTTCCGGCTGACGGTGACGAACGAAACGATCTGGGTGGGGATTCTGTTTCTGACCGGCTTTATGCTGAGTTACATGACGGTGCTGAGTTGGGCGGACTACAGTTACGTGATGCCGGCAGGCGCATTTGGATACGCATTACTCACTTTACTGGCGGTCGTTTTTCTGCACGAGCCGGTTTCGCTCCGGCGCTGGGTGGGTGTCGTTTTGATTTGTCTGGGGGTTCTGCTGGTGGGACAAACGAAACCAAGGACGACCGCAGTAGCTAGTGAGGCAGTGGCTTGATGCGCGTTATTCTTGCACTTGCTGTTTTAATTCTTGGCAGCACCGGAGGCGAGATCGCCATTACGCACGGTATGAAGGCGACCGGCGAGCCAACCCGATTGCGGCCGATGGCGTTGCTTCAGTTCCTGGGGCGGGCAGTGAGCAATGGATGGTTCTGGGCGGGCGTGCCGCTGATGGCTCTGTCATTTTATTCCCTACTGGTTTTGCTTTCCTGGGAGCCGATTAGTTTTGTGATCCCCGCGTCGGCGCTCAGCTACGTGGTCGGCACGCTGGGCGCCAAGTACATCCTGGGCGAGCAGATAAGCGCCGCGCGTTGGGCGGGCGTCGTGCTGGTATGCGCCGGAGTCGCCCTGGTTGCAGCGGGGTGAGCGCCATGAAATTATTTACCCACAATTGGTGAGTAGTGATACGGTCTAGGCAAACGGATCGGCGTCTCCGCAAGATTCCAGGTCTCGATTGCGGCAACTCATCGAAAAAATTGTGGCATCTGAGATGAAAGACTGTTCGAATACTAAGATTCTTGCTTGATGGACGGGATCCCCATCCCTTTGGTTTTCGCGATGCAATGGGAACTTGGGGCGACTGGAATGCTGTTACATACGCTTTATTGGATCTCTCTTGCGCTGGCGGCAGCGCCGCTTGCTTATTACCTTCTTTCGTTGTACTGCGTACTCGGCTATTTCCGTGAGTTGCGGAAATCGCCGTGCCTGAATTCCTCGTATTCGCCGCCCGTGAGTATCCTCAAGCCCGTGCGTGGTGTGGACCGCGAAGCGTACGAGAATTTTGCCAGTTATTGCCGGCTGGATTATCCAGAATACGAAATTATTTTTGCAGTGGCAGATCCAGACGACCCTGCGGTTCCCGTGATTGAAAAATTGCAGGCTGATTTTCCGCGCTGCGCCGTCAGGTTGATCAGGGGAGCGGAACGAATTGGCACCAACAGGAAAGTGAACAGCCTGTGCCGGCTGGTTCAAGAAGCGAAGTACGACCTGATGGTGATGAGCGACAGCGATGTGCGCGTTGATCCGGATTACCTCAAGGTGGTTGCCCCACCATTTGCCGATCCGCAAGTCGGCGCGGTCACCGGATTTTACCGTTGCATGACAGCCGGCAGTGTTGCGGCAGACCTGGATGCGCTCGGGATGTATTTGGACTCTGCTCCAGGCGCGCTGGTGGCGCGAAGACTCGAAGGCAAGATGCAGTTCGCGTTC
This sequence comes from Acidobacteria bacterium 13_2_20CM_2_57_6, assembly GCA_001917435.1. Classification (GTDB taxonomy): domain Bacteria; phylum Acidobacteriota; class Terriglobia; order Acidiferrales; family UBA7541; genus Acidiferrum. The sequence goes on from MNEA01000046.1 coordinate 50,544, forward strand.
GGCTGGACGATGGCAACAACCAAGAAACATCTGTCGGAAATCGGCGGCTGGGAAGCCATGGCGAATTATCATTCTGACGATTTTGAGCTGGGAAACCGAATCGCTCGCCGCGGCTATCGTGTGGAACTAATGCGTAAGGCCGTGTGGATGGTGTTCCCACAAGAGACCATCGGACAGTTTTTTCGACATGAACTTCGCTGGTCCATCGGGCTGAAAAATGTGCGCCCTACTGGGTACCGGTGGCTGGTGCTGACTCACGGATTGCCCTGGGCGCTAGTCGCGGCGGCATTCGCGGCTCGCGCCGGATGGGGAGGCATTGCGGCGGCGCATCTCATTGCGTACCTGGTGCTGCGACTCGGGCTGGCTTGGACGACTGGAGCTTGGGGCTTGGGCGATGCTGGAGCCGGGAAGAAATTGTGGCTAGTCCCGCTGCGCGATGCCATAAATTTCGCCGCCTGGGTGGGCGGGTTCTTCTCAGAACGGATTCTGTGGCGTGGAATTTCCTACCGCGTGAAAAACGGTCAACTCTTCCCAGTGCCAAGTGCGAGCCTCGTAGAGGAAAGTACTCTGCGGGGATTGGGCGTGAACGTTACGAATTCCGAGAATATTACTTAAGTGCGCGCGAATTTGCGCGGGCCCCAGGGCGACGCGCATTTGCACTTTGGCGGGAAGACGGTTCATTCTGCAGCCGCCTAAGTTTCCTATTGCCAGATCAAGAGACTCGATCCAATTTCCGCGAATTAGGGGTTCTCCGATATGCTGTTAAAGTGGCGCGAGAAGCGGATCAAGTGTGAAACTCTTGCGACGAGCAGGCCCGCATGACGGCACACATTGTGATATGGCGTGACGCAGTGCTTGTGCTGGCCGCTGCTCCGCTGGCTTACTACGCACTGGGGACTCTAGTGGCGCTTCGTTTCTTCCGGCGCGAGCGAGCGCGAACTCTGCCGAACTACACTTCTCCTGCTAGCATTCTCAAACCAGTGCGCGGGGTGGACTTCGGCTCCTACGAGAATTTTGCGAGTTTTTGCCGCCAGGAATACCCGGACTACGAGATTCTATTTGCGGTGAACGACGGCGAGGATCCCGCAGTGCCGGTGATCCAGCGAATCATCGCGGAGTTTCCAGAGCGAAGAATCCGTTTGCTTGTAGGCGCGGAGCATCTCGGCGCGAACCGAAAAGTAAATAAGCTGGCGCGACTTGCGCGAGAAGCTCAAAACGAAGTGCTGGTGTTGACTGATGGCGACGTGCGGGTGGGCTCCCAATTCTTGCGTGAAATTGTAGGACCGCTTGCAGACCGCAAGATTGGCGCGGTGACTTGCTTCTACCGCGGTATCGCGGAGAAAAATCTGGGCGCGGAAATAGAAGCTGTCGGGGCTTCGAGTGATTTTTTCGCCGGAGTGTTGATGGCGGGATGGATGGAAGGAATCACTTTCGCGCTGGGAGCCTCCATCGCCACGACCAAGGAATGGATCGCCAAAATGGGCGGGTTCGAGGCCATAGCCGATACCCTTGCAGACGACTATGAACTCGGCAACCGTATCGCCAAAGCCGGAGGCGAGGTTGTTCTCTCTCGTGAAACCGTCTGGACGATGTATCCCGCGCAGACACTTCGCAGTTTCTGGGACCATCAAGTGCGCTGGGCGCGCACCGTGCGACAATGCAGGCCACTGTCTTATGGGGGGCTTCTTTTTACGCAGGGGCTGCCTTGGGCGCTGCTCGCAGCTTTTGTTGCTCCGGTGAAGTGGATCGGCGGCGTTTATCTGCTCGTATACTTGATACTGCGTTTGGCCATGGCGTGGACAGTAGGGGTTTGGGTTGTCGGAGACCAAGTCCTGAGACGAAAGATTTGGCTTGTGCCGCTGAGGGACGCAATCCACTTCTTAATCTGGCTGGCGAGCTTTGGCTCGAATCGAATCCGCTGGGGCAATGCGGAATATCTGATTCGCCACGGCCGAATGGTGCCGGCCGGGGGCGCCGAAAGGGCGGCAACAAAGTCGGCAGAAAACGCCCCACGATTGTAAATTTGCAGGTCCGACCCGCGTGACGCGCGATTGACGACGGCGGAAAACCCGATTAAATTAGTAGATAGAATCGTGGGTGTGCCGATCACCGGGAACACGCTGCGGTTCGTTTTTTTTTGCTAGCCACGGGTGGGAGATCGTCCAACGATAGGACTCCAGATTCTGGATATGTGTTAAATCACTTGATAAACCGTTTGGACCGTTGCACTTAGCTCGAAATTGAAGGCCCTCAAATTGCCCCTCAGATTGCCCCTCTAAAACCGTCGAAATTCCGGCGCGTCTGCCAGTTCCGCCAGCCCGGCGAAGAATCAAGGATAAGAAAGCCTTGGGGGTCGAGGTCCCCTCCATGCGCCCAGATGGCCGACAAGTTCCACGACTTATCTGAGCCCAACATCGTGCCTTGTCGGCGGTTTTCCAACAAAGGCAGACACGGGGTCCGGTCCCGTGAAGTCCTCAACGACGCCCTTCGGACTCTTAATCGCTCGCCCAAAGACGAAGTAGTAGGACACCACGGAACGGACAGACGTGCCGGGCTCAGGTTCTCGGGGGCTTTGTTGCCGCAACGTCGTTAAGGCTCGTCTTAGACTTACTTTAAGACGAGGATAGGTAGGCTCGAGGGCAACAGATTGCGGAACGTGTCGGGCTCCGTCCGGTGTTCCGCGTCGGCTGCTATCGCCCGGCTCAACGCCAGGAGAAACGCAAAGTAGTAGGTGCCTTTTTGTCATCGTGGAAATGCCGTGTCCCAGAAACAGTAGGTCCACGATAAAATCGCTCAAGTGCTCGATACCGGCGATTTCAACTAAGAGGCATGCTCGAAGAACTTCGGGTAATGGTCTACATGGCCGTCCAGTCAACGGAGAGGTGCAATATGATGCCTAAGTCGATCGGCTCAGGCATTCAAAGTTTGTCGGGCTGCGAGAGGACAAGGACCCGAAAAGCGTGGTCAAGGAAGACCGAGGCGAAGCATGTCGCTGAATGTACAATCCAAGGCAATACCACAAATGGCTTCATTCGTGGTGGTGTTTCCGGGCGCAGACCTCAGCGCTGCAGCAGGCAACACCTTTCTTGGGCGCTACCAATCGGGACGCGACGACAGTTCCCCCTATGGCGATAAGGAGAAATACGAGCACTCTAAATGGCACGTTTACAGGTGACAGGTGCTTCACTGCTTCCTTGGTTTCCTCGGACGCTCGAAGGGGAAGGATATTGCGCGAACCTGCGACAACGAATGGTCCCACGGTACCGCCGCGCCAGTACTTTCGGCACTGCGGCTAACGCACTAGGTGGCGCAGCTACGCCACAGTTCAGCAAGATGCGGAGTGACAGTCATTGCCACGCAATCCATGCGAGTGCTAGTCTCTCCGAGCGGTGAACCCGAAGCCTCCAAAAGTCGCCCCGATTAGCCAGCCGACTCTATTCCAGGTGGAGAAATTGGAGGAACCAACCGAACTCGCAGGCGAGGCAAAGAACGAGCGCCCATACTCCTTGCCGGGAATTCTGCTTGGCACTTCCGCCTTCACCGCAAACGGTTGGCAAGGGAGTTTCTATCCTCCCGGCATGAACTTACGCGATTTTCTTTCCTACTACGCCACTCAGTTTGCGACGGTTGAAGTGGATTCTACGTTCTACGGATGTCCTTCCGCGAGCACCGTTAGCAACTGGTCAGCCCGAACTCCTAACGACTTCATCTTCTCCGTCAAAGTTCCACAAATCATTACGCATGAAAAAGTGTTAGTGGATTGCGATTCCGAATTCGAGGAGTTCGTGAAGACGATGGATATTCTCGGTCCAAAACTTGGCCCGATGGTCTTTCAGTTTCCGTCGTTCGACCGCTGGAAATTCCCGACGCAAGATAGCTTCCTCGCTGTGCTGATCCCTTTCCTAAAGAAGCTGCAGGCTGACTACAAATTTGTTGTCGAGATTCGAAACAAGACCTGGCTCGACGCCAAATTCGCGGACGTGCTCCGAGAGCACAACGTTGCTTTGGCATTGACCGACACATCGTTTATGCCGAGACCCTGGGAGTTAAAACAAAAGTTCGATCTGGTTACGGCGGACTTCGCTTACGTTAGGTGGCTTGGAGACCGCAAAGGGATTGAGAAGCAGACAACGACGTGGGATAAGACCGTCATCGACCGCACTAGCGACTTGAAAAATTGGGTGGATGTATTCAAGTCGCTGGCAAGCAACACCAAAGTCTTGAAAATTTTCGCTTTCAGCAACAATCACTATGCCGGGCACGGTCCTGCCACAGTGAAACTCTTTGTGGATTTGTGGAACACGAAAAAATAGAATTAGGCTAATCCGATTGAGGTAGTCACTTCGGAAACGGCCCGGCCATAAAAGGACCCGGCAAGACTTGCACCCACGATTTCTGGCAGTAGGCGCACCTGATGTCGGCATGTTCATCGTGGTTGACCCCACGCTTAATCGCTACCGAGTTCTTCCTCTTGCAGTAAGGGCAAGTCAGATCGACCAAGATGTGTCGTGATACGGGATTTGTGGCCATTTGGGCCTCGCCCACGCCGGTAGATTTTTCAATCCAGAATCTTA
>MNEA01000089.1 GCA_001917435.1 Acidobacteria bacterium 13_2_20CM_2_57_6
CCATAACCTGTTCGACGAAGGGATGGGCATCGAGTTTGTCCAGGTTGAGGCCAAGGATCAAGTGGTTCTCGAAGAGTGGTTGGCCGAGGCAAACGCGAATGCCGTCGGACATCAATTCTGATTGTCAACGACCGTGAAGCTATACGGCGTGGTATCCGGTTTCTTCTTACCCGCGACTCCCTGGGAATTTGCGACGAAGCCGAAAATGGCAAGCAAGCATTTGAGAAGGTTAGAGAGCTAAGCTCGATCTGGTAATTCTCAACGTCAGTATGCCCGTGATGAACGGCGTCGAAGCCGCTCGGGAAATACGTAGTTCGCACCTTGTACGAAAATTGACGGTTAAGCATCTCCCACAACCAGTGGGACACCTTGCAACTGTTTATATGCTTAGAATTCAAACACTCTCGGGGGCCAGTATGGCAACGGGAAGGGCTGGCTCCGGGAATTTTTCCGAGCCTCTGATGGCTTCGACCCCACATGCCCGCCTCAAGCGAGACAGTCCTTAGCGGATCGGAAGGCAGACATCTGCCTTTGCACATCCTCTTTGTTCATAAGTAACGCAGCGGACGTAGAACGTTGCCAGCAACAGCTCAACAAGATGCATTTCACGGTCAGCGCCGAGATCGTCGGAACTCCCGAAGAGTTCAGCGAGCGGCTGGGCTCGCACGCCTATGACCTTGTTGTCGCCGAGTATCCCAGCCCCGATTGGCGGGAAACGCAGACACTGGAACTCCTGCACCTATCGAAGAGCCAGATCCCGCTTATCTTCGTCGGTGGCATCCTGCAACGTCAGACAGTGGCGGAGTTCATTACAAGAGGCGCCTACCATTGTATTGAAATGGGGCGCATTGGTCATTGGGGAACAGTAAGGGAACAGCAAGCCCCGAATACCGTGGAAAACCGTGGCGCAAGGCACAAGAAAGAGCTAGACGATTCAACAACATAGAGTTCTGGAACAATCGGCAGGATTCCGCTTCGGAAAAGAAAGAGCACTCTGGAACTATTCTGTGTACGCCGCGTGGACCTCAGTCCGGCGTTTTTGCAGTTTTTCTCCCTTTTGCTGTTTCGTAGAATCAATAACTTGCGCGTCTTCAACGCTCTTAGTAGTTCGATCCCCACGGCCCCTACCAACCATCCTTCTGATTGGTAGACACTTAGAAAGAAATCCCCGAGGGGCACTAAATCTCGAAAGAGTTGCGCGGAAATTCCGGCTAACCCGGCGCGAACGGGAGACAGTTGATCTTCTACTCCAGGATCTTAATACCAAGCAAATCGCCAGCCGGATGGACATCAGCCCAAACACGGCAAAGGTTTTCTTAAGATCCGTGATGATCAAAGTCGGAGCCGAAAACAGGACCGGCATCATCGGGAGAATTCTTCAGGCGTCAAAATCAGTAAACGAGGGAACCTCTCCCTAGCCTCATTCTCTGTTCATCCCGCGTTCATTCTTACGGGTAGATGGGTCACCGCGCGCGCTCCGGAAAGGCCGGACTTCTTCAAGGGCGGCTTTTGTTTGCTCGGATGCCCACGCAGATCCCCACGCTCGTTCAGGTTCCTTGGATAGAGCACGCCCCATCCGGCCGGAACTACCATATCAGTTTGCAGTACGTTATCTGAGTAGACAATTCCAGCAACGTCGACAGCCGCTGCGGTCGCCGGAAGTGCTGACAGCAAGCCTCGAAGCGTCGGCTCGCCTTTTAGGTTATCGACCTGATACGCGAACCTTGACACTGGAGAGCAGATCAAAACCTGCATCTTTGACTGTCTTCCCGTCCTCATTTTTCCGATTTATCCATCACCTTTGAGCGAAGCAACGCGCGATGTGATGCGATCCCTCCGCCCTCAAATCAGCATCCGGTTGTAAAGGCGAGGCAGTTGTTTTGGTCACCTGCGTGAAAACGAACTTCAACCTGCACTTTCTGTCATCTTATGCTTCCGTTTTGTACTTACTGCCACGTTATGCTTCAAAAGCATGAAAATGGAGCGGCTCCCGCCGGCGGATTTCAAAGGACTTCTGCTCTGACTGCCGCCATTTTATGCTTCATTTCACTGCCAATTTATGGTTCAAGGTACATGTTCGAATGCAGAATTGCTCGCGAGATCCCTGCAGAAGAAATGCTTAAGCTCACCTTCGCTCGTGGCGACAAAAATCTCCTCGGCGTCAGCATCACCATCTTTCTGTTCAGTGTCTTGCTTGTCGTGCCCGCGCTTTCGCAACAATCGTCCACCCCGCGCGCTTATCTCGGCTTCGATCGAAACGACTACCCGGGTGATGCCGCGCTGCTTGCTCTACGCAGATCGTTCTCCTTTGCCGGCTATTGGCTTGGCCCTCCTCCCGGCGCAAAATCTAATTCCTGGTCCGGCAAACGCGAACTCGTACGCTCGCTGGGCTTCGGTTTCCTGGTTCTCTATAGCGGACCGCAAAGCAACGAACTCCAGCAAAAGTGGTCGGAGCAGCACGTCTTCAACAACCTCAAGACCCGGCTGTCTTCGGCTAGGAAAAGAGGGGCAAGCGACGCGCGACAAGCCACGGCAGCCGCAAAGAAGGAAGGCTTTCCATCTCACACCGTGATATTCCTGGATATTGAAGAGGGTGGCCGCTTACCTGCTGTGTACCACGCGTACCTCCGCTCCTGGGTCGATCAGTTGGAACGCGCAGGTTATCGCGCTGGCGTATATTGTTCGGGCATGCCCGTCGACGAAGGCGGCGGTGTCACCATCATTACTGCCGATGACGTCCGCAAGAACACTGGTAAGCGCGGCGTCGTCTACTGGGTCTACAACGATGCCTGCCCTCCCTCGCCGGGATGCGCGACGCCGCAAAATCCGCTTCCTCCATCCGCCAGCGGACTGCCTTACGCCGCCGCCTGGCAATTCGCGCAATCGCCACGTCGCAAACAATTCACCGCTCGTTGTGCCGCCACCTATTCCGCCGACGGCAATTGCTACGCTCCTAGTGATACTGCGCATTCTTGGAATCTCGACATCAATTCCGCGGATTCATCCGACCCGTCGCATGGCAGATGACGTTGTGACAAAAAAGAGGGGCCGCCATTTGGCCGCCCCCAGTATTCCTGCCGGCGCCGCGAGCCGAATCAGATTTGTCCCATTCCGCCGTCCACGTTGATCTCTACACCGGTAATGTAGGAAGCATCTTGCGAAGCGAGAAAAGCCACCGCGCCGGCTACCTCTTCCGGCTGTCCAAACCGCTTCATCGGAACTTTCGTGACGATTTCCTTCGCGAATTCATCAACGGCTTCTTTTGAAAGTCCAGTTCTCCCGAAAATCGGCGTCACAATTGGCCCCGGCGCAACCGTGTTAACCCGGATCCCGCGCCCCGCCAGTTCCGCTGCTGCAGTTCGCGCTAGCGACCGCAGCGCCGCTTTGGTTGCCGAATACGCGCTAGCACCCGCCGTGCCTTTGCGATCTGCCACGCTGGTATTCAAAATAATCGAAGCGCCGTCATTCAGCAGCGGCAGCGCTTTTTGGATTGTGAAGTACGCTCCCTTGATGTTGATGTCAAATTGCTCGTCGTACAGCGTCTCGGACGTATCCGCAAGCGGCGCGAATTTTGCCACGCCCGCGTTCACAAACAAGACATCAATCTTGCCGAACTTCTTCGAAACTTCCGCGTACAGCTTGTCGACGTCTGCCAGCTTGGCCACGTCCGCCTGCACTGCCAGTACGCCGTTGCCGATCGTTTTTACTGCCTCGTCCAGCGTCTTCTTGCTTCGGCCCGCGATAGCCACTTTTGCTCCTTCTTCCTGCAAACGCTTCGCGGCGGCTAGCCCGATACCGCTGTTCCCACCTGTCACTACTGCTACTTTTCCTTCGAGCCTTTTCATGTCCTTCTCCTTGTGCTTCCCGAACCGTATGCCTGGACCCGGAGCTTTCCACTGCCGGCATCCCTAACAATTCGATACTTGGATGAGCATCGAAGTATTCGGTTGCATGATTGTTGGGCCAGCTTCGCGGAGTGCCGGAACACTTATGGCGGGAAGCACACCAAGTCCGCTACACTACAAGCAGGCCTATGGATCGCGCTAAAGTCGAAAAAATATCGAAAGCCCTGGCCGATGCGACTCGCCTCCGCATCTTTGAGGCCATCTCCCGTACCAGACGCATGAACTGCGGAGAAATCGTGTCGATGCGCGGCGTCACGCCGGCGACGGTTTCGCATCACTTGAAGATTCTCAACGAAGCTGGGCTGATTGCCTGTCGGCGCCAAGGCCAGTTTATTTATAGCGAGGCAATCCCGGAAACCATCAAAGCGTATACACGGGTGCTCACAAAAATCTCCAGCGGCAAGAAACCCGGACGTCAGCGTTAGTTCTGGGTCTTAGTCAGGGGATCTCGGGCAGCCTAAAAAATAGGGACTCGCATGCCGTGGTCCATCCCGGCGACTCCCCTACAGCCGGAGTCCCATCACAAGTTCTATTTTCTCTCTTTCTTCGCCCCAACCTATCTTCTTCAGTTCACGGAATTTGCTGAATCCTGTTGCTTTTCGGGACATCATCCCATTTCCTTTGTGCCTTTTACGACAACGCGGCATCTAACCGAGGTATAATGAACTGTTCACATTTTTAACGCATAGCACCCATCAAAATAATTCGTGGGGCAGTCTGGGGGGAATGCAGTTAAGGTGTTTTCAGAGAGGGTGAGGAGCTACCCAGAGTGTACCCACCAAGAAAGGCAGCCAACGGGAGTACTAGTACATGACAAAACAATTTCTACTTGCCAGTGACTTTGACCAGACGCTTAGTTTCAACGACTCGGGAGTCGTTCTTAGCGAGCTGATCGGCTTCCACGGTTTTCACGACAAGGTGAAAGGCCTTGCCGAAATGAACCTCGTCCAGCAGGGCGCGGAGCTTAGCTACCTGATTCTGCATGATCCGGATTTTCGAAACGTGCGTCGGGAACATCTTCTCGAAACCGGTAAGCGCATCCGCTTGAAGCACGACGTAGCGCTGTTTGCACGGGCGCTCGACAATCTCGCCGAGGGCTACAAGTTCCACTTCAACGTCATTTCCGCGGCGCCGCAGGAGATCATCGAATCGGCGCTCGAGGGCATCGTGCCCCCGGATCACATTTTCGGCACGCGTTTCCGCTACAAGGAAGCAACCGGTGAAGTCGACTCCATCATTCGCGCTTCGGCAGGATGGGGCAAGATTACCGTGCTCGAGGAATTGCGTTCCAGCCTCGGCATCAGCCACGACAGTATCATTTACATGGGTGATGGCAGCTCCGATCTCCCGGTCATGATGCACATCAATCAGTACGATGGGCTCACGATCGCCGTTTCGGAAGCTAAGTTCATCACGCGCGTGGCCAAGCGCACGGTCGTTAGCGATAACGCCATGAGCGTTCTGGTTCCCGTGTGCGAAAAAGTCCTGCGCTGGGACTCCGCCAAGATCCGTCGCTTCTTCGCGTCTTACGGCTTAACTATGCTGGAGTGGGAAAAAGTGCGCACGGACCTGGTCACCATCCAGGACTCCAGCGAGCAAGTGCCGGTAGCTACAGCATCCCAACTCAACGCCTAACTGTATCTGATCCTGAAGGGGCCGGGCTTCAGCCCGGCCTTTCTTTTTTGCTATTCTCTTTCACGCGCGGAGGTTCAAATGTCCAGGAAATCCATTCTCATGATCGTCGGTGATTACGTCGAAGACTACGAAGTGATGGTCCCGTTTCAGGCGTTGTTGATGGTAGGCCACGCAGTCCATGTTGTCTGCCCCGGGAAAAAATCCGGCGACTTCGTCCCAACTTCCATCCACGACTTCGAAGGCGATCAGACCTACACCGAAAAGCGTGGCCACAATTTCGCTCTTAACGCCACCTTCAATCAGATCAAGCCAGAAGAATACGACGCTCTCATCATTCCCGGCGGCCGCGCCCCGGAATACATCCGTCTGAATCCCCGCGTCATCGAGATCGTTCGCTACTTCTCAAAGGCCAATAAGCCCATCGCCGCCATCTGCCACGCAGCGCAGGTTCTCGCCGCTGCGGGAGTTTTGCAAGGAAAGAAGTGCAGCGCCTATCCGGCCACTGGCCCGGACGTTACTCTCGCTGGAGGCACATACGTCGATCTCCCCATGACCGATGCCCTGGTCGATGGCAACCTCGTCACCGGGCCCGCTTGGCCTGCGCTCAACTCTTGGCTTGCCAGGTTTCTCAGCGTCCTGGGCACAAAAATCGAAGTGTAATTTTCAAATCGTAGATTTGAATCCGTCCGCGCTGGAAAAAGAATGCCGTCTTGGCTCTTCCTAAAAACTCATTCGTAGAGGATAATTTTCTGTTCGGCATTCCGCGAAAGGGCAATTCGTAATCTAATGGCAAACGTCAACACCAAGAGAGGCGTCATCGGTATTCTCACCGGAGGCGGCGACGTTCCCGGTCTCAACCCAGCTATCCGCGGAGTCACTCTTCGCGCCATTCGCGAAGGCTATCAGGTCGTCGGCATTCGCCACGGCTGGGCTGGCCTCGTCGACATGGTCCGCGAAAAGGACTACGACAACTCCGACAATTTTTTTCTTCTCGACGAAGAAATCGTCGATCGCGCCGGCCGCACCGGTGGTACCTTTCTCCATTCCTCGCGCACCAATCCCGGCCGCGTCACCAAATCCAATGTCCCTTTGCATCTCAAGGATAAATTCACCGCGGAAAAAAACGACCTCACTCCCGAAGTCCTCAAGAACCTCGCTTGGCTCGGCATTGACACTCTCATTCCCATTGGCGGCGACGATACCCTCAGCTACGGAGTTCGCCTCCACAAAGAGGGCTTCAAGGTCATCGGCATTCCGAAGACTATGGACAATGACGTCCCCGGCACCGACTACTGCATCGGCTTCAGCACCTGCGTTACCCGTACCATTCAGATGGTCAACAGCCTCCGTACTTCCGCTGGCTCCCACGAACGCTTCATGGTCCTCGAGGTTTTCGGTCGTTATGCTGGGTTCACCGCCATGCTTCCTACCATGGCCGGTGCAGCCAATCGCTGCGTTATCCCGGAATTCAAATTCAATATCGAGCATCTTACCGAGCTGCTGGTCGCCGACCGCCGCAAGAACCCCAGCCGCTACTCCATTGTCCTCGTCTCAGAAGGCGCCATGTTCGAAGGTGGCGAAATGATTTTCGAAAGCGAGAGTACTGACGCCTACGGCCATAAGAAGCTCGGTGGCATCGGCGATGTTGTTGCTGAAAAGGTGCGCGACCTCTCCGCCAAATTCAACAACGGCAAGAAAATCGACGTCATCAATCAAAAGCTCGGCTATCTCGTTCGTTGCGGCGATCCCGATGCCATTGACTCCATCGCCCCGATGGCCTACGGCAATCTCGCTCTTGATCTCCTCTTGAAAAATGTTAGCGGCCGTCTCGTCGTCCTCAAGAACGGCCACTACGACAACATTCCTCTCGAAACTGTCACCGCCACCAAGAAGGTCGTCAACGTCAAGGAACAGTACAATACCGACCGCCTTCGCCCGCAGTACGCCAGCTTCGAAATGCGCCCGCTCTTCCTCATGACCAACGAAGTGCGATAGTCTCTCTCCCGATATCTTGGCGGACAACGCCGTTTGTCTAGGGAGGTCCTATCTACGTTCTCGGGATTGACGTTGGTACCGGAGGAACGCGCGCCCTCATCATAGATGGCCGCGGCCGCCTCGTTTCTTCCGCCACGGAAGAGCACCAGCCCTTCGCTTCGCCGCAAATCGGTTGGGCCGAACAGCACCCCGAGGATTGGTGGCGTGCCACCTGCATCGCGGTTCGTAAAGCCATCGCGAGCGCCAATCTCAGCGCCGAAGAAATTGCTTGCGTCGGTTTCTCCGGCCAAATGCACGGCGCGGTCATGCTGGACGAGCAGGGAAGCGTCGTTCGTCCCGCTTTGATCTGGTGCGATGTCCGCACGGAAAAACAGTGCCACGACCTGACCGCCAAAATCGGCCAGGAGCGGCTGATTCAGCTCACCTGCAATCCAGCGCTGGCGAATTTCACGCTTACGAAACTGCTTTGGATCCGCGAGAACGAGCCCGCAAATTGGAAGCGCGTCCGCTCCGTCATGCTGCCGAAGGACTACGTGCGCTTCCGCCTCACCGGCGAACACGCCACCGATATGGCAGACGCTTCCGGCACGCTGCTTCTCGATGTGGCCAATCGCCGCTGGTCGCGGGAAATGTTGCAAGGCGCCGAAATCGATGAACGCTTGTTGCCGTTGCTCCACGAATCTCCTGCCGTGTGCGCGAAAATTTCCAGCAAAGGAGCCGCGGAAACAGGTCTGCGCGTTGGCACGCCCGTTGTGGCCGGTGCAGGCGACCAGGCCGCCGGCGCCACGGGCATGGGCATCGTCTCGGCCGGAGCGGTCAGCGCTACGATTGGCACTTCCGGCGTCGTTTTTGCCGCCACTGATCGCCCCGCACTTGATCCTCGCGGCCGCGTCCACACGTTTTGCCACGCCATCCCTGGACGCTGGCACGTCATGGGTGTCACGCAAGCCGCCGGCCTCTCGCTGCGCTGGTTTCGCGATACCTTTGCAACAAATTCCAGCGGCACTCAAGAAACTTACGACCAGCTCACAGCCGAAGCCGCCAAAATTCCCGCAGGTTCCGACGGCCTCTTGTGGACGCCCTATCTCATGGGCGAGCGCACTCCGCATCTGGATTCCAACGCCCGCGGCGCACTCGTCGGCCTAACTGCCTCACATACACGCGCCCATGTCGTTCGCGCAATTCTTGAAGGCGTCGCCTTCAGCCTCCGCGACACCTTCACTCTTTTCGGAGAAATGAACGTCCCCGTCACCAGCATGCGGCTCGGCGGAGGCGGCGCTCGCTCTCCGCTATGGCGCCAGATCCAGGCCGATGTTTACGGCCGCGCCGTCGAAATTGTCGAAGCCGAGGAAGGAGCCGCCTACGGCGCTGCCCTCCTCGCTGGCGTCGGCGCTGGCCTGTGGCCCTCGGTTGACGCTGCCTGCGCCGCCACCGTCCGCGTCGCCTCGCGCGTCAGTCCTCAGCACGCTGCCGTCGCTATCCTCAACTCCTCTTACGCCGCCTTCCGCCGCGTCTATCCCGCCACAAACAGCATCTTCGCCTCGCACTGAACTCCCCCTCCCCTCGTCGAAGGTTTTCCCCTACCGTTTTCAATAGTTCCCCCGATTGCTGGCCAGTCCTCCCAGGAGTACATAACCCGTGAGCTATAGTCAGCCCGCTATAGTCGGCTCGAGTGTCCAGGCGTCTTAGGGCCGGGGTGCTATGGGGCACGGATCTCCGACGGCGTCTCTCGTTTTACCAACGGCCGCCTTCGCTTTTCCCAGGGATCACCGATGCTCGGCTCCATGTGTGTGTGCGTCCACAGAAGCTTCCTCTGCTTTCCATAACGCCGGTTAGTTTCTCCTTTGGAAGCTTCCGACACTTCTTGCCGTTTCTTGATGCGCCTGTCCCATCGCTAAGTCTCGCCGCTGCTGCGGCACGTTCGCGGAAAGGAGTTTTGACCATGAACTCAAGAAAATTCATCGCCTCACTGGTTTGCTGCGCATTGGTGTCGCTGTTTGCCCTGGGAATTTGTTCTCCACGAGGGGTGGCAGGGCAACTCGTGTCCGGGGTGTACAAAATCACGCAGACGACCGACCTGGGAACTGAAGTGCGCGTCACGATGCAGATTCGCCTGATGAATGCCAGTGACGACAGGATGTTTGTGACCCAGGTGCGCCTGCGCGAGTTTCTGCCCCACGGGAAGGCGACGGACGAGCCCGTCAACGTCATTTTGGAGCCCCACGGCAGCTCGGAATTCACCCAAGAGTTCACCATCGCGAAGCAGGAATACGAACTCTGGAGCAGAGGCGCACGGCCGCACCTCGGACTGAAGGTTCAG
>MNEA01000044.1 GCA_001917435.1 Acidobacteria bacterium 13_2_20CM_2_57_6
CCCGTGTTTCGCTTTCTGCGCTTGCCGGGGCATCTGCTGGCTTCGAGCCTTATTGGCTGGCTCATTTTCAGCCTGAGCTATCGCGCGCTGTGCCTGGTGTTTCGAGGCCTCAGCAATTGGCACAGCACGTTCCAGATTTTTATGCTAGGCGCCGTCGTGTACCTGATTCTCACCACGCTCTGCTGGATTGCCGCGACGATCTGGAGAGCCCGTGAAGCGCATGCTTCTCATCCCAATCACCACGCGAGCTAAACACGGATGAAAATTTGCCGTTACGTGATGCTCGACGCTTCCTCTGCAGGTTCTGCATCGTCGCGGTACGCGCTCATCGAAGGAGAAAATGTCGTCGAGATCTCCGGCCCGCCTTGGAGAGCGTGGTCCCGCGGCTCGCGTTCCGCGCGACTTGCCGAGGTGAGGCTGCTCGCTCCCGTCGAGCCTTCGAAGATTGTTTGCATCGGCCGCAATTATGCCGCCCACGCCGCGGAGATGGGCAACGAAGTCCCGAAAGAGCCGTTGATGTTCCTCAAGCCGCCCTCTTCCATCATCGGACCGGAAGAAGCGATCGTATTGCCAAAATATTCGCAACGCGTGGAGCACGAAGGCGAACTCGCACTGGTCATCGGCCGTCGCTGCTCGCAACTTAGCGATGCCGAAGATGCTCTCTCCTTCGTGATGGGCTACACCTGCCTCAACGACGTTACGGCGCGCGATCTGCAGAAGAGTGACGTTCAGTTCACGCGCGGCAAGGGTTTCGATACCTTCTGCCCCGTGGGACCACACATTGAGACCGCGCTCGATCCTTCCCATGTCCCTGTCGAGACGTACGTGAACGGCTCGCGACGGCAATCCGGCGTGACCTCGCTGATGATCTACTCGCCTGCGTTTCTGGTGCGCTGGATTTCTCGCATGATGACGCTGATGCCCGGGGACCTCATCGCCACCGGCACGCCCGCCGGCGTCGGCCCGCTGGTTGCCGGAGATACCGTGGAGGTGAGCGTTGTCGGCGTTGGCGTGTTGCGCAATCCGGTGCAGGCACCTGCGTAGTTTCACGTACCCCGTATGGATTCGGTAGAATACCCATCAGTGGGGCACCGGCGGATGGGGAAAGACCTCCCCACCGCGCTGTGCGCACGCCAACCCTCGGCGTGCCTTTATGCAATCCCACCCATTTTAGATTGGGGAGTCTGCCCGTTGAAGGAATTGCTTGCCGATTGGAAACTGTTGCTAGTCATGGGCGGAGCGGCAATCGCCGCGCTGGCCATGATCGCCTATGCGTTCTTCCGTCCCGCCGTGGATCCCGAAGAAGCGGAACGCAAGCGCCGCCTCCACCTGAATCAGATCGGCCGCATTGCCGAAGGGCAGATTGTGGATCTTGTCGAGCGTCCCCCGGAATCGAAAGAGGTGCGCAAGGGTTTGTTTGGATCCAGCGCGCGCCCGCTGAAAGACGTGCGACCACGGTACTTTGTCTCCTACAGTTACCTGATTTCCGGCGTAACTTATCACACCGCACAGGACATTACCGGCCTCGAGAGCCAGGTTCGGCTGGAACGCCTTGTGGCCGGCCAGCCCGCGAGTATCAAATATGACGCGGCCAATCCCAGCGATTCCATCCTGGTCGCGGACGATTGGTCGGGCTTGCGCTGAGCTTCGAAGCGCCCGCACCTGATTGCTCTTCCGCTAACTGACTTCCTTCTGCGTGCAGGTTTCCCTCGGGTTGCGCTATCCTTCTCCATGGCGCTTCCGGGCGGCCCAAATCCAATCGCATGAAGATGATCCTCGCTTCCGTCGTAACCACCGTCCTCATCGTGGCGTTGACTCTCTGGGCCATGTTCATTCTTGTAAAGGCAACGGAATACGTGACGGCGCTCGAATCTCCTCTCCAGCGGGCGGCTGCGATGGGGGCGGAACTGCTGCTCGGAGTCGTCCTACTTCTTGGAACTACTTGGATTGCCACGCATCTTGCCGTTCGTATTTTTGGCTCCAAGGAACCCCCTTCCGAGGGAGGACCCGTTGTCTGAGCCCAAGCGCGGTTTGATTCCTGAAGGCAAACATCGCGACCGCATGGAAGAGCTTCGCCGCATTTCCGAAGAAGCGGAAACCGGCGGCGGCCCCGAACGCCGCGAGCGCGAACATAAAACCGGCAAACTCACGGCTCGCGAGCGCATTCATCTTTTGTTGGACGATGGCACGTTCGAGGAGCTGGACAAATTTGTCCGTCACCGCTGCGTGGATTTTGGAATGGAGGAGCAGCGTCCCGCGGGGGACGGCTTTGTGACTGGCCTTGGCCGCATCGATGGCCGGCTCGTATACGTTTTCGCGCAGGACTTTACCGTTTTCGGCGGCTCGCTGTCGGAAACGAACGCGCTGAAAATTTGCAAGATCATGGATCTTGCCATGCGCGTAGGCGCGCCCGTCATCGGGCTCAACGATTCCGGTGGCGCGCGTATTCAGGAGGGTGTGGCTTCTCTTGCCGGTTACGCGGATATTTTTCTTCGCAATACGCTTGCCAGCGGAGTCATTCCTCAGATCAGCGCCATCATGGGCCCGTGCGCGGGCGGCGCCGTCTATTCACCGGCGATTACCGACTTCATTTTCATGACCCGCGAAACTTCTTACATGTTCGTCACCGGCCCAGACGTCATCAAGACCGTCACGCACGAGGAAGTCACCAAGCAGGAACTCGGCGGCGCAATGACGCACAACGCAACCAGCGGCGTGGCCCATTTCGTCTCCCGTGACGACGCCGATTGCCTCGCCATGATTCGCGAGCTGATGAGTTTTCTCCCCTCGAACAATTTGGAAGACCCGCCCCGCCGCGCTACTTCAGACCCTCCAGCTCGCCGCGACGAATCGCTCAACACTCTCGTTCCGGCCGATCCGCAGAAGCCGTACGACATCAAGGACGCTGTCCATTCCATCGTTGACGACGGATTTTTCTTCGAAGTCCACGAACACTACGCAAAGAACCTCGTTGTGGGCTTTGCGCGGCTTGACGGACGGCCTGTCGGCATCGTCGGCAATCAACCAGCTATTCTCGCAGGCGTCCTCGATATCAACGCTTCCGTCAAAGGTGCCCGCTTCGTTCGTTTTTGCGACGCTTTCAATATTCCGCTGATTACTTTCGAGGATGTCCCCGGCTTCCTGCCGGGCACCCAGCAGGAATTCGGCGGGATCATCAGGCACGGCGCCAAGCTGCTTTTCGCCTTCGCCGAAGCCACCGTCCCGAAAATCACCGTCATCACCCGCAAGGCCTATGGCGGCGCGTACTGCGTCATGGCCTCGAAGCATATTCGAACCGATGCCAATTTCGCCTGGCCCACCGCGGAGATCGCCGTCATGGGCCCGGAAGGTGCGGTGGACATTGTCTACAAACGCGAACTGGCAAAGGCTGCCGATTCCGAGCGCGAAAAGCTTCGCCAGGAAAAAATTTCCGAATTCCGCGAACGCTTTGCCAATCCATTCGTCGCGGCCGAGCGCGGCTACATCGATGCGATTATCGATCCCGCCGACACGCGCGCTCGCATCATCACCTCCCTTCGCGCCCTCGAAAACAAACGCGACACCAACCCCAAGAAAAAACACGGCAACATTCCGCTGTAGTAGCTTGTCTTGGGTACAGGTGCAGCGGGCGGCCCTCAGTGGCCGAGGCGTGGTCAGGACTGCGTTAGATCTACTTCAGCAAGTACTCCTGCAAGAACTCCACTGTCGCGTAAAACTGAAAATCCTGGTTCGGCTTTTTCCGGTATCCATGACCCTCGTCCTTGGCGATGAGCAGCCAGACGGGGGAACCTTGTTTCTTCAGGGCGTCAGCGATCTGCTGGGATTCGCTCACCGGCACGCGCGGGTCGTTCTTTCCCGCGATCACAAACATGGGCTTCTTGATTTTTTCGATGTTGTTCATTGGCGCGATTTTCTCTAGGAACTCTCGCATCTTCGGTTCGCGTTCGTCGCCGTACTCCACGCGTCGCAAGTCGCGCCGATAGGCTTCCGTGTGCTCGAGAAAGGTCACAAGGTTCGACATGCCTACGATGTCCACGGAGCAGCGAATCCGATCGCTGTAAAATGTCGAGACTGCCAGCGTCATGTGTCCGCCGTAGCTTCCGCCAGTCACCGCAATCCGTTCGCTGTCTAGTCCCGGCTGCGCCGCGATCCAGTCGAATAGTGCGTTGATGTCCTGGTACGTATCCTCGCGCTTAAAGCCATTGTCCAGCAGCGAGAAGGTCTTTCCATATCCCGTCGACCCGCGCACATTCGGATAAATCAGCGCGATCCCCAGTTCGTTCAACAAATAATTGCTGCGTCCCAGAAACGTTGGCTGCGACTGCCCCTCTGGTCCCCCATGAATCACCACCAACACCGGCCGCTTGCCGGTGAACTTCGCTGGCGCCTTGTACAAGAACCCCGAGATCATTTTCCCGTCGAAACTTTTCCATCGCACCAGCTCCGCTTCGGGGAATCCATCCGTCTTCACAGCCGTCTCGCTTGTCGTCCACCGTTCCACTTTTCCCGTAGCCACATCCAGAGAATACACATCGCCCGGTCCCCGCGCATTATTTAGCGAGAATCCAAGTGCATGCCCATTTTTGTGCCAGCGAAGCGAACCCACCACTCCCACCGGCAGCTTCGGCAGCGGCATATCTTTCTTCGTGGATGTGTTCATCACGTGCAGGACGCTCATGCCTTCTTCATCAGTCAAGAACGCAATCATTTTTCCATCGTGCGTCAGGTCGAACGTCTCCACGTCCCACGAAATGTTCGTCGTCAGGTACTGTGGCTGCCTCGTTGCCAGATCCAGGTAGGCCAGCCGATGAAACTCCGAATCCTTGTCTGTGGTGACATAAATTCCCTTGCCATCCTTGCTGAACCGTCCTTCGCCATAGGAAACTTTTTCAGGCGTATTTCTCGGCGTCAGCTCCGTCTTCTCACCGGTTGCCGTATCCACTAGCCACAAGTACGATTCGTTGATGGATAGCTCTTCCGCCAATAAAATCTTCTTGTCATCCGGCGACCAATCAAGGGGCTGCCATCCGCCGCCCACAAGCTGCGTCAGCAAGTGATCCGACTTCGGGTCCGCGGGATTCATCACCCACAAATCCGTGTCTTTTTCCGTACGCCGTGTGGACAGATAGGCGATCTGATCGCCGCTCGACGACCACGGCCCCGGCAAATTTCGCGACTTCCCGTCCGTCAGCAGTGTCACGTCGCCCGTGGCCACGTCGTAACGATAAAGCTGGAACCACTCGCCGCCTCCAATGTCCTTCGCAAAAAGAATGTAGTCACCGCCATTCGGGTGAAACCGCCCGCTGCCTACCGAGTCCGCGAAGAACGTCAACTGCTGCCGCTCGCCTCCCGGCATCTTCACCAGATGAAGCTGGGGCGTCTCCGCAAACCGCGTGGCAATCAACATCTCTCGTTTCGCGGGATGCCAATCCGCCAAGTTCGCGCTCCGATAGGATGCGTACCTCCCCGCAGTTTTCGCGATGGACGCCGGAATCTTCGGTACGCCATCCACCACGAGATTGTCCGACGGGGCGATGACGGCATCCTGGGCGCGCACCGGCGCGAGCACAAAGACTCCGATTGCAAGCAACAAGTAGCCTCGTTTCATCTTGGCTTTCCTCCCGATCGTAGTTGCAGGATTCTGTGTATACACCATCCCTGCCGCAATCGTGAAGAGTTCTTCAAACCAAACGACTCCGCGCACGACAATTTTTGCACGCGATGAAGCTATGCCTCTCGATCGTGTTACGCTTTACCGCGAAATCCCATTACTGGAGTTTCCGATGCGCTTTGAAAACCTGGCCGCCGCTGGTTTGCTTCTATGTTTCGCGGCGGCCGCTGGGCGTGCCCAGACTAGGACGGTAGCCGAACGCCTGGGCTATCCCGCGGATTCGAAACTCCTGATCGTTCACGCCGACGATCTTGCCGTGGCCCACTCCGTGGACACCGCCAGCTTTGACGCTCTCAGCAAGAACGCGGTTACTTCCGCCAGTATCATGGTGCCTTGCTCCTGGCTCACCGAAGTTGCCTCCTACGCAAAGGACCATCCGGACGCAGACCTAGGTTTGCACCTCACCCTGACCAGCGAATGGAAAGTCGATCGCTGGGGCCCGGTCTCATCAATCGACAAAGTCGCAAGCCTCCTCGATCCATCCGGCTATTTGTGGGCGGAGACTCCTGCTGCCGCTCTCAATTTGAAGCCCGCGGAAGCCGAGCGCGAAATTCGCGCCCAGATCGAACGCGCTATCGCTCTCGGAATTCATCCCACTCACCTGGACAGCCACATGGGCGTGCTTTTTTCTAAGCCGGAACTTTTCTCCGTCTACGTCAGGGTCGCTCATGAATACGATTTGCCTTTTCTAGCACTTCGGCTTCCCAATTTGCCCGCTGACTTTTTCTCCAGCCTTTCCGAGAAGGACGTCATTCTGGATTCCGTAGTCATGGCCAATCCGTCGGTTCGCTCGAGTGAATGGCGCGATTTCTATGTCCATGCTGTGAAGAACCTGAAATCCGGCGTCACCGAAATGATCGTCCACCTCGGTCATGACGACGCTGAACTTCAAGCCGTAACTCTGGATCATCCGGACTTCGGTTCTGCCTGGCGGCAGCGCGACTATGATCTTGTCACCAGTTTCGAATTCAAGAGGGCCATCGAAGAAAACCACGTAATCCTAGTCAAGTGGAAGGATTTGAAGAAGCTGCTGAACTAGTTTTGCCGTAGAACAAAGCTTTCGCCGGTTCGCGGTGTTCGCTTCCCTCCGTGTTAAACTCGCACCTCGCTCGACCGTTCTATGTTCAAGAAAATCCTGATCGCCAATCGCGGCGAGATTGCCGTGCGCATTCTGCGCGCTTGCCGCGAACTGGGCATCCGCTCCGTCGCCGTTTTTAGTGACGTCGACCGCAAATCGCTTCACGTCCGCCTCGCCGACGAAGCGTATCCCATCGGCCCAGCGCCTTCGCGCGAGAGTTATCTTTGCATTGACAAACTCATGGATGTCGCGCGCCGCGGCGGCTGCGACGCCGTGCATCCGGGTTATGGGTTCCTCGCGGAAAACGCTGCCCTGCCGCGCGCCTGCACCGATGCCGGCATCACCTTCATCGGCCCGCCAGCCGACGCCATGGAATCTCTCGGTTCCAAAACCGCCGGACGCCAGCTTGCCCGCCGTGCCGATGTTCCCTCGGTTCCCGGGACGAACGACCCCATCGAAAATCCCGCGGAAGCGCAAGCCCTCGCGCAACGTATGAGCTACCCCGTTCTTCTCAAAGCTGTCGCCGGTGGCGGTGGCAAGGGCATGCGCCTTGTCCACAGCACCGCCGAATTCGAGTCCGCCTTCCGCGACGCTTCTTCGGAAGCCATGAACGCTTTCGGCGACGATCGCCTTTACCTCGAAAAATATCTCGACCGGCCCCATCACGTCGAAATCCAGATTTTCGCCGATGCTCACGGTCGCGTCGTCTCTCTTGGGGAACGCGAGTGTTCCGTCCAGCGTCGCCATCAAAAAGTGATCGAGGAAGCGCCTTCACCCATCGTCACGCCCGACCTCCGCAAGAAGATGGGCGACGCCGCCGTACGCCTCGCTCGCGCCGGCCGTTATGTGAACGCCGGCACCGTCGAATTCCTGGTTGACGCCAATCTCAATTTTTATTTTTTAGAAGTGAACACGCGTTTGCAGGTCGAGCATCCCGTCACCGAGCAGGTTACCGGCCTTGACCTCGTAAAGCTCCAGATTGCCATCGCCGCCGGACACCGCCTGCCCTTCGCATGGGAATCCATTACGCCGCGCGGCCACGCCATGGAAGTGCGTCTCTACGCCGAGGATCCCGACAATGATTTTTTCCCCTCGCCCGGAAAGATTCTTTCCCGCAACGTTCCGAGCGGCCCAGGCATTCGCTTGGACGATGGTGTCTATGAAGGCTGGACCGTGCCCAACGATTACGACCCGCTTCTTAGCAAGCTCATCGCCTGGGGCAATAGCCGTGAGGAAGCCATTGCCCGCCTTCGTCGCGCTCTCGAGGAGTACACCGTCATCGGCATCAAGACCAACGCAGGTCTTTTCCGCCGCATCCTGGATGAACCCGATTTTCTCCGTGGCGAAGTCCACACAAGGTGGCTGGACGACTTGCTGCGGCGTCCACGTTTCGCGTCATCTCTTGCTAACGATCATCGGCCAGGAAGCGCCGCTTCTGACGCCGCCGCCATTGCCGCTGCGATTTGGCAGGCCAATCAATCAGACAGACAGGCCTCTCAGCCTGCGTTTTTCGCAGACCAGCCCTCTCGATGGAAGCTCGAGGGCCGCCGCGAGCAACTGGACCGCCGACCGTGAAATACGAAGTCCAATTCGCATCGGCGTCCGGAGAAGAAACTCGCATGATCGAACTCGAACGCGATCGTGTCGCTTGGCGCGTGACGCTGGATGGCCGGACCGTCGCCGTCGACGCCGTCGAGACCGCTCCCAACACGCTTTCCATTTTGCTCGAAGGCCAATCCTTCGAAATCACAGTGACGCCGTCCCCAGACGGTAAATTGAAACTTCATACGAACGGGCAGGAATTCACCGCCGAAGTCATCGATCCCCGCGCTTGGAGCGGCCGCCGCCATGGCGCCGTCGAAGCCGAAGGCCGCCAACAAATCCTTGCGCCCATGCCAGGCAAAATCGTGCGTCTTCTCGTCAAGGAAGGAGACCACGTCGAAGCCGGCCAGGGCCTTCTGGTTGTCGAAGCGATGAAAATGCAAAACGAAATCCGCTCACCCAAGAGTGGCGTCATCGAGCGCGTCCTGGCCAAAGAAGGCCAGCCGGTCAACGCCGGTGAAGTCCTCTGCGTGGTTGCCTAAACTTCCACTCAGTCTCAACAATTCTCATTCCGAGGGGAATTGGAAGTTGGAATTTCGGAAGGAAAAATTCTTCAGTGCCCGATCGACCGCTGCGGCATGGTGGTTTTCGCCGCGTCTGGCAGCTTGCCCGCAGCCTCGATGACCTGTTCCGCCAGGAAGTTCTTCACCTGCGCCCCATCCCGCGCAATTGCCAGATACGCGAGGCGCAGCAATTGTTCCTTGCGGTTGCGCAGCGTATCGCGGATGGTTTGTTGCACTTGCGGTTCGGCGATGCCACGCAGCCCCGGGGATTCCCGCGCAATGAGCTTCAGGATTAGGATGCGCGGGCCATCTTTCGGCACAACTTGAACCGGCTGGCTGACCTGCCCGGCCTTCAATCCCACCACAATCTTTTTCAGCGCTGGATCAGACTGGTTCAGCGCCGATTCCGGAACGAAGCCCAGATCGCCGCCGGTGCCGGCGGTGTTCATGTCTTCGGAATAATCCATCGCCAATTGTGAGAAGTCCGCGCCGCTGTTGAGTCGGTCCATCAGCATCTTCACTTTTCGCTGGGCTTCGGCTTCGTTGGCTGCATCGTCGTTCTTCCGGTTGCGGATCTGCTGTTCTTTCCGGGGTGTCACCACGATCTGTGCGATGTGATATTGCGGCTCCGCCACGTTGAACTGCGCTTTGTTCGCGTCGTAAAAATCCGAAATGTCTTGGTCCGTGATGGTGATCTTCGCCACCACCTCATGGTTCAGCAACTTCTGGATCGAAAGCTGCCGGCGGAGCTCTAGCTTCAGATCCTCCACGGTCATGGCTTGATCTTTCAGCCGCCGCTGAAATTCGTCCTCGGTGTACGGGCTCTTCAGCTCGGTGAACTTGTCTTCCACTTCGCCATCGCTCGCTTCAAGATTCAGCTTCTTCGCTTTTTCGAGCAAAATCTCGTTGTTGATCAGCTCGTCGAGAACGTTGAGCTTTTGCGACAGCGACTCTTCCTGCGAAGGCTCCTGCCCTTCCGGGTTTACGCGGGTGCGGTAGTATTTGTCGACTTCTTCCCGCTTGATTTCTTTCCCGTTCACCATCGCCCACACGTCGGGCGCGTGCTGCGTCTGTTTGTTGCAGCCCGCGGCGATCGCGAATACCATCGCCGCCAGAGGAAGCCACGCTGCCGCCAGCTTCACTCCTTTGGAGTGCTTCATCGGGTACGCCACGGAACGCAGGTTCGCAACGGTTAATTTCAAGGTTGGATGCTCAGGCGGCTTTCTTCACTCTGCCGTCGCGGATGCATGCCGTGCACACACGGACTTGCTTCCTCACGCCCGCCACCACCGCGTGCACGCGCTTCAAGTTCGGATTCCACCGGCGCCGCCGCGTGTTATTCGCGTGGCTGATCACATTTCCAAAACGCGGCGCTTTGCCGCAGAATTCACACTT
>MNEA01000142.1 GCA_001917435.1 Acidobacteria bacterium 13_2_20CM_2_57_6
GCGAGTTCGGCAACGTGGGGCTAGTGCGGGAAGTGACGCGCGACGTCTGGGGCTGGGGATCGCTCGATCGGATAATAGAGGACTTGCGATTTGGGATGAGGATGCTTGCGAAGTCGCCGGGGTTCGCGGCCGCGGCGGTCCTGACGCTGGCGGTGGGAATTGGCGCGAACACGGCGCTGTTTTCTGTAGTGAACGGCGTGCTCTTCAATCCCCTGCCCTATCCGCAGCCGGAACAACTGGTGACGCTCCACGAAAGCAAGCCGAATTTTGAAGCAGGTTCAATCTCCTTCCTGAACTTTCAAGACTGGCGTAAACAGAACACGACTTTTTCCAAGATGGCTATTTCGCGTGGATATTCGTTCAATCTGACGGGTGCCGGCGATGCGGAACAAGTGCGTACGCAATTTGTTTCCACTGATTTTTTTCCCATGCTCGGAGTAAAACCGTTGATCGGGCGGTTGTTCGAGGAAGGGGAAGACCATTTCGGGGCCAATCCTATTGTGATTATCAGTGAGGGATTCTGGAACCGGAAGTTTGCGTCCGCGCCGGATGCGCTTGGAAAAGGGCTCACGCTGGATGGACGAAGCTACACGATTGTGGGCGTGGTGCCGGCGAATTTCAACTTGCAGGTTGGAACGTTTCGCGCCAGCGAACTGTACGTTCCTATCGGCCTGTGGACGAATCCGGCGCTACACATCCGGATGGCGGGCCTGGGAATTCATGGACTTGGGCGGCTGAAACCGGATGTGACGATTCAACAGGCGCGGTCCGATATGGCGCGAGTAACGGAACACCTGGCGGAAGAATATCCAGAGGCGGACAAGGGCATCGGGGCGACGCTCATTCCACTTAAGGAGCAGATGGTCGGCGATGTACGGCGGCTTCTGCTGGTATTGCTCGCGGCCGTCGGATTCGTGCTCTTGATCGCGTGCGTGAACGTGGCCAATCTCCTCCTGGCCCGCTCAATGGGACGCAATCGTGAGTTCGCCGTTCGCGCGGCGCTGGGCGCTGGCCGGGGAAGAATCGTACGGCAGCTTCTGACAGAAAGCATGCTGCTGGCACTGGCGGGCGGCGGACTCGGCTTCGTAATCGCTGCGTGGGGAACGAAGGTGGCGCTGCAGCGATTGCCTTCGGGATTGCCGCGCGCGAGTGAAGTTGGAATGGATTGGAAAGTTTTGCTGTTCACAGCGGGCATTGCGCTGCTTTGTGGCATTTTGTTTGGACTTGTGCCGGCGTTGCGAATCTCGAAGACGAATTTGCACGACACATTGAAAGAAGGAGGACAGAGGTCCGGCGGCGGAAAACAACGCGTGCAGGGAGCTTTCGTAGTTGCGGAAATGGCCATGGCGCTGGTGTTGTTGATCGCGGCAGGCTTGATGATCCGCAGCCTAAGCGCGCTTTGGAGCGTGAATCCAGGCTTTGATTCGCGCAATGTGCTGACATTCGGGGTCTCTCTTCCGTCGTCGATGAGAGATGCGAGCGCTGATGCGATTCGCGCGGCCCTGCGGGCGATTCAGGACAAGCTGCGTTCGACTCCTGGTGTAAAGGCCGTGTCCCTTTCGTGGGCCGCCGTGCCGCTGGCAAGCGACGATGAAGAGCTATTCTGGATGGAAGGACAGCCAAAACCGGCCAGCGAGAGCGAAATGAGCTGGGCCATCAGCTACGTGGTTCAAGAAGACTATTTGAAGGTTATGGGAATTCCGCTGGAGCGCGGCCGCTTCTTTACGGAGCAAGATCGTGAACACTCGCGGCACGTGATCGTCGTTGATGATGTGTTCGCGCAAAAGTTCTTTGGCGGCCAAGATCCCATCGGGAAGCGCCTGAATCTGGCTTCTTTGGGAGGAATGGCGGAAATCGTTGGAGTCGTCGGACACGTAAAACAGTGGGGTCTCGATTCAGACGACAAGCAGTCACTCCGAGCACAGCTTTATTCCTCCTACTTGCAGGGCCCAGACGAGATCATGCACCTGTCATCCAGCGGGACTGGTGTGCTGGTGCGCATCGACGGCAGTACAGAGGCAGCGGCCGGAAATATCCGAAGGGCCCTGAAAGAAATCAGCAGCGAGCAGGTTATGTTCAACGCGCAAACCATGGAAGAGATAATTGCCGATTCGTTGGCGGCGCGCCGGGTCTCGATGATCGTGCTTTGCGTCTTTGGCGCATTGGCGTTGGGACTGGCGAGCATGGGGATTTATGGCGTCATTTCCTATCTGGTGGGGCAACGGACGCATGAAATCGGTATACGCATGGCATTGGGCGCCAGGCGGAGCGATGTGCTGCGCCAGATTTTGGCTGAAAGCATGAAGACGACGGTCATCGGAATTCTCATTGGGCTGTTGGCCTCGCTGGGGCTCACCCGCCTGATGGCTAATCAGCTTTTTGGCGTGAGTGCCACGGATCCGCTGACTTTCGCCGGAGTTGGCACTATTTTGGCGATCGTGGCGTTGGCGGCGTGTTGTGTGCCGGCACGCCGCGCGATGAAGGTGGATCCGATAGTCGCGTTGCGGTACGAGTGAAACGATGAATGGTCGGTGATTAACTTTCTATGAGGCTATGAGGAACTTTCGGGCCGAACCGGCCCAGGCCCCCTTTCCAGTAGTCCCTTTTGAGACCCAAGAAGCGCTATGTTGTTGATGGACAAGGGTCTAAGCTCAACCTAACCGCAAGCCTCGAATCCTGTCTAATGACTCGGATGCAGCAGAGCGTCGATAGCGCCCAGGCCATCGCAGAGAGCGACGCCCTCGCCGTGGAGCGCACGCTCGCGGGCGATCGCGATGCCTATCGCGTTCTGGTTGAGCGGCACAGCCACAGCGTTTTCCGGCTTGCCTACCGCATGACCGGGAACCGGCACGATGCCGAAGAAGTGGTCCAGGAGGCGTTTTTGCGCGGGTATCAAAAGCTCGGTCAGTTTGCGGCGCGAGCAAATTTCGGGACTTGGGTTTATCGAATTGCCGCGAACTACGCGATTGACCGCATGCGTCAGCGCCAGAAGGAAAACGCGCTCCGGGAAACGCCCAGAGTCGAAGACCGGGAGGGAACGGAAAACGATCCCGTAAATCGCGTCCCGGATGAAGCGCCGACTCCGGAACGGTTGACGCAGAGTCTCGAGCTGCGAAAACAGATGGAGCGGGCGCTGGCGGCCCTTTCGGAGGCCGAAAGAACGGCTTTCGTGATGCGGCATTGGGAGGGCTGCGGGATCGAAGAAATCGCGGGAGTCTTGAAATCGAGTTCGAGCGCGGCGAAGAACACGGTCTTTCGAGCCGTCCAAAAATTGCGCCATGCGCTGCAGCCGTTTGTGGAAACAAAAGCGCAGGCACGCGCGATGGGAACTGAGTCATGAGACACATGAGGGAAGAAGAATTGATTGCATATCGCGAGGGAGTTGCCGAGCGGCGCGCAGTGATAGCGGATCATCTGTCGGCCTGCGAAAAGTGCCGCGCCGAGATGGAGCGAATCGAGGCAGTGCTCGCGGCGCTGGATACGCTGCCGGTGCCGGATCCGGGAGCAGATTACGGGCGGCAAGTCTGGAAGGAAATTGCACCGCGGCTGGCGGAACAACCAGGACGTTGGTGGCAGGCGTGGTTCGAGCCGCGACGGCTCGCGGCGGCGGGCGGGATCGTTGCGCTGATTGTCGCGGCTTTCGTTGCCGGGCGCATCACGAAGCACGGCGGCATCGGTGACAACGTCGTGAACAAGGAACAAGTTCGGGAACGCGTGCTGGTCGTCGCCGTAGGCGAACACCTTGGCCACTCCGAGCGGATGTTAATCGAGCTTTCAAACGAGGCGCCGGACAACCCCAAGCAGAAAGAAGTGGACATCTCGGCTGAGCAACGCCGCGCGGAAGATTTACTGCAGGAAAACCGTTTGTACCGGCAGACCGCTCTACGAGAAGGGGATGCGGGACTCGCTAGCGTGCTGGACGAACTGGAGCGCGTGCTCCTGGACGTGGCGCATAGCCCGGGAGAAGTAACGCCGGCGCAGCTTGAGGCCATACAGAAAAAGATCGAGGCGCGCGGGATTCTGTTCAAGGTTCGTGTGGTCAACAAGGAACTGCAACAACGGCAGGAGGCCAGCAAGCCTGCGCCGCAAAACGATTCTGCGAAAAGAGAGAGGAACAAGGTATGACCATCGGCAATTCAGTTGGAAAGGCAAGCGCGGCCTGGATCGCAATCACCGCGCTGCTGCTGGCGCCGGCAACCACGCGCGCCCGTGAGCTCAAGGCAATTCGCATGCAGTCCGGAGATTCGCTGCAAGACTCTCAGGAGGCGCGAGACAAAGAACAGGAGAAGCGCGAGCGCGAGCAGGAAGCGCGTGAACGAGAAGAGGAAAAGCGCGAGCGCGAACAGGAAGCGCGCGAGCGGGTGCAAGAAAAAATAGAACGGCTGCAAGAATTGTACGACGACGGCCGTGAAGACTTGGATGAGGATCGCTACGACCGGGCCGCGGACAAATTCCGGCAACTAGCGGATCTGAACGGCCCGCAAACGGATGCGGCCCTCTACTGGAAGGCGTACGCAGAGAACCGCATGGGCAAGAGAGACACGGCTCTGGCCACGATTGCCGATATGAAGCGGCGGTTTCCGCAAAGCCGCTGGCAAAAAGACGCTACTGCTCTGGAGATCGAAGTAAAGCAATCCACCGGGCAACCTGTAAAGCCAGCAGACCAGAGCGACGAAGAATTGAAAATGCTGGCCATTCAAGGGCTGATGAGCAGCGACCCGGAGCGCACGCTGCCCTTGCTCGAGAAAGTGATCAACGGTTCGGGCACTCCAAAGGAAAAATCGAAGGCGCTCTTTGTGCTGGCGCAAAGCGGGTCGGCACAGGCACGCGAGATTCTGGGCAGAATCGCGCGAGGCCAGACCAATCCGGACCTCCAGCGCAAGGCGGTTGAATACCTGGGACTCTTCGGCGGCAGTGAAGCTCGGAAAACGCTGGCGGAGGTTTACGCCTCGAGCAGCGACGCCTCTGTGAAGCACGCCATTCTGCGCAGCTACATGATCGGCGGCGATCACGAGCACCTGTTCGCTGCGGCGAAGAGTGAAAAGGATGAGTCGCTGCGGCGCGAGGCCATCCGGCAACTCGGGCTGGTTCATGGAACGAGCGAACTGGAGCAGTTGTACCAGGCGGAAACTTCGACGGATCTGCGCAGAGACATCCTGCAGGCATTTTTCCTTGCGGGCGATTCGGGAAGGCTCGTGAAAGCGGCGCAAGGAGAAAAGGACGCGGATTTGCGCCGCGCGGCGATTCGAAACCTTGGCCTGATCCACTCGGAAGATTCAGGCAAGGCACTGCAAGACATTTACGCCAAGGAAGCAGATCGCGCGGTCAAGGCAGAGGTGCTGAACGCCTATTTCTTGCAGGGCAACGCGAAAGCGCTGGTGGCTATCGCGCGAAGCGAGAAAGACCCTGAACTCAAAAAGACGGCGGTATCTAAATTGTCGCTGATGCATTCCAAAGAAGGCACCGATTACCTGATGGAACTGCTACAAAAGTAGGAGAAAAACCATGCGAGAAGAACGAATTGTTTCGGCGCTGCAAAAAGCACTCGGGTTCGCGATGATCGTGGCTGGAATTAGCACTGCCGCGGTGCAACTGGCAAAAGGCAATGCCCCGGCCCGAGATGGACAAGCAGGCACGGCCACCATGCAGTCGTCTGAGGCTCCGCGTATTGAAAACGCGAAGCTGGAGACGCGTGCTGTCGGCGCAAGTCTCGATGCGGCCATTCGCGAACTCGCGGGAAAAGCCGAAGCGCCCGAATGGGTCGGGTATAGCGTCGACGAAGTTGCCGGCGAGCGTGGCGCTTGCTGCGACAACAACTGGAATGATGGGAATTGCGGAACTTGCCGTCTGGAAAAGGAAAATGGCGGAACAACCAGCACGTCGCATTCGGACGGGAGCATCAAGCTGGAAGGGGCGCGTCGACTTGTCGTGCTGTATCGCCTGGAAGCCAAGCAAGTCGTTAAAATTCGTGTTGCATCGGAAGATTGCGTGGTGGACGCGGGCGGACTGCCGTTTATCTGGCTCACGGGAGTCAAAGCACCGGAGAGTGTTGCGCTCCTCGCAACTTACGTGCGTCGTCTGGATTTTGAAGAACATGGCGAACGCAAGATCGGCAGCGGCGCGTTGACGGCAATTGCGCTTCATGCGGATGCATCAGCCGACCGGGCGC
This sequence comes from Acidobacteria bacterium 13_2_20CM_2_57_6, assembly GCA_001917435.1. Lineage (GTDB taxonomy): Bacteria > Acidobacteriota > Terriglobia > Acidiferrales > UBA7541 > Acidiferrum. The sequence goes on from MNEA01000142.1 coordinate 6,170, forward strand.
TCGAATCCTTTACAGCGCCGGAGCAGCGCGAAGCATTGCGGAAGCAAGCGGCATTCTGGATGGGGGCGGCGCGTGGCAAGGCCGGATTGATCGCTCTGCAACGCATGGCGAAAGCCGATCCGAGCTCGGATGTTCGTGCTCACGTTGCGTTTGCGCTTTCCGTGAGCCACGAACCCGAGGCGCTTGATGAAATGATTCGTATGGCGCACGATGACACCAGCTCGCACGTGCGCGGACAGGCTCTGTTCTGGTTGGCCCAAAGAGCGGGAAAGAAAGCTGTCGGCATTATTACCGGAGCGATCGAGAACGACCCCGACACGGAAGTGAAGAAAAAAGCGGTCTTTGCGCTCAGCCAATTGCCGAAGGATGAAGGCGTGCCCAAATTGATAGAAGTCGCGCAGACCAATCGGAATCCGGCAGTGCGGAAACAGGCCATGTTCTGGCTGGGGCAATCGAACGACCCGCGCGCGCTGCAGTTTTTTGAAAAAGTGTTGACGCAGTGAAGCGCTAGCGCAAGAGGTCTTCGAGCTGCACGCGGGCATCCGTCTTCGAATCGCGATATTTCACGATAACCGCGGCCTGCAGCGCGAGCCCCCATTTCGCACCGCTAGGATGCGAGACAGCGCGCGATCCGGGCACTACGATGGCTTCTTCAGGGATGATAAGCGGCTCTGCCTCGGTGGCCGTGTAGACCTTTTCTCGAATCAGATCGTAAACCGGAATCGAGCGATTAAGAATCGTGCCGGTGCCAAGAACAGCGCGCCGCTTCACGACAGTTCCTTCATAGACACCTGAATTCCCGCCAACCAGAACTTCATCTTCGATAATTACCGGCAGGGCGCCAACGGGTTCAAGGACGCCTCCGATTTGCGATCCCGCGGAAATGTGGCAGTTGCGCCCGACCTGCGCACAGCTCCCAATGAGCGCATGCGAATCGATCATCGTGCCTTCGCCCACGTACGCGCCAACGTTCACAAACATCGGCGGCATACAAATTACCCCGCGCCCGATGTAACTGCCGTCGCGAATGCTGGAGCCGCCAGGAACAATGCGCACGCCGTCGGAAGCCGCGAACGCCCGCACCGGATACGTGGACTTGTCAAAGAACGGTTGTCTCGTTGCGTCGATGGACATGTCCGCGATCGCGCCCATTCGAAAGCCCAGCAAAATTCCCTTCTTCACCCAGGGGTTTGCGCGCCAGCCAGATTTTGCGGAGGCATCCGGTTCGGCGGCGCGAATGTCCCCGCGGTTCAGCGCTGCTTTGAAATCGCGGAAAAGCCATTGATGTTCTTCTTCATAATGCGCTGGCGCATCGTCAAACAACTTTTCAATTTGCGCAGGCTGCATGCACCCTCTTGACGAGTCCGAGCGATTCAAGCACCGCGCCGATGCGCGCCTGATTCTCCGCCTTGGGCGGAACGAGTGGCAAGCGCCATACCGGTTCGAGCAGTCCCATTTCGGCCATGGCAGCCTTCACCGGGATGGGATTGGATTCAACGAAATTGATTTCCATCAGCGGATGATAGCGCCGGTGAATCGCGCGCGCTCCGGCGTAGTCGCCACGGAGCGCGAGCCGCGTCAACTGCGACATTTCTGCTGGAATTTCATTGGACGCCACGGAGATGACCCCGCGTCCGCCAAGCGCAGTCAGCGGAAGCGTGATGGCATCGTCCCCAGAAACCACGATGAAGTCCTCGGGTACGGTGTTGAGGATCGCCGCCATTTGCGACAAGTTGCCAGAGGCCTCCTTGATACCGATGATGTTCTCGATTTGCGCCAGCCGCTTCACCGTGGCCGGCTCGATGTTCACACCCGTTCGTCCTTGCACGCTATAAAGAACGATCGGCAGCGAAACCGCCTGCGCGATCGCGCGGTAATGCTGGAAGAGTCCTTCCTGCGTCGGCTTGTTGTAATACGGTGTAACCGAGAGGATCCCATCCGCGCCAAGAGCCGCCAGTTCGCGCGCCAGCGCAATGACTTCCGCGGTGTTATAGCCGCCCGCGCCCGCGAGAACCGGCACCTTCCCTTTCGCCAACTCGATCGTAATCTGAACGACGCGAAGGTGTTCTTCATGTGTCAGCGTCGGACTCTCGCCGGTCGTTCCGCAAGGAACGAGGAAGTCGACGCCCGCATCAATTTGTCGTCGCACCAATCGGCGCAGCGCGGCTTCGTCGAGCGAACCGTCCGTTCGAAATGGCGTGACAAGTGCAGTTCCGGTCCCGGTAAACATGTTCCTTCTCCTTGCTATGCTTTTCGTCTAACTCCACAAACAATGTTGGCGGCGATCCGTCGTCACCAAATTTCCTCAGCTCAATTCGCCGAGAATCTCGCGAAACTCGAACACGCCTTGCTTGCCCTTGATCCATCGTGCGGCGCGCAATGCACCGCGCGCAAAGCCATCCCGGCTCCGCGCCGTGTGCCGTAGCGTGATGGTGTCGGCGGCCGAATCAAAGCCAATTTCATGCGTGCCGGGATGCGCGCCTGCGCGATTGGAACTCAAGCACACGGGGCGGGTGAAGCCGCTCGCTCGTATCTCCTCCGCAAGTTTTTTCAATGTGCCCGAAGGTGCGTCTTTCTTCGCTGAGTGATGAATCTCCCAGGCCCATGCTTCGTAGTCCACATGCTTCGCAAAAAGCGCCGCGGTATGCGCCACCGCTTGCATAAAAAGATTTACGCCTACGGAAAAATTGGGCGCCCAAACAAGTCCGGTTCCGCCTTTCGTGACAGCTTCGCGGACGGAGGGAAGGTCACCGAACCACCCAGTCGTGCCGCTCACGGAATTAACGCCGATCGCAGCCAAGCTACGAATATTTTCCGGAGCGGCGTCGGGCGAAGTAAATTCTACGGCCACATCCACTCCGCGAAGATTCTGACTAGAAAGAGCCTGCCCGCGCGGATTGCTCCGCCCATCGAATTTCGCTCGCACGTCGAAGCCGTATTCAGGAGCAAGCTGCTCGATCAGCCGCCCCATCTTTCCGTAACCAACAATGGCGAGGCCCATGCTCATGCGCCGCTCCGGCCGGTGGCGAGAAGCTGCGTCGCCATGCGCGCGTAAATGTCCACCGCTTCGGACAATTCTTTTTTGGAGATGCGCTCTTCGGCGGTGTGCGCCACGTGAATGCTCCCGGGCCCGATGAGGAAGGGCCGGCCCCACGCTCCATCGAACGTCGGAATGTCCGTCGTGAAGGCAACAATCGTGGTGGGCAGCCCATCGAATTTCGACAGTTCGACCGCCGGCGTGTGCAGCACTTCGCGAGCTTCGGCACGGCCCGCAACTGCAACGGAAATAGCTTCACGCAGCTTCGCGGGATCGCCGACGGTGCGGAACATAATTTCCGCTTCGGCGTGATCCGCAACCACGTTGGGTGCGCGGCCGCCACCGATCGTGCCAATATTCAGCGTGCTGCGGCCGAGCAGCACGTCTTCCGGCAATGGTATTTGTCGAATATCGTCAAGAACATCCAGCAGCGTATGGATGGCCGAATGGCCTAGCTCGGGATAGGCGGAGTGCGCGAGTTTTCCACACGCGGTGATTTCGAATCGCAGCGCGCCTTTGGAACCGAGAGCCAGGCAATTTTCAGTGGGCTCGCCATTGATAAGAAATCGCGAACCGCGCGGAGTTGCCGCCGCCGCCCTTGCCCCGGCGCTATTGCGTTCTTCGCCGACAACAAACAACAAGCCAAAGTTCCGCGTGCCTGCCGCGAGCAGTTTTTCCGCCGCTGCAATCATCGCGGCGATGATTCCCTTCGCGTCGCAGGAACCGCGGCCCCAAATAAATTCTCCGTCCTCGCGAGATACAAAGAACGGCGGGACGGTATCCATGTGCGTGGAAAGAGTGACGGCGAGTTCGCCCCAGAAGACAAAAATATTGTCGCGATTCGGCTCGGCGGGAATGCGCTCGATG